>CAXSHS010000027.1:0-31314 GCA_964237325.1 uncultured Acidobacteriaceae bacterium | reverse complement strand
CTCCCCTCGTCCAGTTCTCTCTTATCTACTGGTACATCTCAAACCGGGCACTCCAGGCTGCAGTTGCAGGTAATCGAGGATCTTGTGATTGAGGTGGAGGGAGTCGGCACCATCCGAATTCGACCTGGTATCAAGAATCGGGAGGAGCAGCTGTCCCGACAGGCAGAGGAGCAGCGTACGCTACGCAATGCCCTGCAGGCAATCGGTATGAATTCGATAGAAGAAGCCCGGGAGCAGCTTGCAGCTCGCCGACGATACGAGCATGATTTGGAGGAGTCCGAGCGCAAGGTTACACGCTACACGTATGGACAATGTACTTGAGATTGCTATCGGCCTTGAACCTTTCAGAAATTATGTAGCCGTATTGATCACGATGCTGAAGACGGATCTTGTCCGGTTCGAACTGGAAACTGCACCTGAGCTGGAGGCTACTCGCCAAGCCCTGGATGATGCCGAGACAAGGGAAGCAACCCTCTCCGAGGCTGCCGGCGTAGCGCAAGCACCGTTAAGGCACCTGGAGGAAGAACACCTGCGAACGGTGCGGTCTCACACCCTGGCCCAGGGTGCAGTCGAGGGAGCTCGCAAACGGCACGACGAGCTGACGCGCGAGCTTGAGCAGGCACATGGTCGCGAGTCAGACGAAGCTCTTGCCTCCCGCCGTGCCTCGGCTGCAACAGGGGTGATCCTGCAGCGGAGCATTGCCGCTGAGATAAAGCGCGCTCGTCCGGTGGACTCGGTCGCTGCCATGGATGCGCGTATCTTGCGGTACCGAGAAGCGAGAAGACTGATTTCTGAAGATCGCGCTCAGATCCTGCGGGACATTGCTGTTCTCGAGAGCCGCATTGCTGCGGAGGAGGGCATGGGCATTGAGGAGCAGCTTGAAGAGGCGCAACGAACTCGTGACGATCTGGCACTGGAGTGTAGTCGCTTCAAGCGCGAGATCCAGGTACTGGAGCTTCTTCGCGACACCTTGGAACAGGCTGAGCGCGAAGCCAAGGAACGCTACATGGCTCCCGTTGTGAAACGGATCGTGCCCTATCTGCAACGTCTCTTTCCCGGAGCTTCGATTGACTGCGATGAGAACTTCCAGATCACAGCCATGACGCGCGGTGCGGAGCAGACGGAACGCTTCGACGGGCTCTCGGACGGAACCCAGGAACAGATTGCTGTGCTCACCCGGCTGGCTTTCGCAGACATGCTTCTCGACAGCGGGCACCCGGCAATGGTCATTCTCGATGACGCACTCGCGTACTCGGACAGTGAGCGGATGGAACGAATGTTCGACGTCCTGGCAGAGGCTTCTACCCGGATGCAGATCCTGGTGTTGACCTGTCGGGGGGGAGCTTTTTACCCGTCTGGGCGGTAAGCGGGTGCGGACAGACCGAGGAGTGTTAGCCTAACCCGGTCTTTGCGACCAACTGGTCGCCTAATTTCAAACGTTGTATTTACAGTGTTCAAGCTGCAAAACGCAACAAAATTTGCGAGCTTTGTAACGTTACTATTATGCTTAAGCTGCTCCGTAGGGCGTTCACTGTAAGGTTTGAACGTGCACGGTAGATATAACCGTTCTAAATGTTACCGTACTGTAAAATGTAATAGTTAGAAGATAAGTCTTGCACTATAGATGATTATATTTTATAAGACATATTAAATTGAACTTATAATAATGCTCTATGAAGTACCGTTAGAGAGCTTTGTATTTCGAGAAGAAAATAAGTCTTTGTATCTTTAGTACAAGTTCGTGAACGAGTGTTATCAAGCCTAAGCATTAGGAAGTATGCACTCGACTTGAGTTATAATAATCCACGCCAAAGGAAGGCCATTTCCCTATAATCAGAAGCGGAGCCAAAATTATAAGCTAGTACTGCAAAATGATCACATTTCGGAGACTACATACATTTCATTAATAGAATGTATTAGGTTGTTGGTTTTCGCGAAGGAATGGAGATTTAACATGCATTTAAGCAAAGTTTTGCTGAGTGGCTGCCTTGCGCTACAAGCTCTTTTGGCTTCAGCGCAAAGCTCGCCCCCCCCCGATGCTCCGGCAGCCAAGCCGCTGGTGTACCAGGCGAGCGGCGAGGTTACCTTCCCCCAAGCTGGTGTATGCAGTGGACCCGGAGTTCACTGAGGAGGCACGGAAACATCGTTTGCGGGGGTAACTACAGTTTCATTAATAGTGAATGTGCAGGGCAAGCCACAGGAGGTAAAGGTGTCTCAGTCGCTTGCCGAAACAGTAGATCCTAAGTATTGTGTTGCCGCAAGAGGTTTGGACGATAAGGCTGTGGAAGCTGTGAGTCAATACCGATTTGACCCTGGGATGCTAAAGGGAAAGCCGGTTGCCGTGGCAATTCATTTAGAAGTGAACTTCCAGCTGTTCTAAGACGGGTGCTGGTTGAGGGTTTGCCAAAAATAGCGGCATCGGAGGTATTTCCAAAGATTGTACTTCTCCAAATATTGCCTACACACAAATCCAGTTGTACTCACTAAAGCGGTCGCTTTTGAAAGTGTAAAGCTTCTTCTACGGCACGATACTCTTGAATGGAAGAGCTTCTATTCACTGGCAACCACTTTCTCATGATTTGTTACATTTTCCGATTCCCTCATCACCATACGCTGGCACCTCGACTTCTGCATGGCAGACTTTCCTGCGCTTCGCTGTGTCAGACGGAACGTCAAGACAGCTTCAATCGACACGTCCATCGCATCGTAAGTGGCACATGCTGTTCTAACATGTTCAAAGCGCGGCTGAACGCACCCAAATTATATTGTCAGCATAGTTACTGACGCATGCGTGCAGCCTCTTTCAGAATGGCGGACGGAATTGCTGATAGGGCAAGGACCTGCTCTGCCGCGCCCATCCGTACTGCTTCGCGCGGCATACCATACACAACGCAAGTCGCTTCATTTTGCACGATTGTTCTGGCTCCTGCGTTGCGCATAGTTAGCAAACCTTGAGCTCCATCCGCTCCCATACCGGTCAGCAGCACCCCAATCGCGCTCCCTTTCGCAGCTTTGGCTACTGAGCTGAACATGACGTCAACAGCCGGACGCTGATAGCAGATTTTGGGTCCGTCCTGTATCTGAACGCGATACGTTGACCCAATGCGCCGAAGCACCATGTGAAAATCTCCGGGAGCCAGCAGGGCGCGACCGGGGCCAAGTTCATCGCCATCTTGAGCTTCTTTTACCTCGAAGGGGCACAAGCGATTCAAGCGCTGCGCGAATGAGGTCGAGAAGAGTTTTGGAATGTGTTGAGTCAGAACCATACCTGGAATGTTTGCCGGCAGCTCGATTAACACGTCATGGATTGCTTCGGTTCCTCCAGTTGAAGCTCCAATGGCTATTACAGTATCTGGAGAGAAGGTCGCATTGCCCGGTTTAGAGGAAAGTACTGGCCTAGATTCCCGTCGCGCTTTTGCAGGAGCCACCCGCGCGCCTGCAGCGGCGCGTAGCTTTTGCGCCAATCCTTCGCGCAGCTCTCCAATCGAGTAAGGCCCGCCTGGCTTTGCCATGACTTCGACTGCTCCACACCGTAAAGCTTCAAGCGAAATCTCGCAGGAGGACTGCACCAGCGAACTAATGATAATGACTGGCATTGGATGGTAAACCATAAGCTTTTTAAGAAAAGTAAGCCCATCCATTCGTGGCATTTCAATGTCAAGCGTCAACACATCCGGCTTGAGCACAAGAATTTTGTCGCGTGCCACAAACGGATCGGGCGCTGTACCCACAACTTCCATGTCATTTTCCATAGAAATTGTTTCTGAAAGTATCTTGCGCACAATGGCGGAATCGTCTATCACCAACACTTTAATTTTGTTCGAGGAGAAACTCATAAGCCCCTCCTGATCTCGCGCCATACGTGGGGTATACTTTGGTCAAGCGCAAATGCACCCCAAGTGCCAGCATTTTTTTGCATGCGTTTGTTGCTGCGTTCGGTTACTAGGACAAATGCCGGAGTGTAGTATAACCATGATTCAGCAAATAATGTTTTGATGACTTTGCCACACATGATATGCATATTGATTCGCACGATGTCTACCTTTTCGCGCTCCAGTACTTCTAGGGTTTTAAGAACATCGTCTGCTTCCAGGTACAAACCCGTTTCAAAGCTTGACAGTAGAACGTAACGAAGAGTATCGCGCATGTCGCGTTGTTCATCGACGATCTTTACTTCACTTTGCATATTCATTTTTTTGTTCCGTAACTGACGAGTAGGGAGCTCGTTGCTCCGGCCGCTAGAAATGAGGAGTCGTCCGGTTTCAAGTTCCAGGCGCACTGTGAGTGGCACCGTTCCGCCTACCTCTTCCCTCTTCACCAAGACTCCGGCTTCGCAGAGAATCTTGCACATGGCTATGTAACTTCTTTTGCCGATGTTGAAAGTGTCGCTGGTATGTATTACCTGCGCTCCGCCAAGAGCCGAAACAATCAGCCGCGGTTCCACTGCTCCAAAGTGGTATGCCATATGAAAAAGCAGGGAGATGTCCGTGTCCGCGCACTTAGAAGGGTGCTCGAGGGCCTTGGTCGTATGGGGACTTGGGTCGGGAAGCATGCCTCCAACTCGCGCTACCGGGTCATAGATCACGACGGCAATGCGGGAACCCAGGGCATGCGTGGTAAGCACGGCGGTTGGGTCATTGGATACGAAGCAGTCACTAATGCCTATGGTGTGGACCGGATTCATCGCATTTTCCGCAGCCAGGCTGCCGCGGCTCCTAATAATCTAAGCTTTGGAAAGGCTCCAGGCTTGCGGTACGTCGCGGAGCAAATGTGTTCGAGCGAATGATGGATGCCGTTCAAACTTTCTGCATGGCCAATTAACAGATAACCACCTGGAACGAGCCTTGAAACAAGTTGGTTAATCACGGCTTGTTGTGTCTGTAAATCGAAGTAAATCATGACATTGCGGCAGAAAATAACTTGAAAAGGACCCACGGAAGAGGAATCCTCGAGCAGATTCAACTGCTGAAATTTGATAAGGTCTCGGACCTCGCGCTTGATTAGGCATTGACCAGAATATTGCCCTGTACCCTTCAGCAGACAATCTCGCATCATGGCGACGGGCAATCGAGTCAGGCTGGACACGGGATAGAGGCCCTGCTCTGCCTTTTCGAGCACGCGAGTAGAGATATCGGTTGCAGTAATAGACACTCTCGAGAATGCTTCCCTACCCAGAGCTTCAATAAGTGCGAACGCGATTGTGTAGGGCTCTTCGCCGGTTGAGCAGGCCGCACTCCACAGATGCAAAGGGCTACCCGCAGGCAGCTCGGGCAGAATGACATCACGCAAGAAAACGAAGTGACGCGCCTCTCGAAAAAAGCTTGTATGGTTTGTGGTTAGTGCGTCAATCATGGCTGTAAACGAGTCACCATGACCATTTTTTTGCAAATGCTCGCAGTATTTCTCAAAAGATGGAAACCCAAGTTCACGTACTTTTTTGCCGAGCCGAGAAGCAACCAGGACCTGCTTGCCTCCCAGGTCCACACCGCAAAAATCGTAAGCCATTTGGCGGATGAGATCGAAGTCGCGGGGGCGCAACACCTGTTCCCTCGTAGCTGATGAGGTGGTATTCATCGTCTTCTACCGTGGTAAATACCATCTGTGTCGAGGATCAATCCAACACGGCCATCGCCCAACACTGCGCAACCCGAAAAGCCGGAAACGTCCTTGAAAGTTTCTCCCAGGGATTTGATAACGATTTCTTGCTTACCCAGTAGATCGTCCACCAGCAAACAAAAGCGTTTACTCTCCGACTCTATGACGACAAGTAAACCCTCACTTGGGAGCTTCGCCCGTGCTTGAATGCCGAGCCGCTGATTCAACCGGACAATAGGCATCAACTGTTCGCGCACGAGCACCATTTCATCTCGACCCACAATACTGAACAAAGTACCTTCAAGGGGTCGAAAAATCTCTCGCACGACAGGAAGAGGAATTACATAACGACTGCTGCCGACTTCAACCACTAGACCGTCAATAATTGCCAACGTAAGAGGCAGCTTGAGCAGAAAAGTCGTTCCTAGACCGAGAGTTGATTGCGTCTCGATGCGTCCGCGAAGCTTTTCTACATTGCGACGAACAACATCCATGCCCACGCCCCGTCCCGAGACATCCGTGATCGTTTCAGCGGTCGAAAAACCTGGGGCAAATATAAGCTGGTAGATTTCTGCTTCGGTTAGTGAGCTTGTGGAAGCAACGAGATTCTTCTGCTCAGCTTTTTTGCGTATTTTTTCGGCATTGAGTCCTCGGCCGTCATCCGCGATCATGATGACTACCTGACCGCCTTGATGGTAAGCTGCAAGGCGGATGCGCGCCGTGGGATCTTTGCCAGCGGTTTTCCGCTCACCGGCTTCTTCAATTCCATGATCGACAGAGTTGCGCACCATATGCAGAAGGGGATCGGAGAGCTCTTCGGCAACAGTCTTGTCGACTTCAGTATCTGTACCGGAAGTTTCAAGTACCACTTGCTTTCCGGCTTTGCGTGAAAGGTCGCGGATCAGACGCTCGATCTTCTGAAACATCTGGCTTACGGGAACCATGCGCATACTCATGGTTGCTCGCTGTACTTCGGCTGTAACGCGAGCCAAATGCGAAATATCGCCAATGAGTCGGGAGTCATTCGCAGAAAGCAGCACATGGCTGTGCCGAATAAGCGACTGGGCGACCACCATCTCGCCCACCATGTCCATCAGGTGATCGAGCTTGGCAGTCTCCACCCGTACTGAGCTAGCATCCGGAGCTTTAGGAGGTTCTGGAACGCGCGATGTTTCCAGAACTTTGGCAGGCGCGACCGAGCGTAAAGCTTCAATCATTGCGACTGGCTCAGATGGGTGTGACGTCGAGAAAACCTTTACGACCTTGATTGAACTTACTACTTCGGAAGGTTTAGGTAGTACTGTAAAGCTCGCCAACGGACCTGCTGCCATAGTGGCTTCTGGTGGTTCTATGGCGCATGCTGTCTTCGGGGTTTGATCGGAAGGTTTACGGAGAGCTACAGTGAAATCATCGGTGGAGGGGGCTCCAGCCTCCACCATGGTGGAATTCAAAACGGCTAACGCAGCCACATCTGATGCTAGTTGCGAAGCCGCTCCACTACCACCCGTAAGCGCCGGCGAGAAGAAGCCATCTTCTGCTTCAGGGTGGGTGTCGGTAGCGGTATGGTTGTTTGTAGGCGATGTAGAATTTGGTGTTCCTACAGGTATCGATCCATGCAATTGCTGTGGAACGGCCAGATGCCTTATTTTAGCGATCAAACCGCAGTTGTCAGCTGGGGATAAAGATGCGCTACCTGCCAGGACGAGATCGATCGCAGACATCTCTGCTAAAAGAAAATCGCCGCTCTCAAGCACTACATCCACAATAGAAGAATCAACCGTCAGCCTCTCATTGCGCGCTAAGTCAAGCAGCGTTTCAACTTCATGAGAGACTGCCTGCACCACCGAAAAGCCGAGAAAACCTGCTAATCCTTTAATAGTGTGGAAAGCACGGAAGACAGTGTGTATCACCTCCATCGCGGCAGGGTCGCGCTCGAGCGCAAGCATCTGACCTTCGATCTGGGAAAGGTGCTCGCGTGCTTCGACCAGGAAGTCCGCTACAAGTTCGGCATCATCGCCAAGTGAACTGTAAGTGGTCTCAGCCACGGAAGCCATACTGCTGCTCTCGCGCTGCATGGACGACCTTAGCTGCGTGAAGCCTTCCTTAAGCAGGGCCTCGGAATTTTTAGCAGTGCTACTCTCGAGCGAAATGGCCAACGAACGAGCTAGAGCAGCACTTTGGGAGGAACCGGCGTTTTCGGCCCTTATTGCAAGAGACTGGAGGTCCGCCATGATCGCTAGCCCTATGCCGTCGATCATCAATCCCGTCGCGAGTTCATCAATGCTCGCTTCCCATGCTGCGATCGCTGCAGGCCCTTTCTCTTCCTGTTCAGACATAGTGCCTCTTTGCCAATCCTCTCCGCAGGGTGGACCCGCGTGACAATCTGGTTTACTGTAGTTCCAGACAGCCGGTGCGGCCTGATATCTCCTTGCTTTATGCGAGCAACAGCCGAAATGCTCCACGCTTTACAGCTTGGTTCATGACTTATCGATCTTCACGATGTGCTTCCCGCCCTGGATGATCGCATGTAGAGCTTTCCGGAGGTGAATTCTCCATAGCTTGAACAACTATCGACACACCATGTGCAAGAAGAGGCTCGTCACTCAATCTCGTTCCGTTCCACGTCAGAAGGATTGAAAGCTATCCTCCATTGGAAACTGGTCCGAACCCGGCATTGGTTTTCGTGTCGGAATATTCTCCTTATAGCTGAGTTTCACTTTCTGTAGCGAGACTGGTCGGGAGAGTTTCTTTAACGAAGAAGCTCGTTGAATGGACAGACTTGAAGGCCGTATGGTGCGTGCAGGGGTAACCCACGGCATGAGCATTGAGTCGCTTCCTGCGCCACCTACCATTGCCTGTAGTTGAGCGACCACGTCTTTCATCGCCTCTGACTGTGCATTGAGTTCTTCAGCTGCCGCGGCGCCTTCTTCCGCGTTTGCTCCTGTTGTCTGAGTAACCTGCTCCATCTGCGCAATTGCTTTGCGTATCTGGTCAATGCCACGGGACTGCTCTTCACTCCCAAGGCTAACTTCATCCACCATCACCTTGATCCGCGCTGAGTCCTCTTTCACTGCTCTAATAGCAAATGCAACCTGGTCCACCTTGACCTTACCCTCACTGGATTTAGCGATGGAGTCTTCGATCAGGCTGGCTGTGTCCTTGGCGGCCTGCGCGCTGCGTTGGGCCAGGCTGCGCACCTCATCAGCCACTACGGCGAACCCCATACCTGCTTCGCCGGCGCGAGCGGCTTCAACCGCGGCGTTCAAGGCCAGAATGTTGGTCTGGAAAGCAATTTCATCGATGACTTTGATAATCTTCGAGATTTTACCGCTTGAATCGGTGATCTGATTCATAGAGATCACCATGTCTTCCAAGTGGTGGTTTGCCTGATTTACTTTCTGCTGGGATTGGGCCAATAATTCTGCGGTAGCGCGAGAGTTGTCCGTATTTTTCCGAGCCATCGAGTTGATTTCTTCAGACGAAGCCGACGTTTCTTCAAGAGATGTAGCCTGCTCAGAGGCTCCTTGTGCCAAGGACTGACTTGAGGAAGAAACCTGCGACGCGGCATTTGCCACTTGATCGGCGCCGTCCCGAAGCTCG
This sequence comes from uncultured Acidobacteriaceae bacterium, assembly GCA_964237325.1. Classification (GTDB taxonomy): domain Bacteria; phylum Acidobacteriota; class Terriglobia; order Terriglobales; family Acidobacteriaceae; genus EB88. Next base: position 22,119 of record CAXSHS010000027.1, on the reverse strand, counting down.
CCTACACTGCTTTGAAGGGTGCTGTTGATCCCACGGACGATCCAGATGATGCCTGCACCTACAGCAATCGACAAAACCATCATCAGAATGCTGAGGTTACGCGCAGGCCCGATTAAAGCCGAAGCAGAGTCAGCCCTTGACATCACCTGCTGATATTCCTTAATAGCAAGGTCATGGCCTGCATCGTTAATACCCTGTGCGAGAGGGGTGAATTTGCTGATGGATAGTGCATTGGCGCCTACAAGATCGCCTTTCAAAACCATGTCATACAGGTTTGACATGATCTGCTGCATGGGTTCGATCTTGTCCTGCACGCGCGTCTGGACCAACTCCCGCAACTCCGCCTTGGTTGAGCGTTGTATGAACTCAGTGTCATCCTTCTTGAGTGTCGCAGCATCCTCCAGTGCGTGGTCGTACAGCTTGCGCGCACCTTCCTTGTCATTTGCATTGGCATGTACCAGCATGCCACGCTGGGTCGCCAGAAAATCGGAGGTAAGATTATCGACCTCCCCGGAAAGAAAGAGGTTGCGTGCAGAGATGTGTACCAGACCGTCGATCGCGGCACCCAGTGCGCTGATATTACGGATGGCGGCTATTCCCATTATTAGGGTGATCACAAGGGCACTTCCAGAACCCATGTACAGCTTTTTGCCTATCGTCATTTGTGCGCCTATGAGACTTTCCTAGTCTTGTGATGAGTGGTTATTACATGCGCAAGGTAGCGAGTACATCTGAATTCTGACCGCTTAAAACTTGGTCTATGTCCAGCAGGATTTTGACCTTGCTTTTTACCTTCGCCATGCCTTGTACGTAGGGCGCAATGCCATCCAAGCCAAAGTCAGGAGTATCTTCGATATCGTCCGAGCTTAGTGTCAGCACCTCGACCACCCCGTCCACTACGATCCCCATGGGCTGCTCTATCCCATTTATTTGCATGCGCACTACGACGATGCAGGTACGCTCAGTGCTTTCCTGTTCGGAAAGCTTGAACTTGCGTCGAAGATTGATAACCGGCACGATCTTGCCGCGCAGGTTGATCACGCCCTGCACAAAGGTCGGAGTTTGTGGAACACTCGTGACCTCCTGCATCTTCATGATTTCTTTGACCTTCAGCACGCCGACCCCGAACTCTTCATCACCCAGTTGAAAGATCAGATACTTGCCTGTGCGCAGGTCGGCGGTATTTTGTGTTCCATTCGCCACCGGTGTCTTGGTTCCCAAAATCATTGCTGCCCTCGCTGTTAGGATCATCCGCTTACATGGCCGCTTACGCTATCCCCCTGGACATTACCGGAGTCATAAAATGGCATGAAATAAGGTGAGGGGGGTTACTGCCGATGCTGCCGGTACTGAGAAAACATACTTTGAATTATCAATACCCAAGAAGTAGATCGGTGTTGCATCCAAAACCGTTAAGAACTGCATGTTAAGTTATTCTGTTGCAGATGCATAAAACTACGTAAATCCAGCTATCGATAGAGGCTGCAGATGGTCGCAGTTCCATTAAGGCCAGGAAACGAAAAGGAACTGGTGCCTGCTACTCGACAGGAACATTGTTTCCTGATTGCCCGCGCTTCGGAACACTCTTCCAAGCGTTGCCGGAGCATTGACATCGGCCTTTACCAGAGACAGCCCTATACCGGCGAGATACTTACGGCTGCTTCCAGATCTAATCGCGTTCCAGGACCGGTGTCATCGCTTCTGAAGCCAATCGTCACAATTGAGCGAAAATTGTGAACTTGCCTCCCTGGTAATCGTCCATGGAAACATCGAACAAGGTTTTACGATCCGGCTTTTGTAAGAACTGAGTATCCAGGCTGTCAAAGTACACTGGATCTGCCGCCATCTTTTTGAATACTGCCCGTCCCTCGTTTGTGACCACGGTAGAAGCGATATTCAAAACTTCGTGGATTGCATCTCGCAGAAGCTCACTCAACGGCGTTTCCGCAAGCTGTTCTTTGATTGCATCCTGCGGCAGGCCCACGAGGGCACCTGCAAACGATCCAAGTAACGGTAGATCAGCTTTGACGACGACTACTGTTTCCTGTGGAAGCACGGTATACAAGCCGTACATCTGCTTGACGTTCGCTGCTGTCGCGGCTTTTGCCTGTGCGAACGAAACCTTTCGCCCCATAAGCTGCGAAAAAAGTTGGGTCATAGCATGCGCTGTCGGTTCCGACATGATCTAGTTGCTCCCCAGGATCGGTGAGAGGGCTGCTTGGACGTCTTCAGGGGTAAAAGGCTTTGTAAGCAAGAAGTTCGCTCCCGAACTCATGGCAAGATTTTTGATCTGCGTCGAGCTTTCAGAGGTGATAAAGCCGAATGGCACCGTGTTTTTTGCAGCTCTAACTCGCATGAGGAAGTCAATGCCTGACATTTCCGGCATGTTCCAGTCAGAAAGAATGACTTTGGGCCGCTCTCCCTGAAGCTTTTCTAAGGCCTGAACTCCATTTTCCGCCTCACCAACCACAAGCCTGCGGAAGCCGGCTTGTCGTATGGCTCGCTGCACCAGCAGGCGCATTGTTTTACTGTCGTCTACTAAAAGAATATCCATACCAGCACCTGACCTATTTGAGTCTTATTGCAGACTGTGAAGTCTTGTTCCCTATCGGCAACTCTCCTACTCCTGTTCAGGATGATGAGTGACTAAAGTTTGTGAAATGGCAGAAGACCATCCAACGACTACTTACCGTTTCTATTGGCCTCCCTATCCAGTCCAGGCTGCAAGCGAGTGCTCACTCGATTGGCCTTTTGCGAATGCGTATATCCTAAATGCAGCACTCGTGTGCTCGGATAGCAAGCGATTCACTACTAACCTTGAATATGGACGGTTAGATTTAATTTTTAAATTCGTAGGCTCGGCTACGTACATCCGAGTAGAGGTATGTTGCGAAACATTTCAATCCACAAGGAGCTTCCCATGGCAACCAAGCAGTTTCACTGTGCAAACGTCGGCTACACAGAATGCGAGTGGCACCTGGAAGGCCAATCTGAAGCAGAAATGCTGCCTCAGATTGAAGACCATGCTTTCAGGGTGCACCATCTTGAGTTGAAAGAAGAAGCCATTGAGCATGTGAAGAATGCTATTCGGGATGTAGCTTAGCGACGCAGCCTAGAGGTGGCGCAGGCGGCGGTTGTTACACTTAGGCCATGCTCGACGAAATTCAGTTCCGCCGCCATGCCGATCACGCCATAGAAGCTCTTAAGCAGGCTCTCATTGAGCAGGAAGCCGAAGGCGGCTTCGATGTCGAAGAGAACAATGGCGTCTTGAATATCGTCTTTGAGCAGCCCGGCAGCAAGTTCGTCGTGACTCCGAATAATCCTGTCCGTCAAATATGGATTTCCGCGCTTTCGACCTCCTTCAAGCTGGATTGGAGTGAAGCATCTTCGCAGTTTATCCTGCCGAAAACTGGCGAATCGCTTCAGCCGCTCATGGTTCGGCTGATTCAGCAATTTATGGCTGCGTGAGCCTGCCGCTGCTTTCGGTTGCCATTGTTGCCCAGGATGAAGAAGTAAACCTGCGGCGGACTCTAATTTCCCTTACCGCACTCGCACCTGAGATTGTGGTGGTGGATTCCGGTTCTACAGATAGCAGCGTGTCAGTAGCTAAGGCGTTTGGAGCTCGCGTTCTGCATCAGAGCTGGCTTGGCTTCGGTGCGCAGAAGAACTTTGCAATCGAGCAGTGCACGGGTGAGTGGGTTTTTTCGCTCGATGCGGATGAAGTACTGTCATCCGAACTGGCTAATAACATTCACCTTGTCCTATCAACTGCTGCACCGGAACTTGCCGGCTTTACAGTGCCGAGGCGTAACCTGTTTCTGGGTCGGTGGCTGCGGCATGGCGGCTATTACCCGGACCGCAAGCTGCGCCTGTTTCGTCAAGGCCGAGCTCGCTTTCAAGATCTGGCTGTACATGAATCCATGATTGCCGATGGCCCGGTAGCTCCGCTCACGGGAGATTTGATCCACCACACCTACCCGGCACTTTCCCTATATATCGAACATATGAATCGCTATAGCAGTGCCGCTGTTCCAGCTACAGGAAATGTTGAGTCACTTCCCGCATTTTTAAAAGGTGTCCTAGCAAACCCTGCCGCAACTTTCGCCTATAACTACCTGATACGCGGCGGATTTCTTGATGGCCGAGAGGGTCTACTACAGCATCTGTACCATGCCGGCTATGTGAGCTGGAAATACGCCAAAGCATGGGAGCAGGGGAAAATCAAAGGTCTACCGGAAAAGTAGACCTTTGAGGGACATAGATTCCAACTAGCCGAGTGGGTGAGTTTCTTTCTCGGAGCGCCCCAAGGCATAGCCGACTGCTCCCAACACGACGACACCGGCTACCAAAGCGCGGCGCACATCCTTTGAAAACAACTGCCGTGTAAGGGCGAATAGTGACGGCGGCTCCGCCGGTTGTTCTCCCGTCAGTACAGGAGTTACCGCGTTGGCAAGACGGTGCAGCGCTTCCGGGTCGATCGTACCCAACAGGTTGATCACGATCAGCAGGTTGCGGATAGCACGCGTGGACTGCGGTGAGGTTGCAATGTCTACAACCTCGTTCAGCACGGTGTCTCCTGCGCCAAGCGCCCCGCGTATAAAGTCCAGGGTGCCTGTGTCATGCATCGTTTGCAGCAGCCGGTAGGCTTGCAGTAGCGCTTCGGCATGTTGTAATGGGGCCGCATCCAGCTTGCGCTGCGTCTCCTCAATAGCCGGTGCGATGTGCGGACGAAACTCAATTGCTTTTGCCATCGCTTACCGTCCTTTTCCGTTACTATGACCGTTGCCGTTGCCGATCTGGATCAGTTCGGGCGTCGAACCCGGCATGCGGTAGTCAGCGCGCGCCCACTTGCGTTCCACCTCTACGCCGTTCTGCGCCTTTGGGTTGCCGTTACGGAAGTTGAGGGCGCGTAACGGATTCTCACCGCGCCACGGCAGTACCTTCATTTTGACGGCAAGTTCTTTGTACGCAGGCGTATGCGTTATATCGTCCACATCACTGCTGCTTAGCTTGTTGATAGGTTGCGTTCCATCTGCTGTGTTCAACGGCACAAACAGCTGGTTGCCTTTCACACGGTCAGTGATTAGCACCTGCAGGCGCAGCGTGTCGCGACGCGAGGTGATATCCACCCACTGTCCTGTCACAATGTTATGTTCCTTAGCCAACTCCGGCGAGACCTCGATCCATCGCTCCGGGGTCTCCTGATAAATACCCGGAACCCGCATCGTCATATTGCCTTCGTGGAAGTGCTCAAGCACGCGGCCGTTATTCAGATGCAGGTCGTACTCAGCATCCTCAACTTCAGCCGGCACGCGCAGCTTCAGCGGAAAGAATTTGGCCTTATTGTCCTCAAATGGAAAGCCTGTCGTATACAGCAGCGGCTGGTCCGTCCCGTCAATCGCTACCGGCCATTGCAAGGTCCTGTAACCCTCTAGCCGGTCATAATCCACCCCGGCAAATATCGGTGCAAGCGAGGCTGCTTCCTGCATGATCTGGCTGGGGTGCGTGTAGTTCCAGTGTGCGCCCAGCCGGTTGGCGATGTCCTGGATGATGCGCCAGTCGGGCTTCGACTCACCAAGCGGCTCAAACACCTGGTACAGCCGCTGAATGCGCCGCTCCGTGTTGGTAAATGTGCCGTCCTTTTCAAGGCTAGGGCTCGCTGGTAAAACGACATCGGCAAAGCGACAAGTTTCTGAAAAGAAAATATCCTGCACGACAAAGAACTCCAACCGCTCAAAGCCGCCCGCAACATGGTTCGCATTTGAGTCCGCCGAGTACATGTCTTCTCCAAACAAGTACGCACCGCGCAGTTTGCCTTCGTAGCAGGCATCAATCATCTCGTGGTTGTCGAGTCCCCTCTTCTTGGGCAGCTTCGCGCCCCAACCTTCGGAGTAGCGTGCGTTCGCGGCTTCATCGTCCGTATCTTCGTAGCCGGGAAACATGTTCGGCATGCAGCCGAAGTCGCTAGCTCCCTGTACATTGTTATGCCCGCGCAAGGGGTATGCGCCGGTGCCGGGGCGCATGTAGTTGCCGGTAGCCAGCAGCAGGTTTGAGATGGCAGTCGAGGTATCAGACCCCATTACATGCTGCGTGACGCCCATGGCCCACAACACACAGACTGACTCTGCTTTTGCGATGGTCTCCGCAATACGATGCAATTCCGCAGCCGCGATGCCGGTCGCGCGCTCGGCAAACTCCATGGTCGCCCAGTGCAGGCTCTCCATGTACTTGTCAAGATCATTCACCCATTGCTCTATAAATTCGGTACGCGCCAAGCCGCTTTCCAGGATGTACCGGGTCATCGCCGAGAGCCAGATGATATCCGTGCCCGGCTTGGGACGGAAGAAGATGTCGGCGCGGCGCGCCATTTCATGCTCTCGAATGTCGGCTACGATCAACTTCTGCCCGCGCAGCTTGTGCGCCTGCTTGACCCGCGTCGCCAGCACCGGATGGCTTTCTGTTGTGTTGGTGCCGATGCACAGCACCAGCGAAGCCTTACCGATGTCATGAATCGAACCGGAATCGCCACCATAGCCGACCGTGCGGAATAGACCGGATGTAGCAGGTGACTGGCAGTACCGCGAGCAATTATCGACGTTGTTAGTGCCGACTACGGCGCGCGCCAGCTTCTGCATCAGGTAATTTTCTTCGTTGGTGGTCTTTGAAGACGAGATGAAGCCCAGCGCGTCCGGCCCGTGTTCGGCTTTGATTGCTGAAAACTTTTCTCCAATCAGGCTGAGAGCCTCCTCCCAGGTGGCCTCACGGAAGGTCTGCCCATCGGCATTGCGGATCAGGGGCTTTTGCAGGCGGTCCGGCGAGTTTACATAATCCCAGCCGAACTTGCCCTTAACGCAGGTTGAAATATCGTTGGTTGCGCCTTGGCTCGGCTCCACCTTCAGGATGTGCCGATCGTCAGGCTTGGTCCAGATGTCGAAGGAGCAGCCCACGCCGCAGTAGGTGCAAACTGTCTTGGTCTTGGTGGTACGCACCTCACGCATGGCAGCCTCGGTTTCAGAGACCTTAAGAATTGGCCCATAACCCATTTCCGGCTCGATCGCCTTGACCAAATCAATCATCTTTTCGAGCGCGGGTGCTGGCCATTTGGTCATGTACCCGGCCTGGCCCAGCATGGACTTCTCCATAAGCGCATTGCACGGGCACACGGTAATGCAGTGACCGCAGCTTACACAGCTTGAGCCGGCAATCGTGTGACCATGGTCCCACTGCACACGTGGATGCGGGTCTTCCCAATTGATCGACAGCGTTTCATTGACCTGGTAGTTCTGGCAGGCCTCCACACAGCGCCCGCACAAGATGCACTGGTCCGGGTCGTAGCGATAGAACGGGTTGGTCTCATCCTTCTCGTACGGCTTCGTTTTGTAAGGGTGCTCTTGGTGGACTACCTCAAGCAACGCGGTTGTGTTATGCACCGTGCAGTTGCCGTTGTTGTTGTCGCATACCGTGCAGTACAAAAGGTGGTTGCCCAGGATGCGGTCAAAGGCTTCCCGCTGGGCACCGCGAGCACGGCTGGATTCAGTTACGACCCGAGCATCGGCTGCAACCGTCGTTCCACAGGCGCGCACCAGCTCTCCATCGACCTCCACCATGCAGGTGTCGCAGGTCTGAATCGGACCTAGCTGGGGCAGGTAGCAAACGTGCGGCACCTCGCTTTTGGTGCCGTCTAGAGTACGCTTCAATGCGTCAATAAGGCGTTCGCCGGCAAGGGCATGAATCGCCTGCCCGTTTACGCTAATGGAGCATTCGGGCAGGTTGTCAGGGTTTTGCGGGTGTGTTGCTGACATACCCTGGGACGTGCCTTGTGACGTGCCTAGCGGAGCAGCGGTATGCGTTGTGGATTCCATGTTTCCCTCTTTAGAGAATGCTATCTGACTACAGACCCCCGTGCCTCCAGCCTATCAATATGGCTATGCAATTTCATAAGCGAGATTTATAAGCCGCCGTCGAAAGTGTAAGACCTATGCAGGAATATCAAAGCTCTTTATAAGACATAAAACGGGCCTTTCATTCCCCTTCCAGAATTTCCATACTCAACGGCGGTTCGAGTAAACAATCCATCTGCTCAATTTCCTCCAGGGAACGCCGCAGCGCGGAGCCCGGACATGGCTCGACCGTGACCACAAAAGGCATGCTGGCTTTGCTGTGTCCCGGTAATTGCAGCAGGGCGTCGATGTTAATTCCTTCACGAGCCAGTGCCGAGGCAATCCCGGCCACGATTCCGGGCCGGTCGCGCACCACAAAGCGGACCGAGTGCCGTAAGCGTAGATCGCTAGTCACCTGCGCCTTGCGGCTGGGCAGGTCCACCGCACCTGACCCATGCGCGACTGCCAGCAGGTCTGACACAACGGCTACCGCCGTAGGATGGCCGCCTGCACCATGACCGGAGAAGACCACATCGCCGCCATATGCGCCGCCGATCAGCACCATGTTTTCCGTACCGCGTGACCAGGCGAGCGGCGACCGTAGCGGCACCAGCATGGGACCGACCAGGGCAATTACAGAACCATCCGGCGCGAGCTCCGCGCGAGAAACCTGCCGCACCGTGCAGCCCAGTAGCCGGGCATACTCAAAGTCGATTGCCGTCAGCCGACCGATAGCGCGGCATTGCACGGCTTCAACCGGCAGGTCGGTACGCAGCGCAAGCCGGGATAAGATCACCAGCTTGGCGCGAGCGTCAAAACCGCCGACGTCCTCGGTAGGATCCGCTTCGGCATAGCCGCGAGCCTGCGCCTCGGCCAGCATGGTGCTGTACTCGGCGCCGGCCTCCATGCCGCTCAAGATGTAGTTGCAGGTGCCGTTCAAAATGCCTTCAATTCTGAGCACGCGCTCCCCGGCAAGACCCTGCTGCAAGCCCGGGATAACTGGAATGCCGCCTGCAACCGCCGCCCCATAGAACAGGTGGGCGCCATGCTGTTTGGCCAGGGCGTGCAATGCAATGCCATCAGCGGCGATGAGCTTTTTATTCGCTGTGACAACACTTTTGCCCGCTTCGAGCGCGCGACGCACCCAGGTGCCCGCCGGTTCGAGACCGCCGGCCAGCTCCACTACGATGTCTGCGTCCGAGTGCAGAACGTCATCCACGTTCTCAGTCCATTGCACGGAACTATGCACCCAGGCCGCACGTTTGCGCGCAACGCTCCTGTTGTACACGTGGCTTAGTTCAAGCTCCGTGGCGGCCGGTCCTTCAAGCAAAATGCGCGCCACTGAGGAGCCAACCGTGCCAAAGCCGAGAATCGCTACCTTTTTCTTCGCCATCTGCGGCAACTCCTCCTCGGCACATGCTACCGGAGGCAAGCGCTTGCGGGAGACAATAGACTCAACAGAAATCATGCTTCCCGTGCGCGATACCGAATTGATACAAATCGTCAACCGCTCCCTGGCTGACGCCACCGCGCGCAGCGGCGGCCGGCTCGCCTGCAAGCCCGGCTGTACGCCTTGCTGCCATGGGGTATTTCACATCTCGCAACTGGATGCGGCGAGGCTTCGAGACGGCCTGCACGCTCTGGGGCAGGAGCATCCTGAAAAAGCCGCAGCCGTGCTGGCGCGCGCCCAGCATGCAGTGTTGCTGCTGACGCTTCCCTTCCCAGGCGATGCCGCTACGGGCTTATTGACAGATGACGAGGACGCCTGGGACCGTTTCGCCGACCTGCCGGAAGCCGATGGTGCCTGCCCGGTTCTGGACCCGGTCACCGGACGCTGTGAGCTGTACACATCACGCCCGCTGACCTGCCGCATCTTTGGGCCGCCTGTTCTAAACGAGGGCGGCGGTCTGGGGATCTGCGAGCTGTGCTACACCGGTGCCACGGAAGCGCAGGTGCTGGCGGGCGAGATGCAGCTACAGCACCACGAGCTTGAAGCGGAGATCGATACTGAGCTCGCCGCGCAGGGTATCACTGGCGAAACAGTGATCGCGTGGGCACTGCTACAGCCCAGTTCCTGAGCTGGGTAGCATCCTTCAGACCGCATCCTACCGACGCATGCGTGCGATTACCTTTGGCCAGCCGGGCGGCCCGGAACAGCTTACGATTGCCGAACTACCCATACCGCAACCCGGACCCGGCGAGGTGCTGATTCGCGTTCACGCAGCCGGGCTGAACCGGGCTGACCTGCTGCAGCGCAAAGGCCACTACCCGCCTCCTCCCGGTGCCTCGCCGCTGCTGGGGCTTGAAGTCTCAGGAGAGATCGCCGGGCTCGGCCCAAGTTTTGATCTGGACTCGGTGGACTCTTGGCAGGTTGGCGACCGGGTGTGCGCGCTGCTGCCCGGCGGCGGGTATTCCGAGTACGCAGTGGCCGATGCGGGCAGCTGCCTGCCTGTAACTGCCGACCTTGATCTCCTTGACGCAGCCGCTCTACCCGAGGCGGTCTTTACCGTATGGGCAAACCTTTTTGCGACGGCACCGGGCCAAGCGACAGCAGCGCGAGTGCAGGCAGGTGAACGCCTGCTGGTGCAGGGCGGTACCAGCGGTATCGGCTCGGTTGCGCTGCAGATAGCGACAGCGCGGGGCGTCCATTGTGCGGCGACAGCAGGTTCCGCGGACAAATGCGCGCGCTGCCTGGAGTTTGGTGCCGAGTTCGCAACGGACTACCGCGGAGCCTGGGCTGCCGCGATTCGTAGCTGGGCATCGGATGGCATTGACTGCATCCTCGACATGGTGGCCGGCCCATATTTTGCCGAGCACCTCGCGCTGCTTGCCCCGGGAGGCAGGCTGGCCCACATTGCCACCGCGCAGGGCAGCGAGGTACCGCTTGACTTGCGCACAGTGATGCAGAAACGGCTGGTTATCACCGGTTCCACCTTGCGTAGCCGGTCTCCCGTACAAAAACGAGCTTTGCGCGACGAGATCGCACGCGAAGTCTGGTCCCTGTTAACCACCGGGCAACTACGGCCCGTTGTCCATGCGTCATTCCCGTTGGAAGAAGTTGCGGCAGCCCACCGGGCCATGGAAGATGGCGGCCATACCGGCAAACTGCTCCTGCTGATGCGGTAGCGAGGGTAGTAGCGAAACGTCAAATCTGCAGCGGACTGCTCCCCCGCGAAGCCTGCGCGAGTTCCTGGCTGAGGACGGGTCCCATGGCCTGCTGGCGAGCTATCAGGAATCTGAAGATGGCGAAGCTTGCAAGCGCGAGTACGCCATCCGTCAGCAGACTTGCCGCGGCAGCCCCCTGCCAACCCCACCGCGGAATGAACCACACATTCAGCAGCAGATTGAGCAAAGCCGCACCGGCCTGCGTTCCCGTGCGTAGCCACTGGCTTGCGCAGGCTGTAATGGCGGTTCCCCAGGCGTAGTGCAAACCGCGAAGCAGCGGCAGCAGGCACAACAACTGGAGCGCTCCGGCGGAAGCCGCGAAGGAGTGCCCGAAAAGCCGCGGCAGCAAAGGCGCGCACACAGCCAGCAGGGGGGCTGCGAGCAAACCGAAGCAGGTACCCCAGCGAAGCAGCCGGGTTGTCTCCGGTGCGACCCCAGCCGGACCTGCCTGGGCGCCGCTCCGGAAAAGTCGGGGAGAGGCTGCGGCGAACAGGCTCACAATCGGGGTAGAGACGACATCGATTACGCGGTAGGCTGCTCCATAAATACCGGCTGCCGCAAACATGCCGTAGGAAACCAGCATGGCTTTGTCCAGATCGTTGTAGAGCGAAATAGCAGAGCTCGAAAAGGAAAAAGACAACCCTTCAAGCAGGTGGTGCCGCCGGATAGGAGCCCAGTGAGGGCGGCCCAACAGCCTTGTGACAGAGCCGAGGCTTGCCAGCGCCACGATGAAAGAAGCACCGCAGTACAGCCTGACCCAGGTAAGCAGGTGTATCTGCGAATGACCCTGAGCCGCCCACAGGTAGAGAAGCCCGGCCGCCAGGGTACGCGCAACACTGGTCATGACCCCGAGCTTGGCACTCCACTGAATAAGACCCGCGCCCTGGAGAGCACGGCTGCTCAGTTGCGTCAGCTTGCCGAACAGTGCGTCAGAGAATGCCAAGTATGGCAGCAGCTGCAGCAATGCAAGAGGCAAAAAGAAGTGCCCGTATAGGGAAGCGGCCACCAGCATGAAGAGAAAGCCTGCACCGGATACAGTCAGCGCACGACCCCATGTCACTGCGAAAGCTGCGCGGTCGCGCGCGACGGTACGGAGCAATACCATTTCCATACCCAATGATGAAAACTGCGAAAGCACATTGACCAGCGCAACGGCACCGACAAAGCCGCCGTACTCGCGCGCACCGAGCAGCCGACCGATAAGCAGGAAATATACCGCTTGAAGCGCTAGGGTTGCTCCATTACCTGACAAAAGCCAGGCAGCTTGGTAGCGTAGGCGACTCTCCGCTTTTGCTTGCGGCTGGACGGCTGCCAGAACAGGCTCACTCTTCAAGTTTTGCCGGACAGCGAATGGGTACTGTCCCACTACCGAGCCATGTGGCGCATCCTCTTGGGAGGCAGCGATTGCGGCAATGATCTGCGGCTCCGGGGCACTCCGCACATGCTGTTGGAGAGCGGCAACCTCGTCATAGATATCTTCAAGCAAGGCAGTCTGCCGGTGCAGGTCAAAAGACTGTTCGACGCGGAGCCGCCCGGCCAGCGTAAGGCGTTTACCCAGTGCTGCATCGGAGCAAAGCTGAACGAGGTTTCGCGCCAAAGCCTCAACGTCGCCCTCCTGAGACAAAAGTCCGTGCTCGCCATGCTGAATAAGCTCCGGAATGCCGGAGTGAACCGTACTTGCCACGGGCAGTCCCAGCGCAAGGGCCTCGCAAAGGACGGTAGGCAAACCTTCCGCATCGCCGTCAAGAGCCGTCATGGAAGGCGCAGCAAGACAGCGTGCGGAACGCATCAGCGTATGCACCTGATTCGCTGTCTGTGTGCCCAGAAAGCGCGTGCTGGCCGTCAGTTTCGCAGCAGCGCGCTCCAGTGTAGGCCGCTCCGGCCCATCACCGGCAATAATCAGGCGCGCCGCAGGTATGGCCTTCTGCACCATCGCCATTGCTTCGATCAACTGTCGGCAACCTTTTTTCGGGACCAAACGGCCTACAAATAGAACGACCGGCTCCCTCTCTCCTGAAAAACCGTAGTCCGGGGTTAGTGTTTGTAAGTCAATCCCAATGGGTAGTACACGCAGCTTGTGCGCCGGAAAACCCCGTGCTTCCGCCTGCAGGCGGATGGTACCGGAAACGCACAGGAAAAGTTCCGCTTCCCGCCAAAGCTGCTCCCTGCGTGCGAGGTAGAGCCGGCCTGCCTGTGTGCTTCTGTGCGCGGCATCGGTGCACATTACATCGTAGCCATGCAGCGTAACCACCATGGGCAGCCGGAGCGAGCGCCTGAGAGGAAGCGCCAGCGCGGCATCCACTGCGAAATGTGCGTGCAGTAGACGCGGCGACTGTTCCCGAAGAGCCTGAACCAGCCTGGGAGCAAAGCCTGTTTTTCGGTAGAGCAGGCGCCCCAGCTTGCCGCCCGGATAAAATGTGTGCGCAACTGGAAGCGACAGCGAAGGGCCGCACCGGCGCAGACCGGTAAAGACAGCCTGGTACCGGCGTAGTGCAGCCGCCTGTGCCGCGACAAACGTCTCCGAGGGCGGTAACAGGTCGGTACGGAATACCAGAACGCGCGGCTTCATTGTGCTTCCCGAGTACGCACGACGGTCCAGCGCTGCTTCGCGCGGAGAAACGGAAGTTCCCAGGCGTAGTAACTGGTAAATGCGAGCGCCACGGTAAGCGCGAGCGCTCCCCCCTTACTGCAGACGAGCCACGCCGCTGTAGCCGGTGCGTGGACGTGGCGTGCCAGGGCATCGGCGAGGAAAAAGCCGGTCTCATGGAAGACGTACAGTCCAAAGGAGAGCTGCCCAAGACGTACAAGGAAGCGCGGCCACGGAGCCGCAGAAACGCCCAGCATGGCGAAGAACAGGCACGCCGTACCTACGCCTGCCAATAGGTAGCCGAATAGGAGCGATGCTGAGGCAGGGATATAAGCCTGCTTGATGTGGTACGCGCTTGAAGCCAGCAGCAGTGCCGCGCCTCCGAAGATTGCCAGCAGAGTGCGAATGGAGCCGTGAAAGCGAGGGATGCGCCCATTAAGCAACAGGGCTGAGGCGGCTCCTAAAGCAAAGTACTGAAACTGCACGGCGCTGTTGACCCAGGCTGTGACATGGAGCATGGCGGCATTGGTGCTATAAACCAGTGCAATCAATGTCCCTTGTGCACAGGCCACAATCAGGCAGCACACCCCTAACAGCTTTGGAGTGGGCAGCTTACGCTGTAGCACCGGCCATAGCAGATACCACTGCTCTTCAACGGAAATGCTCCACAGGGAGCGCATGGGCGTGGTGATAGCCGGGTGCAGCGCGATGTACCAGTTACCGCCCAACAAGCAGGAGGCTAGCAGCCGGCCAGGCTCGATCCGAAATCCGTGAAAGCGCAACCCCAGTACCGCGTACAAGCCGAGCACACCGAAGTAGAGCGGCCAGATACGCAGGGTGCGACGCACGTAGAAGAAACGCAGGTGAAGTTGGCCGGAGGCAAGCTGCTCGCGCCGCAGCAGCTCTGTAATGAGGTACGCGGAGAGAAAAAAGAAGATCGGCACCCCGCAACTGCCGACACCTTCAGCGACTGCCAAGGCATGGGGCGGCAACAGTCCGGTAAAGCTTATAAGCGCATGCGCTGACCAGACCATAAGAAAAGCGAACAGGCGCAGAATATCCAGTTCCGACCGGTAAAAGCGCGGTTCGCGGGGAGGTCTGAGAACTGCGGCTGACTCCCTCTCGAACACAGCCGTCGGCAATGCCTGCATTACAGCCATGGGCATCCCGGAACGCTGGCCGTTGTCTCACCTGTTGTACTCGCAGGCGGAAGTGCCCACCATGGCTGGATTGGAGGCATTGACGCGCGTCCCTCCACATTAGCGTCGAAGCCGGCTATCAATGGTACTCGGCTCAGCATGGCGCGCACCTGCCTGCGCTCGGCGGCGAGCAGCTCCAGCTTGGCAAGAGCTGCCGTGTAGAGCACCCAGTACAAACCATTGAAGGAAAGCAGAGTGTTTTCATCGAAGTCATACAAGGCAATCAGAAGCAGCACCGCCATGGGCCACGCTGCTTCCGCAAAGCGACCGGCGCGCAGCTTCGGCGCTAGCAACAGCACCGCGCGCGCAAAGCCGGCAGCGAACAGCAGCAAACCGGCACCCCCAAGTTCCAGCCAGATTTCAAGAAAGCCGTTGTGAGCATGGAAGAGGACAAAATGCAGAGCCACAATTACGTCCCAGGACGCTCCCTGCATGCCTCGCCAGAAAGATGAAAAACCGTAGCCAAGTGCGGGATGGCGCAGGATGGAAAGCCATACCTCATGCCAGATGGCAGTGCGTCCGGTCAGCGTAGCGTCTCTGCCAAGCAGCGGAGCAAGGGTCGAAAACTCCAGAGTGCCGATTGCAGTGACACCGATAGCGACACTTACAAACAGGCTAAGCAGTGCCGTGCGCGACGCACAATCTAGCCTGCAACTGACACGAAACAACACGATGGCAGCAGTGATCAAGGTACCAAGCACCCATGCACCTCGTGAACCGCTCAGAGCCAGCTCCACCGCAAATAGCACCAGCATCACGCAGCGCGTCGGTGTCAGCCGCCCGCCGGCAAGTACCGCAGCCGCAGCAAACACCATGGCTCGTCCACAAGCATTTTTTTGGGTAAACACACCTTGCCAATCGCCGGTATGTCCAGTGGAGGCATCCAGCCCGACAGCAGGAAAGCCGATTGCCAGCACAGCTGACCAGCAGGCAAGCAGCACAAAGGTGATCTGAAGAAGAAGCAATAGCCGCTGCTGTGAAAAGCTCATGGCCAGGTAGCAGCCGAAGCCGGCAGCTACCGCAAACGGGAACGCATGCCGGGCTGTCAATAGTGGGTCCTGCGACCAGACGATGGATGTTACAGCCCAAAGCGCAAGTACGCACGGCCATGCCCACATAGCTCTTTGTTGCAGCAGCAGCTTTCGCCGGCGGAACAGGAGCAGCACCAGAATTCCATTCACTAGCGCCTGCGAACCCAAGCCCACCGCTACCTGCATGCCAGTAGCAGCTGCACCGGTCATCTCGTTTGCCTGATTCGGCGCAACGCCCGGAATGGAACCGGCAACACCGAAGAACATGAGCGCAAGCACGATTGCAATCTCTCGGAGGTAGACACGGCCAAATGTCTTCGTCATGGAGGTCGTCATGGCGATCATGGAGCCGCGTAGACGATCGCTGATGTAGCCGAGGCGGCGATAGTGGATGCGCCAAGCGCAAGGTTGCGCCCGAATGAAAACGGAATATAGACAATATCACCGTTTTGAAGCGCGAGATCAGGAATCTTGCCGCGCTCCATGGCTTTGAGCCGGAGCGGCTGCTCGATGGTTACCCCATTCACCTTGCGGATGAGCCGGGCATTCCCTTCAGAAGCAGTCTTGGTAGTGCCGGCTGCCAACGCAATTGCCTGTAACAGCGACAGCCGCGCGTCATCCTGCATCAAGTATCCACCGGGCCGGGCTACGTCCCCAAGCACGTATACCGTACCTGCACGCGGCACCAGCACTGTATCCCCAGGTGCCACCATCAGGTTTGCCGATGCGAGCTGTCCGGCGGCATCATTGCCGATCAACACAGTCACAGGGGGCGCATTTGGATGGCGGATTGTGACACGACGGTCGGCTGTTTTCAGCATTCCGCCGGATTCGGCCAGTACGTCCAACAGGCTACGAGGACTGCTGAGCGGCACGGTGCCCGGCCGTGCCACGTCGCCCAGCACGGCAACCTGCTGTGTCGCAGATTCCTCGATCAGCACGGAAACCTGTGGATGGTTGAGGTAACCTTCCTCCCTATAGCGGCGCTCAATCAATTCGGCAGCATCCGGGGCAGCCATGCCTGCTACCTGGACTGTGCCGACTAAGGGTAGCGTCGCGGTACCGGCATCTTTGACGCGAACCTTGGCATCAAGATCCCCCTCACGGAATACACGCACTGAAATCAGGTCTCCGGGACCAATCAAGAGACTTTCACCGGGCTTTTGCGGCAGCTGCTGGCCCGCGACGACATGGATGCCAGCCAGTAGAAACAGCATGAACCATAGAATTTGCTTACGATTGAAAGCCGGCATGAACGCCTCCTCCGTAGCCGAAATACTCATGGAACTCGGCGGAACCGCGGGCTACATCGTTCAGCACGATACCAATGGAAGCATGCGGCGAAGACTGCCTTTGTAAAGCGTCCACGCTCCTGCACAACGCCTGGCGCGGCGTTTGCCTGTGGCGAGCGAGCAGCAGCGTTACATCGCTATGCTGAGCCAGTAGCACAGCATCCGTTACAGGCAATACCGGGGGTGAGTCGAGCACAATGAAGTCGTACTCACTACGCCACTGGCTCAGTAATTCCCGCATGCGAGGCGAACTGAGCAGCTCGGATGGGAACGGCGGCATTTCATTGCCTGCCAGCATTTCAAGTTTCGGCAAAGAGTGAATCGGCTGCTGCGTGGCAATGCTATCAATCCTGGAAAGTGCTGCGGCAAGTCCCTGGCCATCATGCCCTCGAAGGTATAGCGAGGGACGACGCAAATCGGCATCCACCAGCAAAACTCGTGCATCACCTCGCGCAAGCAAAGCAGCCAGAGTGTACGCGATGGTTGTTTTGCCTTCCTTTGGCAGGGCGCTGGTGATGAGGATCACCTTCGGCGGCTCGCCGCTGCGAGATAGCAGCAAGGCGGTGCGCAGAGAGCGCAGCTCTTCCTCAAAGATTAAGGAGCGCTTCTCTATCGTTAGTACAGGTTGCGGTAAAGTTGGCTTAGCACTTTGCAGATGTCTAAAGACATCGCGCCATCGCCACAACCGTTGTTCTTTAGAAAAAACATGCAGGGAAGTTCCTCGCATAGCCGGCAGGACGGCAAGCAGCGGAGTCCCCAGCGTAGCTTCAAGCTGTGCCAGAGAGCAGACAGAGGTATCCGTCAGCTCGGCAATGCCGGCCAGACCGATACCGAAGATGAGCCCCGCCACAAGCGCGCCAGCGAGCCAGAGCGGTATGTTAGGCGAGGCGGCATGATCCGGCGCAGGTATTTCGGCCGCGCTTACGACGGATATGTTATTGGCACGCAGACCTTCCAGCAGGTTGCTCTGTTTGAGCTTGGCAAGCAGGCCCTCATATAAATCGCGGTTGCTCTCAGCTTCCTGGCGCGCGAGGGTATAGGCAATTACGGACTCGTTCTGTCGCGTGGCTACTTCTTTCTGCTTTTCAAAGGCAGCCCGTGCTTCCTGTTCCTGTCGGGTGGCGATCAGCAGATCGGTATGCGCTCGCTGGCCGAGCCGATGGTTTTCAGCGGCAATGGCAGCAGCAATCCCGGTGATTTGGGCGTCGAGCTCGCCGATCTTCGGATACGCAGGTCCGTAGCGAACATTGTCCTGCGCCAGTTCGGAACGCACCTGGGACTCCTGCTGCCGCAAGCCCTGAATGAGCGAAAGTGATGTTTGAATGGAAGCGACCGAACCGGTACTGGAGTTACCGGCCAGGCTCGAAATCAGCTCTGGGCTGCCTGTTGCGGCTACTGCGTCAATTCCCTCTTTTAGGATTCGATTGCCCTCAGCAGCTGTGAGGTTCTGGTTCAGACTATCAAGGCGCTCCAGGACGACGTTCCGGGATCCATCCTGGCCGAACATGCCCGTGCCGCGCTGTAGTGCGGCAGCTCGTGCCTGCGCCTGTTCAGTGCGCTGCCGTAGATCCTCAAGCTGCCCTGAAAGCCATGTCGATCCCTGCAAAGCAGCTGTGAAGCGCTGCTGGAAGGCCATATCCGCCAATACACGCGCTACCGTATTCGCAACCATCGCAGCTCGGGCCGGGTTACGATCCGTATAGGAAATATCGATCAAACGGCTTCCCGCAACCGGCTGCACTTTCAGGTGAGACTTGAAGATTTTCTCTGCCGCATAGCGCCGGTTCGGTGCCTGAGTAAGCGGCACGCTTAGCGGCTCCAGCGGTTTGTCCCAGGGCAGTGAAATGTTCCAGGCTGTGGATATTTCCCCGTGAACCGGAGGAGCGAAGTAGTCAGGCGTCGGCTCAAGGCGCGCAGCCTCAATCACGGTTAGTGCAAGCGCAGGTGAGCGTAAGACGCCAATCTCGGTTTGTAGCGTCATGTTGTAGTCAAGCGAGTCGCTTCCAGTGGAACCGGCAACTCCGGTGACTGTGCTTTCAAGACCAAACGCACCGCCGTCCTCCTTTTGAACTTGCACCTCCACCATTGCCTGATAACGTCGCGTGGCAAGCAGAGCACCTGCCGCTGCTGCGAGAAACATTAATAAGACCGGCCAGGCAATCCACGTCCTACGGCGCCGAAGCACAATTAACACTGAGGCCAGTGTCAGCGAGTCATCAACCGTAGAAGAAACGGCAGCAGTGTTCATCGGCACCAATCCGATAGCCATGCGCTTGCACAACGCATGGCTCGTTTCAGGTTAATAGGAATGTATGTGCCAAAGTTAGCACTTATAGTACGGTCGGCAAAGTTACGTAAGTTTTACAACTTCTATGAGAAAAATTGACTAGATATAAAACTTTCTGAATAGATATAGATACAATTCTTCCAATGAATTGGAATTGCATGGAATGCAGCAGTTCAAGATTGCTCTGAAAGGAGGCGCATGGAAAGTGTTGAGTTCAGGCAGGAGTTGTTGACTGTAGGATTGCCGGTTCATAATGCTATGGCCTACCTCCCGCAAGCAATTGAAAGCATTCTGCAGCAGTCAGAGCAGCGCTTCCAGCTACTTGCCATCGTCGACGGCTCAACGGATGGAAGCCTGAAATATCTTCATTCCATTCGCGATGCACGGCTGCGCGTAGTAGAGCAGCAGCACTGCGGCATTACGTTTACGCTGAATCGTATTTTGCGCGAGTGCGACACTCCCTGGCTGGTGAGGCAGGATGCCGACGACGTTTCCACGCCCGATAGACTTGCCAAGATCACTCGTGCCATTGAAGAACACCCGGATGCGGGCATGTTTTACTCGCATGCCGCCTACCATCCGCGAGGCAAAGCCCTTGGACTCTACCGTTGTACGCGAGGCACACCAGACCAGATTCGCTCTGTGGCAAGAGCCGGGTATCTACCGGCTATATGCCATCCCAGCGCTGCTTTGAACGTTGAAAAGACTTTGGCCATCGGTGGCTACCGGCCCGGCATACAGTGTGAAGACGCGGACCTGTGGTGGCGCATGGCGCTAGCTTATGATATTCAGTTCATCCCTGAAGTACTGCTGCTATATCGTCAAAATGCGAACAGCCTGACGTCAAAAAATTTACGCCAGCAGGCGCTGCACGGCATTTACGTGCAGTATCTCCTGCTATCGCAACTGCAAAGCCGTGTGCCGGAAAGACTCAGTGACGTAGAAGCGGAACTGCTGCAGCTCATGTCAGAAACGCCCCTGATTGCAAAGGAAAAGTTGCGCTTGTTCAACATGCACTTGGGCCAGGGTGAGAGGTGGTTGGCTCTGCGCGCTTTACTCGGTTCTTTTACGGCCTCTCCAAACTATGTACTGCGGCGCATACGCGATGAGTTTTTACCGAAAGCGGAAGCGATCAGCAATGGTGTCGAACCGCGCCTATTTCAGCAAAGAAAAGACTTATTATGGCCACAACATTCGTAAGTCATGAATCTTCACAGTCGGCGGAACAAAACATAGTCTGGAAAGTTCCGGCGCAGCGGACGCAAATCGGAGCGGCACCGATCGATGCGGTGGATCTCGATATGGCATCCGGCTGGCTGCTGCGTGCCTTGCAGGCCCGGCACATTCAACCATCTCAGGCACCGCTGCAGATTATGGGGCCCAATGCCTATCTGGTCACACTCGCAGGCAAGAACCGCCATTTCGCAAAGGCACTCCAATGCGCATCCCTGTGCCTGCCGGATGGCATGTCGGTTGTCTGGGCGGCACGTCTTCTAGGCACAGTGATGCCGGAGCGGGTGCCGGGTGGCGAGTTCATGGAGCGCATGGCCGCATTGTGCGCGGAGCATGGTCTTTCGCTCTACCTGCTTGGAGGACTGCCTGGTGCGGCTGAAGGCGCGGCACGCACCTTGGTTGCACGCTACCCAGGGCTCCAGATCGCGGGCACAGACTGCCCGCCCGTAAATTTTGAACAGGATGAAATACTTAATGGAGCAGTACTCGCACGCATAGCCGCCGTAAAACCGGACCTGCTTTGCGTTGCACTAGGTGCCCCCAAGCAGGAAATCTGGATGTGGGATGAAGTGCCTTCTCTGCCGATCGGTGCTGCTTTGTCAGTCGGGGCTGCACTCGACACCTTGGCAGGTTTACGCAAGCGGGCACCGGCTTGGACCCATAACATTGGAGCCGAGTGGCTGTACCGGCTGGTCATGGAGCCCCGACGGCTCTGGAAACGGTACCTGATCGGTAATCTCAAATTTGCGGTAATTACCGCACAGGAATGGGAGAAGCGCCGCAAAGATCGCGCACTGGAGGAAATGCTGCGGAACCAGGCAGTTACCACTTCGCCAGCAAGAAAAGCTTCTTTTCAAACCAAGTTTGACCCGGAAATTCATGCCTTTCTGCATCCCGATGGACAAGCGGGCGAGGAAGTTAGAAGTGACCAGGAAAACTAAAGCTGTTTTCTAGAAGATTTTGGCTCTTTTGCAGGTGCTGATTTCTACAAAGAGTTTAACAGAGCTAGAGATTTGCCTGCCTTTGTATAGTATTACTGCTATAGAGAACCAAGTCTCAGAGTCAACGCATCTGGCAGGTTGGTGCCTTACAAGCTGCGGGTGTGTTTTGATACGCTGATCGCACTATTTGCAAAACTGCTCGCATGGCTCTGCGCGCTTTTTGCGAAAGCAGCAAAAACACAGCAAACTGCAGAACTTGCCAGGGCGTCAGGCGTAGCAAGTCGGTTTGCAGCAATGCCGCGACAAATGCGAACCGTTCGCGCCAGCCCTGCGCACCGGCCTGAGCCGCGCACTCGGTGACGAGGAAGCCGGCAAAAGCGCGAGGTGTGAAATAGCTTCGGCGCTCGGAGGCCCAGGCAAGTGAAAATCGCCAATCGCAAGCCCGGCCAACACTGCTGCGTTCCCCTTCCACATGGAAGATTGCCAGTGGCACCTTGCCGACAG
>CAXSHS010000026.1:0-31398 GCA_964237325.1 uncultured Acidobacteriaceae bacterium | reverse complement strand
TGACAGATCCCATGAACCGCTTGGTGACCGGCTTGGAAAAGAACAACTTCTTCATCTATGAAAGAGGCACCGGGTCCGATCAGCTACAGACCATCAAAACCTTTTCTACAGAAGATGCCCCCGTTTCGCTCGGCATCCTGCTGGACCTCAGCGGGTCGATGACGAGCAAGTTCAATCGGTCGCGACAGTCGGTCAAGGCGTTTCTGAAGACAGCCAACCCGCAGGATGAGTTTTTTGTGATCGGTTTCAATGACCGGCCCGAGCTGATCGAGGACTTTACTTCATCGATTGACGACGTGGATGCGCGGCTGGCGCTGGTAAAGCCCGGCAAGCGGACCGCGTTGCTCGATGCCGTGTACTTCGGCGTGAACAAGATGAAGGAAGCCAAGTACCCGCGCAAGGCGCTGCTAATTGTTTCCGACGGCGGCGACAACCGCTCACGCTACACGGAAAGCGAGGTGCGGGCGACCGTGCGCGAATCCGATGTGCAGATTTACTCTATTGGCATTTTTGACGAGTACGCGCCGACAACTGAGGAGCGGCTGGGGCCGCTGCTGCTGGATGACATCTGCGAGGACACGGGCGGACGCATGTTCCGGGTGAACGACTTGAGTGACATGGCGGATGTTGCGACCAAAATCAGCGACGAGTTGCGGGATGAATATGTACTGGGCTACCGGTCGACCGATGCGAGGAAAGACGGCAAGTGGCGTAAAGTGAAGGTACGGCTTGAACCGCCTTCGGGGCTTCCGCAGCTCACGGTGCATGCCCGCTCCGGCTACTATGCCCCTGTCCAGTAAACAACTCGCCTTCTTTCTCGCCGCATCGCTTGCCGCCTCATGGCTGCCTGGGAAGCTGTACGCACAGGCTCAAAAACCGCCCGTTGCCGAAACTCAACAGCCGCTCGATTTAGAACGCGACCCTGTTTTATCGCCCGATGCGGCTGACAACGCCGCCGTGAAGCCCGGCGCACTGACCGATGCCGCCGTGGCAGGCAAGCAGTCGGGCGACATCGGCAGGCAGGACGGCCGCTTTACCTTGCGCCGGGATGTGCAAGAGGTGGTGCTGAATGCCACTGTTCTTGACGATCAGGGGCACCTGGTTAATAACCTTAGCAAAGACGACTTTCACATCTTTGAGGATGGTGTGCCGCAGACTGTCGCCTCCTTTAGTCACTCGGATACACCAGTTTCGCTTGGCATCCTGGTAGACAATTCGGGCTCGATGCGGGAGAAGCGTGCTTCTGTCAACGCCGCAGCGCTCGACATGGTGAAGGCTTCAAACCCACAGGATGAAGAATTCATCGTCAACTTTTCCGATGAAGCATTCATCGATCAGGAGTTCACCAGCGACCTGAACAAACTGCGCGAGGGGCTGGCGCATCTTGACTCTAAGGGTGGTACGGCTCTTTACGATGCAGCAGTGGCTTCAGCCGATGAGCTGAGCAAGGGTGCCAAGCGTCCCAAGCAGGTCATCCTGATCATCACTGACGGTGAGGATAATGCCTCGGGGCTAACGCTGGAGCAGACCATTCGACGTGTGCAGGACTTGCAGGGGCCGATCGTGTACTCGATTGGACTGCTGTTCGGCGATGACGGCGGAGCGCACGAAGCCCGCCAGGCCAAACGTGCTTTACAGATGTTGTCGCAAGAGACGGGGGGGATTGCCTACTTCCCGCGTTCGCTCAATGACGTGGACGCGGTTGCGGCAGAAGTTGCGCGCGACATCCGTTCGCAGTACACCATCGGCTACCACTCGACCAAGCCGCTGAGCGAAGGCGGCTTTCGGCAGCTGCGGGTGCTGGCACACGCGCCCGGAGCCAAGAAGAACTTTAATGTGCGCACACGCAGCGGCTACTTTCCTAAGCTGGGTGCCAAGCCCGCTAATGAGCCGCAGATCAGCAAAGATGCCGCACAATAACTTCACGCAGAAACTTCAGGAGGCCGCAATTATGGCAGGGTGTGAAGAGCAGGTATTTACAGGTGTGACCAATGAACATACCGAGGCATTTCTAGCCAAGGCCGCCCAGTTCGGCATGGGGGGACTTGCTGCCGATAAGCGCACCACCGGTGAAGCTACGCAGATGGGTGTCACCATTCGCTGGCACTACGACGAGGCTGCAAAGACGCTGGCGGTGCAGTGCATGAAGGCACCGGCGTTACTGCCCTGCGGCATGATTAACGGGCGCATTCGGGATGCGGTGAACTCTGTACTGAAGTCCGGGAAGCCGGAAGAGCGTGTGTAACTGCACTTTAAAATTACAGCCTTTTTAACTAAAGCTTGCACAACGAAGTTACTGAAAGGGATTGCTGACGATGGTTAGGGAGGATCGTACTAGACCGGTGTCGGCACGGCTGGCGCATCAATCTCAAGCTTCACTGCAAGTAAGTCATTGAGTGCAGGTAAGGAAACCAGCAGAGGTGAGCGGTCGCTAAAGTGAAGCAAGTAAAGGTTTTCATGGCTGCTGGCCAGAGCTCGAAAAATGCCCTGAGTACGATTCCAGATCCAGCCGTTCGGCGGTAAAGGCCATCCGGAGGCACAAAGCCTTATCGTAGCTAGCTGATTTAGCTTGGCGGGCTCAACCTGTGTCAAAGTTTGCAGTGGAAAACACCATGTACGAAGAGGACTGACAACATGCAATTGACCTTCTGCAATCGTGGTTCTGCGTGGACTAAAGCCAAAAAGCAATGCGATTACAACAACAACTAAGGCAGGAAGGACGATCCGCAACATGGAAGCTACTCCTCGCAATTACCTTAGTGTAACTCTAAAAGAGCTCGCGAAATTGCATGCGAAAACCTGGAGTTGCCAATTGAGAAGTGAAGCATTCACTGTTTTGTGCCGATAGGTTTTTGCAGGGAACAGGAGAGACGTCCATGGCTGTTAAGTCCAAGCAGCGCAAAATCCTCTACGTGGCGAGCTTGAGCCCGGGCAATACTTCGGCGTACCGCATGGCGGCGCTGGAGCGGCTTGGGCAGGAGGTAGTGCCGTTTCCGCTTGAGTTGTGGGAGCCGAAGTCGCGCTATGTCGCTGCGCTGCAGTTTCGCTACCCGGTGGGGCCGCTGGTTGCACCTGTTAATAAAGCGCTTTTGCGCGCGGTTGGGGAGCATGGGCCTGACGTGGTGTGGCTCGATAAGCCTGTGCACTTTACCCTTGAGACCATCCGAGCTATTCGCACAGCAGGGAGCCTTACAGTTTGTGTGAACCAGGACAATCCATTTGGCCCGCGCGGTGACGGCTGCTGGATGCAGTTCCTGAAAGTGTTCAAGTTGTTCAATTTGAGTTGTGTTTTTCGCGGTGCGGATGCGGTGCGCTATGCGGATTGGAAGCTGCCCTATGTGCAGCTGTTGTTCTCCTATGAGCCGACACAGCACTACCCGCCCCCAAACGGCTGGAGCGATACAGACCGGGATCGCGGCGTGTCGTACACAGGTAGTCCGCTGGAGGAGCGTCCGTCGTTTCTGGCACGGCTTGGCGAAGATGGGTTGCCTCTGGCTGTAGCAGGGCCGCGCTGGGATAAGATTTGGCCACCTGAGCTACAAGCGAAGTACGTGATAGGGGGCATGATGAAGGATGCTGCTTACCGGGAGAGCATCTGGCGTTCCAAAATCAACCTGGCTTTTCTGACTCACAAAAACGAAGACGACATTGCGCATAAGGCAATTGAAATTGCTGCCTGCGGGCAGTTTTTGCTGGCGGAGCGGGTGCCCGGCCACCAGGCATGCTTTATCGAAGATCGCGAGGCGGTCTTTTTTAGCTCCGTAGAAGAGTGCACGGAAAAAGCGCGCTTTTATCTGGACAAGCCGGAGGAGCGGGAGCGGATTGCTGCCGCCGGACGTGCCCGAGCTGAAAGCTCCGGCTACAGCAACGACGCGCAGCTTGCCAAGGTACTGCACCGGCTGGATAGCTGAATGCCGGATGGGCAACAAAGCATGTACGTGCTGGGGCTTGATACCTGCGGGGCCGAAGCTAGCCTTGCATTGGCGCATTTGACTGCAAGCGGCATGGAGCCGGTGAGGGAAGCTGTACTGGCCGCGCGAACGGCGGGGTCGCTGCTAACCGGCACGCTGCGAGATTTACTGGCCGCATCAAATCTCGCGCCCGCGAAGTTATATGCCATTGCCGTGGTACGCGGGCCGGGGAGCTTTACCGGCATGCGTATCGGCTTGAGCGCGGCTAAGGCACTGTCTGAGGCGGCGGGAGTGCCGCTGGTTGCAGTCTCGCGCCTGGCGGTACTTGCGGCGGTGAGCGGTGCGGGTTTTGTAGCGCTCGATGCGGGGCGAGGCAATGTGTACGTGCGGGTAGAGAATAGGACAAAAGCAGATCCTTCGACTTCGCTGCGCTCCGCTCAGGAAGACACGATTTTTGCTCAGGGTGATGAAATCTTCGCTCAGGATGACACGAGTGATGGGGTTCACACTTTGTACATACCTGCTCAGGATGACCGATTGTGTTCCGTCCCGAGCGACATCAAAAGTGCATATGAGCAAATGTTAACGCCAGGCGAGTTTGAGAGCCTCCTGCCGGAGCAAGCGGAATTTGCGGTATGTGAGCAGAAGCTGCATGGCCGCTACCCTGCCGCGCACCTGTGTCCCATTCCCACGGCTCTCGACGCAATCCGTTTCGCACATCCGCGGATTCTGGTAGGAGATTGGGATGACACAGCGACACTTGACGCACTGTATCTATGGCGAGCCGAGCAGATGCTGAGCCGCCCCGGAGCCAAGTGAGCGATACCTCGGCAGTGCGGCCCATGCTTCGAGGGGATGTTCCCGGCGTCATCGCCATTGCCGCTGCGGTGCCTACCGCGCCGCACTGGCCTGCCGTCGAATACGACCGCATGCTCCACGTCATCGCGCTCAGCCCGGGCAGGCGCGGTGCCTGGGTTGCTGCTACCGGTGAACAAGTGCAGGGCTTTGCCATGGCAACGCATGTGGCCGGTACGGCAGACCTGGAAGCAGTTGTAACAGCGCCCGCGCACCGGCGGCGGGGTGTCGGTTCCATGCTGCTTGCAGCGGTAGTTGCATGGACTGCAGCGCAGGGAGCTACGCGGCTGGTGCTTGAGGTACGCGCTTCAAACCGGGACGCGCTCGCCCTTTACGCACGGCTCGGCTTTGGAGAAGATGGGGTGCGCCTCGGCTACTACCGCAACCCGGATGAGGATGCTGTGCTGCTAAGCCTTAGCCTGCATACACATGGGAGCGTTTCGGAGCCGGTAAGCCCTCTATAATGATGCCAATGGTTCGTGACGGTTATCTGTACGGCATTTCACTGGTTCTGGTTGCAATCGCTGTTGTCGCATTGACGCACACGGGAGCCTGGGCGGTTCTGCCTCTGGCACTGGCCGCGTTCTTCCTGTGGTTCTTCCGCGATCCGCAGCGGATGATTCCGCAAGGCGCGGGGCTGGTAGTGTCGCCCGCTGACGGTAAGGTGACCGGCGTTGAAACCATCTCTACCCCGGAAGGTCCCCGCACCCGCATCTCGATCTTTCTTAGCGTGTTCAATGTGCATGTGAACCGGGCACCGGTAGCGGGTGTGGTGCGTGAGGTGCGCTACCAGAAAGGCGCATTCGTCAATGCAATGGACGCTGCCTCTGCCGACCGCAATGAGCAGAATATTTGCGTGATGCAGGCAGATGACGGCTACGAGGTTGTGTTCAAGCAGATTGCCGGTTTGCTGGCGCGGCGTATCGTCTTCAACCAAGTAGTCGGCGACCGACTGGCACGCGGCCAGCGCGTGGGGCTGATCAAGTTCGGTTCCCGCACGGACCTGCTTCTGCCTGCGGGCTGCGATGTTCGCGTGAGTCCGGGCACGATTGTGAAGGGTGGCAGCACAGTGCTGGCGCAGGTCGCACCCGGCCCCGCTGATCTTGCTGAGAACCTGAATTTCGCAGGCATACGCAGCGAGGCAATGGCGGAGCAGATACGGTGAGCGAGCAGCCCCGGCTTACTCCAATTGCTCTCGATACGGCCAAACCTCGCCTCAGCATTCGGAGGCGCAAGTCACGCGGCATGTACATCCTGCCTTCCGTGTTCACGGCCGGCAATATCGCTGCCGGGTACTTTGCAATCACGCAAAGCCTGCAAGGCTCCGCGGTAGAGCCGCAGCATTTCGACTATGCGGCGCTGGCAATCGGCTTTGCAATTCCGTTTGACACCATCGACGGAGGAATTGCCCGCTTGACGAATACCGCCAGCGAGTTCGGCAAGGAGCTGGACTCACTCGCCGACGTCATCACTTTCGGCGTAGCACCGTCGCTGCTGGCCTACTGCTGGGGCTTTCAGATGCTGCCGTTGACGATGGAAAGCGCGCTGCGGCACAGGCTAATCAATCTCGGCGCATTGCTGTGTTTTCTGTTTCTCATTTGCGGCGCGGCTCGGCTGGCACGCTTCAACAGCATGGCGGCTCCGCAGCCCAAGAATCCCGGAAGACCGGGCCGCAAGTATTTCGTCGGCATGCCGATCCCGGCAGCTGCCGGTGCCATTGCGGCTGTGGTGCACTTCTTCGGCGGTATCCCGGTGGCTTTAAATTGGGTTGCACTCCTGTGGGGCGGCTATGTTGTAGCTATCGGTTTGCTCATGGTCAGCACCTGGCGGTTTTGGAGCGGTAAGGAAAGCAGCCTGATGAAGGCGCACCCATTCCGCTGGATTGTGCTGCTGGGCGTGTTTCTTTATGCGCTGGTTTTTTTCTCGCAGTACCTGCTGGCCGCTATTGCAATGGTCTACCTGTTCTCCGGCGTACTGGCACGGCTGTTGTACTCATGGCAGCGAAAATCGGCCCATGCTGTTCGCGCCTGAGCGTACACCCACACTCCCCAAGTCACACGAAATAGAACAAAAGGTAAGGTATGCCTGACAAATTACGGATCGCGATTGTGGGCGCTGCCACACTGCACGGCAAGGAACTGGCGGAAGCCATTGAAGATAGCTCATTTAGCACCGCCGAGCTGCTGCTAATGGATGGGGTTGAAGGTCTGGGCCAGATTGAAGTTATCGGTGATGAAGCGACCGTGATCCAGACCATTGAGCCGGACTCATTTCAGCGCGTGGACTACGTCTTCTTTGCCGGTACACCCACGCAGGCCAGTACCTACTGGCGCGCCGCCGTGGACGCGCATGCCAGCATCATCGACATTACAGGCGTGCTTGAAAGTGAGCCGGGCGTGCTGGTAGCGGCGCCCTGGGTACGCGATGCAATTGAAAACCCGACGACGCCTGCGCCTGACCTCCACACTCCGGCGCTCATTCCGGCGCATGTCGCTTCTACCGTGCTTGCCTTGCTGATGGCGCGCCTGCAAGACGTGGGCGCGGTGCGCAGCGCCTGGGTCACGGTGCTGGAGCCAGCATCGGAGCATGGCCGGGCTGCGGTAGACGAGCTGCATCAGCAGACTGTGACGCTGCTGAACTTTCAAAGCATGCCGAAAGAGGTTTACGACATGCAGGTTGCTTTCAATGTCACGCCGGTACTTGGCGAGGCATCGAAAATCGACTTGCTGGCTACCGAGGCCCGCATCCGGCGGCACTATGCACTATTGTCCGGCGGCCGCCTGCCGCAGGTGGGTGTGCAACTGCTGCAGACACCCACCTTTCACGGCTACGGCATCTCGCTAGGGGTGGAGCTTGAGAAGGGCGTGGCGCTGGAGCACCTGGAGGCGGCACTGGCCGGCGACCATATCGACGTGGTCATCAGCGACGGAGACCCACCGAGTAACCTGAGCAGCGCCGGGCAGGAAGATGTGCTGCTGCGTATTCGTCAGACCGATGCGGAGCAGGCGGTTTCGACGCGCTTCTGGATTTGGGCGGCATTCGACAATTTGAAGCTGGCTTCATTGAATGCGATTGCTTGTGCGGGGGAGCTGAGCAGGCTGCGGCCGCGGGGTAAGGTGCAATAGGCTGAGCTGCTATTTCAAGTGCCCGGCACCGTCTCAATTCGCGGCTAGGAACTGCAGCAACTCCATATTGACTGCTTCCGGAGATTCAACCGTTGCCATATGCGAGGTGGCGGCGAGTACAACCAGCTTTGCGTTTGGAATGGATGTAGCCATCTCGGCGGCAATAGAGGGCGGTGTGCTGGGATCGTGTTCGCCGACCAGAACAAGTGTCGGGCACTTGATCTTGCTGAGTTGATCGTGAAAATCAAGATCGGCGATGATGTCCCATATAGCGGCTTGAACCGCCGCATCATCGGTAAGAATAGTCTTTGTCACGCGATCTATAAGGTCGGGGCGCTGCGCCATCGTCCGGGGTGTGAACCAGCGTTCCAGGCTAGACTGCAGCACGGCTTTCATGCCGCCTTCACGAATAGTCTTAGCCCGTGCTCGCATCCCGGTGCCAACCGAGACAGGGAATGTCGCGGCTGTTCCTATCAGGGTGAGAGAGCGAACCAGTTCCGGCCTTGCGAGTACTGTCGCCTGGGCGATCATGCTTCCGAAGGAAATACCGACCAAGTGAACAGGCCCGGCTGCCGCACTTTCAATCAAGCGCGATACCATATTGGCAGCCGCATCGAAGCTCCAATCTTCAGGTTTGCCCGGGGAGCGGCCATGTCCGGGCAGATCAAAAGCAACTACATCGTAAGCCGCTTGAAGTGCCTCGATTTGCCGATCCCAGTAGGTAAGATCAAGCCCCACAGCGTGGATCAACACCACTGTACTTGTATCTCCGGGTCCCGTTCTCACCTGGTTCAGCTGGGATGTTTCACTAAGCTTGCGGCTCTCATGGCTCATTTCTATCGGATTGCAGCTTACCTGGAAAGTTTCAAGACGTCGGCATGCTGCTGCAGGATGAAGCTGTCCGTCATGCCGGCAATGTAGTCGGCCACGACACGCGGCATACTTTCACTGCCGCTCAGGCCCGAGAAGCGGCTGATGTAGCTTGGCGGCAATAGTGACGGGTCATGGACCCAAGCCTGGAACAAATCCCGCACTACTTCTTCGGCAATGGCGTAGTCCTCGCGCAGCTGCGGGGAGCCGTACAGGTGGGTATAGAGGTACTGCTTGGCTTCCTTACGGGCGTGTTCCATGGCCGGCGAGAACCCGACAAGCCGCGTACCGGCTGCGCGTACTCCGGCAAGCGAGTCGATCCCGGCAGCCTGTACCCGGGCACGGGTTTCGTCCAATAGATCGCCTACCATGGCGTTGAGCATACGCTTGATCGCTTCATTGAAGATCAGCTTTTCACTTACTCCGGCGTGGTCGCGTGCCATGGCGGCATAGAAGCGTTCAAGCAGCGGCACATGAGCGCGCATGTGCGCCGGTTGCAGCAGGCCGGCCTCCAGGCCGTCGTCAAGGTCTGCCGTGAGATAAGCAATTTCATCGGCCAGGTCGATGATTTGCGCTTCAAGCGGCGGCTGCCGGTCCAGCAGGTAGGCCGCAAGCTGCGGCTGCTCCGCGGCTGTGTAATCGTGCGAGTGCTTGATGATGCCCTCGCGCACGCCGAAGGTCAGGTTCAGGCCGCGAAAGTCCGCGTAGCGCGACTCAAAATGCTCCACGATGCGAAGGGCATGCAGGTTGTGGTCGAAATGCAATCCGTGATCGCGCAGGCAGTTGTCGAGCGCGCGCTCCCCGGCATGGCCGAACGGCGGGTGGCCGATATCGTGTACCAGGGCCAGTGCTTCTGTCAGGTCATGGTTCAGCCCAAGGGTGCTTGCGACGGTGCGCGCGATTTGCGCGACTTCCATGGTGTGCGTCAGGCGAGAGCGGAAGTGGTCGGAACCCTCGCCGGCGGCGCGAGCCGAGGAGAAGACCTGCGTCTTACCGGCCAGCCTGCGAAAGGCACGCGCATGGATGATGCGGGCACGGTCGCGCTCAAACGATGAGCGGTAGGCATGCTGAGGCTCAAGATGAACTCTTGCGGCTAGCGGGTCACCCGGGTTGCCGGATGCGGCACAGGGAGCGAGCGACTGCATGCTCAAGGTAGCGTGCGGCACTACTTGATGCCTTTGTCTCCGGCCTGCTGCGGTGTGGCCTTGGCGAGCTTGCCCCGGGCGGAATCAAGCTTCTTCTGAAGCCGTGGACCTTCACCCGGCTCTGCGTCCGCAGGATCGGTCTTGGCGTAGAGCCGCAGTGACTCTTCCCACTGGGAGGCAGCCTGCTTCAGGCGATCGGTTTTCTCGTAAAGGTCGCCGAGGTGCTCATGCACAGTGGTTTCCTGACCGTTGCGCTGGCTTGCTTTCAGCAGGTTATTTTCCGCCAGGGCGTACTGGCCCATTTTGAAGTAGGTCCAGCCCAGGGAGTCGAGATTGGCATAATTCTGCGGGTCGAGCTTGACTGCTTTTTGGATCATGGCCAGGGCATCGTTCAGGCGGGTGTCGCGATCGGCCAGCATGTATCCGTAGTTGTTAAGCACCAGGCTGCTGTTCGGGTCGAGTACCAAGGCTTTCTTATAGGTATCTTCAGCTGCGTCAAAGTGCTTCTGGCGATCTTCGGTGACAGCGCGCTCCAGGTAGACGGCGACTTTATCCGAGCTGCTATTGCTTAGCTGTTCTGCCTTGTCGAGAGCTTCGCCGGTCTCTTTCCACTTCTTTGCGTGCATGTCGATCTGGGCCAGGGCCAAATAAACTTCACGATCCTGCGGCGTATTGTTCAGCAAGGTTTTTGCCAGGTTCACGCCATCATCGTATTTGCCGGAAGCCGCGAGCTGGCCGGCAAGCTCAAGCTTTAAACCACGATTCTTCGGGAACTTTGCTGTCGCCTGCTGTAGCAGGGCAATTGCCTTACCGTATTGGTGCGCCTGCCGGTAGGCTTCGACCTCGGCTCCATACGCACTCACGGTCAAGTCACCGCCAAGCGGCACCATCTTGTTGTAGGTGGCTACGGCATCATCAGTACGGCCTTCATCCTGGTATACGTTTCCCAGATGGTCCACAAATAACGCGTAGTTGTTCTTTTCACTTGGGGAGTAGTCGCCGGTTGAGTGCTCAGCATCGGCAACCATCTTGGTGAGCAGGTGCTCGGCGTCGGGGTACTGGCCCAGCTGCTCGTATACCAGTGCTTCGTTATAACGCACCTCCAGCGAATCCGAAGCCAGTGGCGCGGCCTTTTTCAGGTTTGCCAGCGCATCCTCCGGGCGGCCTTCGCTGCGGTCGATCTCAGCGGCGTGCAGATAAGCGGCGGCATCAGTCGGGTCCCCGTCGATCACATCGTTGTAAGCAGCAAGTGCGGCTTTGTCCTGGCCGTCGCGATGCAGGGCATCAGCTAATGCGCGCTCCACGTCCAAGTTGTCCGGTTCCAGGCTCAGCGACTTCTGGTAAGCGGCAATGGCATGCTTGGTTTCCTTGTTCTGGTCGTAGCTGGCACCGAGCGCGTAGGCAATCTTGGCGGTTTGGTCGGCGTCGGGGACGCTGCTCAAGACTTGAATAGCACCCTTCAGGTTGCCCTGCTCAGTATCGATGCGGGCCATGTTCAGCACCACCTCTTCCGAGTGCGGGTTGATCTTTTGCGCGGCGGTAAACTGCTCCTGCGCGTGCGGGGCGTCCTTGGCAAAGGAGTAGAGCTGGCCCAGCAGCAGGTGGTCTTCGATGTTATTCGGCTCAAGCGCCACGATGCGGTTGTACTCGGTAATGGCCAGTTGCAACATCTGGCTCTGCTCGGCATTCTGACCGTCACCCAGCGAGCGCAGGTAAATGCGTCCCAGCAGCTTGTGGGCTTCGAGCGAGTTGGGATCGCGGGCGATTTGCGCCTGCGCGGCGTCAATGGCATCCTTGACGCGGCCGCTGCGGAAGTAGAGCTCTGCCAGACCATTGTTCAGCGTAGACGAGGAAGGATCGGCAGCAAGCGCGGCCTTGTACTCGTCGATAGCTTTACCGGTGTACTCCTGTTGATTGCCGCTTGTGGCTTGTTCTTCGTAACTATGCGCCAGCATGGCATGGTAATAGGCATCGGCCTGAGCATTAGCGGCGGCGACCGGCGTAGTAGAAGCCGGTTTGACCTGGGCCTGAATGAGCGGTGTGGACAGCAGCAGGGTAGCCAGCGCGAGGAGCGCAGCATGTGGTGTGAGGCAGGGGCGCGAGTCTGACGCTGTTTTCAGGTTCATGGGCCTTGGCGAGTAACCAGTCAGCTGCCCCGTACAGGGCAACTTTCTTTCAGACGATTGTAAATGGCCTCAGGATGCGATTTAGCGAAAAAGCGGTTACTACCGGGCGAAATCCCGTCCATTTTGTCAATGCCGGAAGTGTCGGGTTCCCGTGAAAACCATAGCGATCCCAAGCCTATCGGCGGCTTCGATCACCTCTGCGTCGCGGACGGAGCCACCGGGCTGGATGACGGCAGTCGCTCCCGCAGCTGCTACCGTTTCCAGGCCATCAGGGAAGGGGAAGAAGGCGTCTGAGGCCGCAACGGTTCCGGTAAGAGGCAAAGTAGCTTTCTGCGCACCGAAGCGTGCCGCATCAACCCGGCTCATCTGCCCGGCACCGATGCCTACTGTTTGCCCGTCACGGGCATACACAATAGCATTTGATTTGACGTGTTTGCACACGCGCCAGGCAAACAGCAGTGCCCGTTCTTCTTCCTCGGTCGGCTTGCGAGCGGTTACAACCTTCAAGTCCGCTGCCGCGATGGGTGCGATGTCGGCGTCCTGCACCAGCAGGCCGCCGGAGATGTGCTTGAGCACCTGCGTACCTCCGGCGTGCTCAATTTCAAGCAGGCGCAGATTTTTCTTGGCTGCAAAGCGCTCGCGGGCGCCGGGTGTATAGGCGGGAGCGATGATGGCCTCGACAAACAACTTGGCGATTTGTTCGGCGGCAGTCTCATCTACCTCACGGTTGATGCCGAGGACGCCGCCGAAAGCGGAGATGGGGTCAGCAGCAAGGGCTTTCTCGTATGCCTCAAGCACTGTGGCCCCGGTAGCGACCCCGCATGGGTTGGTGTGCTTGATGATTGCGACCATGGCCCCGGCATTGTGGTCCCTTAAGTCGTCCAGCCCTGAAAACTCTCGCGTCAGCTCCCAGCAGGCGTCCAGGTCGACCAGGTTGTTGTAGGAAAGTTCTTTACCCTGCAGCTGCAGGGCACCGGCCACGCCGCGTTTGGAGCCGTCAGCGTACAAGGCGGCACGCTGGTGGGGATTCTCGCCGTAGCGCAGGGAGGCGGTGCGCGGCAGCACCAGCCGCAGGGTCGCGGGCAGCTCTGCCTTGTTTCCTCTCGTTGTCTGCGCCGGTTCTTCGGGTGCCGGGGGTTCGCCTTCAAGACCGATGCGCTCCAGCGCGTTTGCGATGGCGACGTCGTACGCGGCGGTGGTAGCGAACGCTTGCCGGGCCAGCCGCCAGCGGGTCGCCCGGTTTAGCTGACTGTTGTGGGCGGCAAGCTCCGCAACGATCGGCTCGTACTCCGCCGGGCTCGCCACCACGGCCACATCCTCAAAGTTCTTGGCGGCGGAGCGCAGCATGGAGGGGCCGCCGATATCGATGTTCTCGATGAGCTGCCCGAAGGCGGTACCCTCACGGGCGGCGGTCTTCTCAAAGGCATAGAGGTTCACGACCACCATGTCGATGGGCTCAATGCCATGGACCGCGACTGCCGCCTGGTGCTCCGGTTTGGAGCGGATGTACAGGATGCCGCCGTGCACCTTGGGGTGCAGCGTTTTGACCCGGCCATCAAGCATTTCCGGAAAGCCAGTCAACTCTTCGATCTCACGAACCGCCAACCCGGCCTCGCGCAGCGCCCGGGCGGTGCCGCCGGTTGAGACCAGCTCCACTCCATGCGCGGCGAGACCGCGGGCAAATGGCACAAGGCCATCTTTGTCAGTAACGCTCAGCAGCGCGCGGCGCACAGGCTTCAATCCGTTCAAAATGGACAGCTCCTTGTAGTTCTATGGAAGTCTGATTGTACGAACTGCCCCCCGGCTTGTCATACACGCACGGAAGTCATTTGCAGGGCAGGGCTCCTACCCGATACCGTGATGATATGAGAGATGAGCGAGGGCCCGAGGAATTTGAAGGCTATGCAGCTCCCCCTCCATCCTCTTCGCAGCCGGATCTAGCGAAGGTTCTCGCCCCGGCACCGGCGGGGCTGCCGGGGCGCTTCCGGCAGTCGCTGAGCAGCTGGGCAGCAGCCCCGGCGACTTATACGCTGCTCGGTATCAACTGCGGCGTGTTCCTGCTGATGGTGCTCAACGGTGTTTCACCCTCGTCCCCGCAGCCAAATCAACTGCTGCACTGGGGCGCTGACCTGGGTGCTCTGATCCTGGTGTACGGGGAGTGGTGGCGGCTCATTACGGCTATGTTCCTGCATGTAGGCTTCCTGCACCTGGCTACGAATATGTGGTGCCTGTGGAACCTGGGCCTGCTGGGCGAGCCGCTGCTGGGAGGCCCTGGACTGGTTGCGGCCTACCTGCTGACTGGCTTTGCCGGAAACCTTCTGAGCGTGGCCACGCACCCGGGCCTGAGCAATGGCGGTGCGGACGGTGTTGTCGGCGCGGGTGCTTCGGGTGCGATTTTCGGGCTGGCCGGGTTGCTGATCGTGCTGCTCAACTCTCCGTACCTGCCGCTACCGGTTGAGGAAAAAAAGCGGCTGCGCAAAAGCGTCATCTGGTTCGCGGCGCTAAACTTTGTGCTCGCTTTCGGCGTCGATGCCGGCCACTTCTCGCTCAAGATCGATAATTCAGCACATCTTGGCGGCTTTCTTGCAGGATTGCTGCTTGCCTTGCCCATGGTTCCAAGAATTGGAGCACCGCGAGCTTTATTCCGGCACCGCAGGTTTCTTGCTATCGCAGGAGAGTTGCTGTTGTTGTTGCTGCTATGCGTCGGTGTACGCGCCTTCTACCTGGGCGCAGCCCAGGGAAACTAGGCTTCTTAGGCATGAGAAAGCGCGGGAGCCGTGTACTTCCGGGCCATGCCGAGCAGCACCTTTTTCTCGCTTTCATTTAAGCCGGCGGAATAACGGCGAAGTTGTGTCAAAAAACTCAGTTCCTCATCGGAAACCCTTTGCGCCGGTATCTGGCGAGGCGGGGTGTCGTCGGCGAAAAACTGAGCCAGCGGCATTTCAAGTGCACATGCAAGCTTTGTCAGCGTTTCCAGCGATGGGATAGTGTGGCCGTTCTCCACGCGTGACAGATAACAGCGAAGCAGGCCAGTACGCCGCTCAATGTCACCTTGCGATAGGCCGTGTTGCAGGCGAAAGCTTCGAATAGTGACACCGATCTTCATGGCTGGGTTTACACTCCTGTGAGGTTGGGCAATTAAACTTGTAACTTCAGACTTACCATTGCATAGGGGTGGAAGTCGATTGGAAAAGCCGTCCCATATGTTACGTCCGTTACCGAAGATGTCACTATATGTAGTATTCGTACTTCAAGAGAGCCACAAGATAGCTGCGAACGTCGCCATCCAGGGCCATTTGTTCGTCATCTAAGAGTCATACGCCTTTGTCCGCTTCTTTGAAGCGGTAAATAATGGATTATCAATTTGTCTCCAGCGCAATCTGGCGGCATGCTTTTGGGGGCAATTATGGCTCAAGCAACAGTGCAGATGCAGAAGACAATGCGGGAAATTGAGAAGGTCCCGCATATGGCTGTGGTGATCTTCAATGAGGTCCTGCGCACACGTGTCTTTACCATCGGTGCGGCTGTAGCTTTCTTCCTGCTCATGTCCCTGGTCCCGCTGCTCATGGTCTCTTTTGCCATGCTCAGCGCGTTGCACCTGCCAAATCTGCTACAGCAAATACTGGATGTAATGGCGCTGCTGGTACCCCCGACGGCGCTGTCATTTGTCAAAACACTGCTTGCTTCGATGCTTACCGCGCACCCTGCGCGCATCCTGTCCATCGGCGCGCTTAGCTACATCTGGGCGGCTTCCGGCTCGTTTTCTGCGCTTATCGAAGCACTCAATATCGCCTATGATGTACCGGATACCCGCTCTTGGATACGCGACAAATTGCAGGCCTTGCTGCTGACCTTTGTGTGCGGTTGTTTTGGAATCGTTTCGCTGCTCAGTGTGCTGGCCGGTCCTGGGTTCATTCATTTTCTTTCGACCATCCTGCCGATACCTTCGATCTTCAACCTCATCTGGCCACCGGTGCGCTTCGCCCTTATGTTCTCGACGTTCGTCATCAATGTCATGCTGCTATATCACTTCGGGCCGAACCGTAAAACCCCGTTGCGCACATCCTTACCCGGTGCCGCGCTGGCAGTAGTGCTATGGTTTGCCGGCTCGCTTGGTTTGAGCTTTTACATCACCCACTTTTCCGATTACAGCGCAACCTACGGTTCGCTGGGTGCCATCATCGTGCTTATGCTGTGGCTTTACCTGAGTTCCGTATCGATTCTGGTAGGCGCGGAGCTCAATGCAGAGCTGTGGAAGCAAAGCCAGGGCTGCAGCACTTGCGCGCTTGACAAGCAGATGACACCGGCACCGGTTGCACGCCTTACATCTCCACAGCCGCCGGTCACTCCGTCACTGCATGTGCAACCCGCCGTTCATGTCCAGCGTGTGCCCGGTGATGTAGCCCGCCACGGGTAGGCAGAGAAATGCCACCGCGCCTGCTACTTCCTCATCTGTGCCGATACGGCCCAGCGGAATGTTAGGCAGCATGGCCTGCTTTTGCGTCTCGGTCAGCAATTGGGTCATGGCAGTCTCAATGTACCCGGGTGCTACGGCATTCACAGTAATGGCGCGGGAGGCTACTTCCCGCGCCAGCGAGCGTGTAAAGCCCAGCATGGCTGCTTTGCTGGCCGCATAATTCACCTGTCCTGCCTGTCCAAGCTGCCCTACAATGCTGGTGATATTCACGATGCGGCCCCAGCGCGCCTTAACCATGGGGGGCAGCAGTGCCTGTGTCAGCAGAAATGTGCCGGTCAGATTGGTATTCAGTACATCGTCCCAGTCGACACGCTTCATGCGCATCATCAGGCCATCGCGGGTAATACCGGCATTGTTCACCAGAATGTCTACTATGCCGTGGGCAGCCAGGGCGCTTTTCGCGGTCTCCTTAATAGACGCTTCGCTCGAGATATCCAGCGTGAGCGCATGGGCCGTGCCGCCTGAGGCTTCAATTTCGGCAGCTACCTGTTCCAGCTTGTCGGTATTGCGCGCGGCAAGCAGCACCTTCGCGCCTTGCGCGGCAAGCGCGATGGCGATGGAGCGACCGATACCCTGCGATGCGCCGCTGACCAGAGCGGTTTTGCCTGCAAGTTGGGAGCTGGATGGAAGGGGCACACTACCTCGCTTTCAATGGTTGTTGCTGCTTTTGCTTCGTCACGCTTGGAGCTAGTCGGCGAGACCGAGCTCTCGCAGCAGGAACGCATAGTCGAATGCAATCTCTTTCAAGTAATCGTAGCGGCCGCTTGCTCCGCCGTGGCCGGCTGTCATGTTGGTGTGCAGTAGCAACAGCAGCGAGCCCGTATTCATCGTCCTGAGCTTGGCGATGTACTTGGCAGGTTCCCAGTACATCACCTGCGAGTCATACAGTGAGGTCTTTACCAGCATGGCCGGGTAGGCCGCCGTATGCAGGTTGTCATACGGAGAATAGCTCAGCATGGTATCAAAGGCCTCGCGCTCATTCGGGTTGCCCCACTCCTCATACTCCGGCACGGTGAGCGGCAGCGAGGCGTCCAGCATGGTGTTCATGACATCGACGAAAGGCACCTGCGACACCACCGCGCGAAACAGGTCAGGCCGCAGGTTAGCGACCGCGCCCATTAACAGGCCGCCAGCGGAGCCACCCTGGATGGCGACGCGCCCAGGCTCGCCATAGCCCGCGGCTAGCAGGTGCTCTGTCGCCGCGATGAAGTCGGTAAACGTGTTCATCTTATGCGCGAGCCGCCCTGCGTCATGCCAGGGCTTGCCCAGATCGCCGCCGCCCCGTATATGCGCGTAGGCGAGTATAACGCCGCGGTCGAGCAGGCACAGCCGGTTGGCATTGAAGCCGAGCGGCAGCGCGTAGCCGTAGGAGCCGTAGCCGTAGACGTGCAGCGCGTTTTCGCCCGGCTTGCGCGTGTCTTTGCGATAGACAAGCGAGATGGGTACGGCGGTACCGTCGAGCGCGGTGGCGCTAATGCGTTCGGACGCGTAGAGCGCGCGGTCGAAGCCGCCTGGTACCTCAAGCTCCTTCTTGAGTTCGCTTGCGCCTGTGCGCACGTCATAATCGAGTACAGACGAGGGCGTGACCAGCGACTGGTAGCTGTAGCGGAGCAGGTCGGTTGCGAACTCCCGGTTACCGCTCAGGTGAACGCTGTAGGCCGGTTCGGGAAAGCCGATTTCCGCCTCGCGCGCGATCTCCGCGCCGTCTCCGGCAAAGTGCAGGATGCGCAGGTGCTCCAGACCGCCGTGTCGCTCAGTGGCGACAGCAAAACCGGCAAACAGGCTTACATCTTCCAGCATGACATCATCACGGTGCGGCAACAGTTCCGCCCAGTTGTCTGTGCCGGTGCCGGTAGCGGGCGCGGTGACCAGCCGGAAGTTGCGCCCCCGATCATTGACGCGGATGTAGAGCAGGCCGTTACGGTGGTCAGGGTAGTACTCGATGTTGTCACGGCGGGCGGCTAGCAGCACAGGTTCGGAGAGGGGTGTATCGGCGCGCAGCAGCCGGGCTTCGCTGGTGGTGTGGCTGCCCGATTCAATCACGATGTAGACGCCGTCGCGCGTACGCCCTGCACCCAGGTTAAAGCGCTCGTCAGGCTCTTCAAGCACCAGCGCGTCTTCTGTGTGATCGGTGTCGAGCAGGTGTCGGTAGAGCTGAAACTGCCGCTTCTGCTCCTCATCTTCCACTGTGTAGAAGAGCGTTCGGTTGTCCGCTGCCCAGACAAGGGAGCCTACTCGTTCAACCTGCCCGGGGAGCAGATCGCCTGTTTGTAAGTCCTTGATGTGTAGCGTGTACTGACGAAAGCCGGTCGTATCGATTGAGTAGGCCAGCAGGTTACCACCGTCTGAGATGTCCATACCGCCGATGGACATGAAGCTCTGCCCGGCGGCCAGTGCTTCCACATCGAGAATGACCTCCTCGACAGCCGCTTCAAACGTCTCGCGCGAGCCGCGCTTGCGGCAGTACACTGGATACTGCGAACCTTCTGTGGTGCGCGCGTAGTACCAGTACGCACCTTCCTGCGTGGGTACGCTGACATCGGTTTGCTTGATGTGCGACAGCAGCTCGGCATACAGCGTTTGCTGCAGCGGCTGGGTGGGCTCCATGCAGCTATCGGTATAGGCGTTTTCGTCCCGCAGGTAGGTGAGTACCTCCTCACTTTCCTTGTCCCGCAGCCAGGAGTACTCATCGCGAAGTATATGGCCGTGCATGGCAGTGGTTTTCAGTTCCTTACTTGCGATGGGCGGTGTGGCGAGGGTGCTCATGCATTCAGAATACCGCCGGAGCATGCCGGTAAGCGTGGCGGGCAACGCGGGGCGGCTTTTCCGCGCCTTAATCAACAGGTCGCCGCATACACTCAGCGGCTGATAGTGGAGGATCTATGGCAAACGCAATGTACGGCAAGGCAGGGGTAGTTGCAGTGGCACTGGTGCTTGGAGCAGCGATTGCCCCGGCACAGGCAGGCGCGGGTGGCGGCAGCCAATCCTCGCCGACGACTGCACCGGGAGGGACGAATTCGACTAACGGCGGACTGGCTAGCGGCGGCGCGCTGACAAATGCTCCCGGCAGCGGCGCGTCTGTACAGGACAAAGACTTTCTGAAGGGAGCCAGCCAGGGCGGCATGTTTGAGATACAAGCCGGGAAGCTGGCGGCACAAAAAGGCAATAGTGAAGATGTGAAGCAGT
Organism: uncultured Acidobacteriaceae bacterium; assembly: GCA_964237325.1. Lineage (GTDB taxonomy): Bacteria > Acidobacteriota > Terriglobia > Terriglobales > Acidobacteriaceae > EB88. The sequence goes on along the minus strand of CAXSHS010000026.1, from coordinate 11,703 downwards.
TTGGGCAGATGATGGTGACCGACCACACCAAGCTGAACGAGCAGATGACGCCGGTGCTGACGGAAGCAGGCGTAAAGCCCGCGACAAGTCTGCCGGGCAAGGAGAAGAAGGAACTTGCCAAGCTGCAAGGATTGAGCGGCGATGCATTTGATAAGGAATACATCACGGCTATGGTGAAGGATCACGAAGAGGATAAAAAGGCATTTCAGTCGGAGGCTGCCAACGGTCAGCTGCCCAGTGAGAAGAGCGCGGCGATGCAGGGTGAAGGCATGATCGATACTCACCTCGAGAAGATCAAGCAAGTCGCACAGGCGCATAATGTGACCCAAAGCTAGACACCGCGTAGGTCTGCTGCTACGAAGCGCCCGCGGATGCGGGCGCTTTTGCGTTCCGGGAAAGAGCTCACTCCGTACAATGGGGATGGATGTTGCGCTTACGCCTGCTTACCATGTTGTTGATGCTGCCCTCTGCCTCCTTGTGCCATGCACAGGCAGTAAAGGACCTGCCGCGGCCTACGGACTTCGTCAGTGACGACGGGCATGTACTTTCCGGTGATACCATCCAGCATCTTGACCAGCTCAGCGGCGCATTGCAGCGGCAGGCGCATGCACAGATGGCGATCGTCACCGTGCAGAACACAGACGGTGAGGCCATCGCCGACTATGCCGTGCAGCTTGAGGACGCATGGAAGGTAGGCGCTAAGGGCACGGACCGCGGCGTGATCCTGCTGGTTTCTATCGGCGACAGGAAGCTGTTCATCTCGACAGGCTATGGGCTTGAAGGTGTCATCACCGATGCGAAAGCAGGGGTGATCGCGCGGGAGATGGAGCAGTACCTGCGCGTGAGCCAGAATGATGAGGGCGTGACGCTGGGCGCGGAACAAGTAGCTCAATTGATTGCCGGGGATGCGGGTGTATCGCTCAGTGAGCCGCGCGCGCAGCTTGCGCCTATCAACCGCCCGGCGCAGCTTGCGCCGGGGCAAGTGCTGGTGATGATCGGCATTTTCATCTTCCTGTTCTTCTTGGCGGCGCGCACGGGCATGCTGCCGTTTCTACTGAGCATCTTTCTTAGCGGCAGTTTCGGCGGAGGCGGCGGCAGGGGGCGGGATGATGACGACAATGGCGGCGATGGATTTTCAGGCTTCGGCGGCGGCGGTACGGGCGGCGGCGGAGCCGGCGGAAGTTATTAGGAAAAGGGAGCAAGCATGAAACGTGGAACGATTGTCGGTCTGGGACTGGTTGCGGTGCTGGTTCTTATCTTTGTGAACTATATCGGTGCGAAGAACACCATGGTGAGCAAGCACAATGAGGTGCAGGCTCAATTTGCGCAGATTGATACGGATCTACAACGCCGTTCCGATCTGATTCCAAACCTGGTGAGTACTGTAAAGGGCTATGCCAAGCATGAGGAGACGGTATTCGGTGACATTGCGAATGCACGTGCGGGGCTGCTGAATGCGCAAGACCCGGCTAGCAAGATCAAGGCAAACGGACAACTGGATGGCGCGATCGGCCGCTTGCTGGCATTGAGTGAGAGCTATCCTGACCTGAAGGCGAACCAGAATTTTCTAGCTTTGCAGGACCAGCTAGAAGGGACAGAAAACCGCATCTCTGTCGCGCGCCGCCGATACAATCTGGCTGTACAGGACTACAACACGTACATTCAGCAGTTCCCGGCCAGCGTGTGGGCCGGATTTGCGGGGTTCCACACGGATAATGATTATTTTCAGGCGGACGCCGGGGCCAAAACTGCGCCGAAGGTCAGCTTTTAGAGTAGAGCAAAGCAGATCCTTCAGCTTCGCTCAGGATGACACCGATTGGATTACGGTAGCAATGTGGAGGCTGCACTAGCCGGTAACCCTTTGCAGACAAGCCCGGTACATCCCGCCGGGCTTTAACTTGCTTCGCGCATGGCTAGCTGCTCCGCCAGCGCAAGGTCTTGCTTGATGAACTCGTACAACACGCGCTTGCTGTCGCCTTCCGCGCGTAGCACGGCGGAGGGATGAATTGTCGCAATCACGCGGGGTGCATAGGGTGACTCCACCACCTTGCCGCGGTCTTTCATCAGCGCGAACTTGGCCCCCAGCAGGGACTTGGCCGCGGTTGCGCCCAGGCATACCACGATCTTCGGCTTAACCGCGTCGAGCTCTGCCAGCAGCCAGGGACGGCAGGCAGTGACCTCGCTCAGCTTGGGCGACTCGTGGATGCGACGGCTGCCGCGTTGCACAAACTTGAAGTGCTTGACGGCGTTGGTGACGTACATCTCTGCGCGATTGAAGCCCAGTTCCTCAATGATCTGGTCGAGCACGCGGCCTGCGGGGCCGATAAACGGCAGACCGCGCTTGTCTTCCTCATCGCCGGGTTGCTCGCCTACCAGCATCAACGGTGCATGTTCAAGGCCTACGCCGAACACAACCTGCGAAGCCGGTTTGTACAGTTCGCAGCCCTCGCAGCGCGGTGCGGCGTCGCGCAGTACGGGAAGCGTGTGGTCCAGGGGCACATAGGTGTTGCTGAGCAGGGATTGCTGTTGTTCCATCATGGTTCCCACGCGGCGATCCGCGTCGTTGAGCAGCTGTGGAAGGATATTGAGCTCGGGAAGTTCAGCCCAGTAGCGTACCGGCATTTCAGCCTTCATAGCACGTGTATTGAGACGCGCCGGGTTGAAGATGGAGCCGTAGTAGGAGCGCCACATACTTTCAAGCTCATCGGGCGGCGGAGCCTGCGAACGCAGTACGCCCGGACCCCAGGTGACGCGATGCGTTTCCGGGTCCCAGCCGGCTGAGGCATAGCCGGTCAGGATCGTCCAGCGCATGACTGCGAAACGCTCGGCGAAGAAGGGGACAGCAAGCGCTAGGATGCGGTGGTCCGGCCGGTACCAGGCGATGTAATGTTCCAAGCCGTCCTGCTCGACCATGCGGAAGCGCAGAAAGGCATGCATCTTGTGCAGGTCACGGCGTACCTGGTGATCCATGCGGCGCATGCGGGCGATATCTTCATCGAGCTCATTGGCCATGAGTGTGCGTCGGTTTTGCAAACGCCATAGTACGCGGTAGAGCAGCTGCCAGCGCTCCGGGTCGTTGTGGCAGGCTACGATCTCCGCGAGGTCGAGAAAGGCTTTTGGGACAGACGGCTTTGTGACTGCGAGCGAAGGGTCAGGCTGCGGCGGCGGTGCGAAGCCGAGCGTCAATGCAATATCATCTTCCTCGCTGATGAGTTCGACCTGATCGGGGGCAATACCTTCGCGCAACAACAGGCGCGCCTGCTCGCGCCACGCGGCAAACTCGGGCTCTATGCGAATGCGCGAGGCGAGGCTGAGCACTACAGTTGACCCGTGCTGGCCATAGCTGCGGCATCGAACAGCTGCATCTGCGCGGGAATGATCATCTGCGACGGCAGAGCCAGCGAATCGAGCGCGGCGGTCGGCGTCAGGTGATCGGTGGTGGTGACAAACGGCGATACTGTCTTGATGCGCACGTTGAGTTTGCGTAGATCGTCGAGCGAAAGCGGGTGGTATGCACGAATGCGCAGGATGCGCTCGACATTGCGGTAGCCGATGCCGGGCACACGCAGCAGCACTTCGCGCGTGGCATGGTTCACGTCCACGGGGAAGAACTCACGGTGCGCCAGTGCCCAGGTGAGCTTAGGGTCCTGTGTCAAATCAAGGTTGGGCTGGTCGGGCGTGGTCAGCTCCTCACCCTTGAAGCCGTAATAGCGCATCAGCCAGTCAGCTTGGTACAAACGGTGCTCGCGCACCATGGGCGCGGCTTTGAGCGGTAGGCGCGCATCGCCTTGCGGAAACGGGCTGAAGCCGGAGTAGTAAATCCGGCGCAGGTCGTAGGTGCCGTACAGGTGCGAGGCTGTCGCCAGAATCTGTTTGTCAGTCGAGGGGGTTGCGCCGACCACAAGCTGTGTACTTTGACCTGCCGGGGCAAACTTGCGGGCTGTGCGGGTACGCTTGCGATCTTCCTCAGCTTCAGCCTTGTGCTCAAAGATCTGGCCCATCGTGCTCTCGATGGTTTCGACTTTTTTGTCGGGCGCAAGCTGCACAAGATCTTGCTGCGTGGGCAGCTCCATGTTCGCGCTCAGGCGGTCGGCATAGGTACCTGCGCGCTCGATGAGCGTATCGCTTGCGCCGGGGATCGCCTTGAGGTGAATGTAGCCGCCGAAGCTGTGGACCTCGCGCAACGTGCGGGCGACTTCAATCAGCTGCTCCATGGTGTAGTCGGGCGACTGGATGATGCCGGAGGAGAGGAACAGGCCCTCAATGTAGTTGCGCTTGTAAAAGTTCAGAGTTAGGTCAACGACTTCCTGCGGGGTAAACCGGGCGCGCTGCACGTCGCTTGAAACGCGGTTGACACAGAACACGCAGTCGTAAGTGCAGTAATTTGTCAGCAGGATTTTAAGCAGGGAGACGCAGCGGCCATCGGGTGTGTAGCTATGGCAGATGCCCATCCCGTCGGAGTGGCCGATGCCTTTGCCGTTGCCTGCGCGCTTGGCCCCGGAGCTGGCGCAGGAGGCGTCGTATTTCGCGGCATCGGCGAGAATTTCAAGCTTTTGCTGAACCTGCATCATGAGTATTGGATGATGCAAAGAAGCCTGAAGACGCGTGTCATGGACGAACAAATCGACACTATCGAAAGCTTATGAAGCTTACTAAACAATGGGGAAGTGCTCACGCCTCGCTAGTGCCTAGTTGCGTTTGCAGCTGCTCCAGAGAAACGCCCTTTGTCTCCGGGTAGAGTAATAGAACGACGAAAAATTGCGCTACCATCATCGCGCTGAAGAACGCGAACGGTGCACCCGTTGAAGTTCTTGCGATCACTGGAAATGCGAAGGAAATGGCAGCATTGGCAACCCAGTGCGAGCCGGAGCCAAGGCTCTGGCCCTTGGAGCGTACGCGCGTGGGGAAGACTTCAGAGATGTAGACCCAGATAACCGCGCCTTGCGAAATTGCGAAGAAGAAAATGTAAGCCACCAGCAGCCATAGCAGCGCACCGCGGTGCTGCTGCGTGTAGAAGACCACGGCAACCCCGGCCAGGCACAGCGCGGTACCGACGGCACCGATCAGCAGTAGCGTTTTGCGGCCCAGCTTATCAATAAGGCTCATGCCCAATACGGTTGCCAGCAGGTTCATAATGCCGATGATGACGGCCTGCTCATCCGACGAGATGGAGGAGAAGCCGCCTGCACGGAAGATGTCATTGAGGTAGTACAGGATGGCGTTGATACCTGCCAGCTGGTTGAACAGCCCGATCGTGACCGCAAGAAAGATAGGCAGGCGCAGGTTGCGGGTGAACAGGGGAGCATCTTTTTGCTGCCGGTCTTCGTGCGCGGCGGCTCGCATTGCATCGACTTCTTTTTGCGGGTCAGGTGAACCTAGCAGACCGAGCGCGGAGCGCGCTTCCTCCATGCGGTTCTGCGAGATGAGCCAGCGTGCCGAGCGCGGGACGCCGAATAGAAGCGCGAGGAAAATAAGTGCGGGTGCGCCGGCAATGCCAAGCTCCCAGCGCCATGTGTCGGCCCCCAGGTGCGCTGTCTCAAAGCCGTAGTTTGAGGCGTATGCCAGTAGAATACCGATGACGATGTTGACCTGAAACAGGCCGACGAGGCGACCGCGTATGCGCGCCGGTGCCATCTCTGCAATGTAGACCGGGCCCAGCACCGACGAGCCGCCGATACCCAGGCCGCCTATGAAGCGGAACACCAGCAGGGAAGACCAGTTCCACGAGAGCGCTGCTCCGAGTGCGGACGCAATGTAGAGCACTGCCATAATGCGCAGCGCCTCACGCGAGCCGATGCGCTGGCCAAGATTGCCCGAGGTGAGCGCGCCCAGAACCGTGCCCCAGAGCGCAATGGACACTGTAAGCCCAAGCTGGCCAGGGGAGAGCGAAAACATTTGTATGAGCTGGTGCGTGGTGCCGGAGATGACAGCGGTATCGAAGCCGAAGAGCAAGCCGCCAAGTGCGCCGACAAGCGCGCTTTTTAGAAGAAGGGAGTTGAGCTGCATGAATCGTGAATGCCTCAGCTATGCGACGTTACGCGGGTGCGATACCGGGAGCATATAACAGCATTCACATCCCTGGCGCGGCGTAGGGCCTATGGAGGCGGCAGCAGGTGCGTTTGCCCTTCTTTAAGAACAAGCACGCGGCTGCTCAAACCTGCCTTGGCCGCAGCCGCAAGCAGGCGTACAGGCGGCTCATCCATGGGCTCCTGTGACAGCCGAAATGTTCCATAGTGCATCGGGATCATCAGCGCGCTACCAAGGTCTTTGAACGCCTGTAATGCATCTTCAGGGCTGGTATGCACGCTGCGAAAGCTGTCAGGCGAGTACGCACCAATGGGTAGCAAGGCCACCTGCGGATGCAGCTGATCGCCGATCGTCGTAAAGCCCGGGAAGTAGGCGGTGTCCCCGGAATGGTACATAGAGTGGCCTTCAGCCTGCACCACGTAACCACCGTAGCCGCGCCCTACATCGTCAAACATGCGCGCGCCCCAGTGCCGGGCCGGCGTCATGGTGACGGTGAGCGCACCGAATGTTGTAGAGGACCATGCTTCGAGCGTTCGGACCTCATGAAAGCCAAGCCGCTCCACCAGATCCTCAACTCCCTTAGGCACGATAACCACAGGCGCAGGCGCGCCACGGCGGCGGTTGCTACGTAGGATGCCGCGCAGCGAGGGCAGGTTGAGATGGTCCATGTGAGCGTGTGTCAGCAACACAAGATCGATCGGCGGTAGCGTGCGTAGAGCGATACCCGGTTTGCGCCGCCGCTTGAGCACGATGAGAAAGCGGGCAAAGACCGGATCGATAAGGATGTGCTTGCCAGCCAGTTGCAGCAAAAACGATGAGTGCCCGATCCAGGTGACAGCGGCTTCACCCGCCCCTGCCGCACGCAGCAGTTGTCGACTGCCGCGCATGGGGGTGAGAAGGGATTCACGGACAAGTTCCGCGAGGAAGCGGTATTTGTTAAGCCGGAAGGAGCGGCCGGGAATGGTGTTCATTGTGGCAATTGGATGAACACCACTCTTGATAAGATCCCTATGATTGGGGCGCGGCTTTCGGGGCGTTATCGCCCTTTACGGCTTCAGCCACAGCAGGATCAACGGCAGCCACTGCCGCCTCTGCGGCGGCAAAGCCGATTTTAGTATGGCTGCCGTCGCAGAAGGGTTTGCGGGTTGAAGCGCCGCAGCGACACAGGGAGACGGCAGGCTTGCCGCCCAGATCCCACTCGGCACCATTGGCATCAACCAGTCGAATGGAGCCTTCTACTCGAAATGGACCGTTGGGTCGTACTGTGATGGTGACATCTGCCATTGCGAAAACTCCTGTAAGTTGCGGCCGCATGAAGCTGCGGCGGGTTGGTGAGGTCGGGTGACCGACAGCAAGTGCGACACGTACCGATCGCCCGCGGGTCCAACCTCAAGCATGACACCTCCGGCTCATGGACGCCCGATGTTCCTGCTAGCGATTCTCCTTTTTTGCCGCGCCTGTCTTCTTGGTCACTATCTTTTTCTTGATGGCAACTGCCGCTCGCTGCGCGCCTGCCTTGGTGGTCTTCGCTGAGGTTTTCCTGGCTGCGGTTTTAGCAGTTGCGGCTGTCTTGCGCCCGCCTGCCTTTGTGCCGGATGTTTTTTTGGAAGTAATCTGGCTCGTTTTTGCAGGGGTGCTTTTGGCTGCTGGTTTTACAAGCTTGGTTGCGGCAGTCTTCGCAGCAGTTTTTTTAGGAGCGGCAGTCTTTTTCGCTGTGGTTTTTGCCGGTGCCTTGCTTGGGGCAGCCTTTTTTCCGCTCGCCTTTGCAGGTACTGCCTTTTTCGCGCTACCCTTGGCCGAAGCCGCCTTTGTGCCGGTACTTTTGCGTGCGCTTGTGCTCAGGTTTTCCGGATACACCAGGCGATTGAAGTTGCTTTCTGCACCCTCGGACGTCACTTCCTGGTAGACCAGCGACAAGCCGCTCGCGTCAAACTTCTCGAAGAACTCTTCCCACGAAATCTCGTTTAGATTTGCGTCATTTGCATTCGTCGCACCTGGAAACTCGATGCGCAGGATCCCGGGCGCACCCGGTTTCTCCGTGCTGGCTACATCAGCAGGTTTGCCCCCGCGTGCTTCGGCCCACTGCCGTATTTCATCGTGGTCCTGCGTTGTTTTTGAAAGAGCCATTTGTTTCTCCCTGTTTTGAAATCTGCAAGCCGCCTGGGTGTTGCTGCTACTGCAGGCCGCACGTTATGCGTGTGTGTATCACAGCGTGGGATGGTTCTATACAAAAAGGTGTTTCCGCGTAGGAGAAAACATTTCTGTTGCAGGCATGGTCACAAAGGGAAGCCGCTTAGCATTGCTCTTACGCAGTTTGCAGCAAGCATTCCAGCATCATGGTGGGCCGTCCATTTGCCACAGCCGGGGAGCAACCAACCTGGAATGACGTGGAATCGCGTAAACGCTTCTGTTATAGTCTTGCCAGGGCGTCCCTAAGCGTCCTCCTGCGGTTGAGTTCAAGCCGCGAAAGCATCATCTCAGGGGACGTAGCTCAGTTGGTTAGAGCGCTGCCCTGTCACGGCAGAGGTCGCGGGTTCGAGCCCCGTCGTCCCCGCCATATTGCTCTGACTCTATAGCGATATGGAATTTGAATTAATATTTAGATCCGGGCGCGACGCAAATGCCATGAATTAGAAACAAGGCTATTCTAGCCTTTCTCGAAAAGTTTAAAGTCTATTTTGGACCTGAATATATCTTTATCAAGAATCTTCCATAAGTTTCCTGATAGCTTCGGTCCCTGCACCTGCCCCGTCTTTGAGAACAGTGCGCAATTAGTGTCGAAACCAAGGATTCCATATCAAACCCCTAGTTCCGGCACTTGTTTTGATTGCGATCAGAAGCTCTACGGCTGCCAGGTATTGCCCTGATACGGATATTGATCAATATCGGCCTCTGCGGTTTTGGATGCCTTATCACTACTCAGCGCTTGACCGCTGGAAGCGTTGACCAGAATGACTACATTGTTTCCAAGATTCGTAAGTACCCAATTTTGATTGCTGCCCCCGTTGGCAGGCCACTGTATCACCTTACTTTGTGCTTTTGAGAGCCCAGGATCATCGATGACCATGCCGCTGTATCGATTGATAAGGGTGTAGGTTCCATTCGCAATCAGGTTTGTTCCGGAGCCGGTACCCAAGAATGGGTGTTTCGTTCCAGCAGTAAGTTACTCCGAGATTACTGTATCACTGCTTCTAGGTTTGTTCGCTTAGAATTTAACAGGACATACGATGCCGGTACTTTGAAGCCAATGGCCAGAGACTTATGACAAGTGACGAGGCTCAGTTCCGATTCTTCGACAGACTTTTTCACACTCTCGAGATCTGCATGAGAATGTAGCAGTTGTTTACATGTGCATCTAATATAGGCATGACCCATTACAAAAGTACGTTCATGTCCAATATACAAATCTGGAAAGATTTAGTGGGTTAGTATATCGAGAATACAACCGTTAACCCCAAACAACTGACTTATATGGCATAAGTAGAAAAACTTTCGTAAACTTTATCTATACCTTAGCGTGCAGCGGAATAAGAATATCAAACAAATTTCTCTTTTTAACACTTCATGTCTACACGCAGACTCATTAGGGTTTGCTGTCCTTCACCTTTTGCTTTTCCAGCGTTTGCATATCCTTAGCACCCATTTTTGCTTCGCGTGACTGATCAGTGATTTTGCTCTTCTTGGCTGCTTTAGGGTTAAATACTTTTTCTACGCCTTCCTTGCTCTTGTCGTATGCTTTTACCGAAACTTCCTTGGTTTTGTCAGCAGCGACCGTTGTGCCCTCTTTAGTTTTGTCAATAACCTTGGTGGTGCCGGTTTTGGTGCTCTTGGCTGCGGTATGCGTAGTACTTGTAGTTTTATGGGTTGCGTGTTTCGCGGTTTTTGAAACAGCGCTGCCGGTGCTCTTCGCTGCGTTTTTCGTGTCGGTCCCGGCGGCCTGGGCATCCTGCCCTGCGGTTTGTGCCGTAGCAATAACCGGCATCATCAGCGCGGAAACCAGCGCGAAAGTAGCAATTTTAGAAAAAATATTGACATTCTTCATAGGGCTGGAAAGATTCGATTTCAACAGAAAGGGTTGCCGGGGAGGACTAAAATTGAACTAGCAGGTAGTAAAGCTGCTATTCATCTATGACTGCCACTATCTCTCCGGTACTTATCGGTACCACACTCCGCCGGGCTGCACCCGGCTCCTTACCCTCGCCGGGGCTGCGCCGTTTTGCCTGGGGGGTCATGATCTACAACATCCTTGTCATCTTGTGGGGAGCAGTGGTGCGCTCGACCGGTTCCGGCAACGGCTGCGGTGAGCACTGGCCTCTCTGCGGAGGCACTGTGATCCAGCACTGGAAGACGCTTGCCTCGGTCATTGAATTTGCGCACCGTGCCTCGGTCGGTGTCTCGGTCTTTGCCCTCATCGGGCTGATTGCCTGGACCTGGCGGGGAACTACACGCCGCCATCTTGCTCGCGTATTCGTTGCAGCTTCCGGTGTGCTTACCTTCAATGAAGCGCTGCTGGGAGCGTTACTGGTTAAGCTGGGGCTTACCGGCACGAACGAGTCGCCGGAGCGGGCGGTCTTTCTATCGCTGCACCTTGCCAACACGCTGCTGTTACTGGCCGTGCTTACCTTAACCGCCCACTTTCTAAGCCGCGAAAGCGCCCGTATGCGGGGCAGCATTCAGCTAAAGCATGCAGGCATTGCGACTGTCGGACTGGGAGCGACACTGCTGGTAGGCGTCAGCGGGTCGTTGGCTGCTTTGGGCGATACCTTGTACCCTGCGCATTCCCTGGCTGAGGCATTTGCACAGGACTTTGCCGCAGGATCGCACTGGCTGCTGCACATTCGCTGGATTCATCCCACACTGAGCATAATTGCTGCCGGATTTGTGCTGTTCTTGGTGGTTAAAAGCTTATTGGAAGGTGAATCGCGGCTGGGGTGGACGGTGGCTGCGCTGGTTGCCTCGCAAATTGTAATGGGCATAGCCGATGTGTTACTGCTTGCCCCTACTTGGCTTCAGGTGACACATTTGCTAGGGGCAGACCTGCTGTGGGCCGCGCTGGTAGTGCTTACCGCCAGACTATGTATCCGGTCGCCGGGCGTTGCAGGTGCGGCAAAGGCTCAGGGTAGACTCGCGCAAGCGGTCTCTGCCTAGAGAGCCGCGTAGTGTAAGCGGTACCACTCAACTGTCCGTCGCAGCCCTTCTTTGAAGTTCACCTGCGGCTCGTACCCAAAAGCCGCACAGGCAGCGGAAATGTCAGCGAGCGAGTTCCGGATGTCGCCTGTGCGCTCCGGACTATATATCGGAGGCTGGGGGAAGCCGAGCAGTTCCGCCATGATCTGGAAGGTTTGATTCAGGGTGTGCCTTTCCCCGCAGGCGACATTGAAGACGCACCCCGCGACGTTTGCGGCAGGTGCATGGGCCGCAAGCAGGTTGGCTGACACAGCATTGGCTACAAAAGTAAAATCGCGCCCCTGCTCACCATCGCCGAAAATCAACGGCTGCTCACCGCGCATCATCTGTAGCGTCCACTTGGCCATCACGCCGGAGTAAGGCGAGTCCGGCACCTGGCGCGGACCAAAGATATTAAAGTAGCGTAGTGACACCGTTTCCAACCCGTACACCTGCCAGTACGAACGCATGTAGAGCTCGCCCGCAAGCTTCTGCACCGGGTAGGGAGCG
>CAXSHS010000025.1:0-32118 GCA_964237325.1 uncultured Acidobacteriaceae bacterium | reverse complement strand
ACCCGGCAAAGAAGATCGGCGAGATTTTTTCTGTCACCGGTTTCAGCAACCTGCTCAAGTCGCTGCTGCCGTTCGCGGCGATTGCATGGATCGGCGTGAGCACCTTGATGGGAAACTGGCAGACGATCGTACATGCTTCGTCTTACAGTATGCGCACGTCGGCAAGCTTTGTGGGCTCGCTTGCACTGAGCATTGGATGGAAGTGCGGCTTAGTGCTGCTGCTGTGGTCGGCGGTTGAGTACGGACTGAATTGGCAAAAAATGGAAGGCGACATGAAGATGTCGCGCCAGGATGTAAAGGATGAAATGAAGCAGAGTGACGGCAACCCGGCTGCGAAAGCCGGGGTGCGCCGCGCGCGTCGGCAGATGCGCAAGCGCCACTCGCTCAAAGCCGCTGCAACCGCGACTGTGGTGATTACGAATCCCACGCACTATGCCGTAGCTCTGCGATACGAACAGGCCATGGCCGCGCCGATGGTTGTTGCTAAAGGTCTTGACCTGCTGGCGCTGGAGATTCGCGAGATCGCAGCCGAGCACCAAATTCCGCTTATGGAGAACCGCCCGCTCGCGCAGGCCTTGTACAAGAGCGTTGAAGTGGGCGATGCAATTCCCTCGATTCTGTACCAGGCCGTCGCCGACATTCTGGTTATCGTGTTCCGCGCGCAGGCTGAGGTGCGCGCGCAAGAAGCGCGACGGCGTGCCCGCAATGCTTCAGGAGCCCTCATCACACCATGAAGACACCCACCCCTGCTCCGAAACGAACAATTACGCAGATGCTGCGCGCCTCCGGTGAGTGGGTCGTGCCGTTAGCCGCGGTTGCCATGCTGTTTGTCATGCTGGTGCCGCTGCCCGGCTTTGTTCTTGACCTGCTTTTGACTATCTCGATTACGGCTTCTGTGCTGGTACTGCTGACCGCGGTGCAAATCCTGAAGCCGGTGCAATTTTCTGTTTTTCCAAGCCTGCTGTTGATGTTGACGCTGATGCGGCTTTCGCTTGATCTTGCCAGCACGCGGCGCATTCTGCTGCATGGTTCGGATGGGCCGAGCGCGGCAGGCAAAGTCATTGAAGCGTTTGGGCAGTTTGTCGTAGGTGGTAACTACATCGTAGGTTTTGTGCTGTTTCTGGCGTTGGTGGCGATCCAGTACCTGGTGGTGAGCCATGGCGCAGTGCGCACAGCGGAAGTCACGGCACGGTTCACGCTCGATGCGATGCCGGGCAAGCAGCTTGCCATTGACGCAGATTTGAACGCGGGGCTCATCAATGAGCAGCAGGCGCGTAAGCGACGCGAGGCAGTGTCGCGCGAGGCCGAGTTCTGTGGCGCCATGGATGGCGCGGCACGCTTTTCGCAACGAGACTCGTTGGCAACGATTCTCATCATGGTGATTAATATCGTCGCCGGGTTTTTGATCGGTGTGTTTCAGCAGGGCATCCCGTTTGCCGATGCGTTAAAAACGTACACAATCCTCACTGTCGGGGATGGGCTCGTCGCTATCCTGCCATCGCTGCTGGTGTCTGTGGCGGGCGGTATCGTGGTCACGCGCGCTGCCAGCAAGGATTCGCTCGGTGTGAATGTGAATCGACAAATCCTGGCAAGCCCCCGGCTGCTGCGGATCGCGGGTGGTGTGTTGTGTGCTTTCGGGCTGATCCCTGGATTACCAAAGCTGGCATTTTTCTCGATTGCAGGCTTTCTGTTCTACGCGGCGCACACGATAAAAATGGAACCCAGTCTGGTTGACGTAGAAGAGACTGCCGCGCCGCTGCTTGCAGCGCAGACCGGAACAGGAGGTGGGGTCGCCGCAGACCCGATGGACGCTGTCTTAAAACTGGACGAACTGATGCTGGAGGTAGGTGCTGGGCTGGTGCCTATGGTCGATGCCAAGCAGGGCGGCCAGCTGCTGACCCGTATCAAAGCTTTGCGCAAGAACCTGGCACAGCAGCTTGGCTTTCTGGTGCCCTCGATCCACATCACCGACAACCTATCACTCAGGAACGGCGAGTATGTAGTACACCTGCGCGGCGTGGAGATTGCGCGGGCCGAGCTCAAGGGCGGGCACTTGCTGGCTATCGCGTCCGACCCAAAGGCACTGGCGCTGCCCGGTATTGACACGCGCGAGCCGGCGTTCAATGTCGCAGCCAAGTGGATCGTGCCGGAGCTGCAGGCTCAAGCTATTGCGGCCGGCTATGCCGTGGTCGATACCACCTCCGTGCTGGCCGCCCACTTGGCCGAGCTGATCAAACGCAACGCATATGAACTGCTGACACGTGCTGAAACCAAGCGTCTGGTGGACCGGTTAAACGATTCGCACCCCAAACTGGTGGAGGAGCTGATACCCAAGCTGATGAGCCTGGGTGAAGTGCAAAAAGTGCTGCAGCAGCTGCTGCGGGAGCAGGTGTCTATTCGTGACCTGGGATCCATTCTGGAAGCACTGATCGACACAGCTGCGACGAATAAGAACCCGATTGCCCTGGTGGAGTCAGCACGACACGTGTTGGGGCGCTCGCTGATTCGTCCCTTGCTGGATGACAAAGGTGAGCTCAAGGTGATGACGCTGGACGCCACGCTTGAAGAAGAATGCATGCGAGCAGCGAATACGCAGCCAGGTCAGGTTACCGCAGGGGCATTGCAGGTAAGTGTGGCCCGAAAAGTGCTGGAAAGTCTGCGTGGGACGTTTGGAGACGCAATCGGTGAAGCACCTCCTGTACTGCTGTGCGCCTCACCGGGCCGCTACTACCTGCGCAGGCTGATGGAGCCGTTTCTGCCCAAGCTGGTAGTGATCGCACCTACGGAGATTCCTCCGCTGACTGCGGTGCAATCGATTGGTGTGGTTCGTTAGACCGGCGAATGTGAGCCAGATGAGAAAGAGATGAGGGCATGATGGGAGCACATGCGGCATACCAATGGCTGGCCACTGCGGAGCTGGCGGCGAACCCTACGGCCGATTCTGCTTCGGTAGAGCGTGATCAGTTGATTCTGGAAGAACTGCCGCAGGTGTACTTCATTGCAGCGCGCATTTTGGAGCGGCTGCCGTCGAATGTTCAAATCGAGGATTTGGTGAACGCCGGTATCCTGGGACTGCTTGAGGCGTACCAGAACTTTGACAGCAGCCGGAATGCACAATTTAAAACTTTTGCCCGGTTTCGGATACGAGGCGCCATTATGGACAGCCTGCGCACACTGGACTGGGGTTCGCGCGGCATGCGGCGCAAGGCCCGCGATATTGCTGAGACGGGCATGCGGCTGGAGGCGGTGCTGGGCCGCAAGCCGGAGAAGGAGGAAGTTGCTCGAGAGATGGGGATGTCGCTCGACCAATTGGATACGGCAATGACTGCAATTGATAGCCTGACCATTGTGAGCCAGCACGCCACACTTGCTTCAGAGAGCGGCGAGGTGCAGGACCTGATTGAATCGGCACTGAGCCCAGATGAAAATCCCTTCGAGCTGTGCGTCAAAGCGGAACAAAGGCAGCAGTTGGCAAGTGCCATTGCAGGGTTGAGTGAACGCGAGCAGCTGATCTTGTCGTTGTACTACAAGGAAGAGTTGACGATGAGAGAAGTCGCGGAGGTCGTAGGAGTGGCTGTTTCACGTGTGGCGCAAATCCATAATGCAGCCGTAGTCAAGCTGCGCAAAGCGATGTGCGCCCCGGTTGTACAACCGATAGCGCAGGCACATAGCTATACCGCGGCAGGGATGCGGTGACGATGATGCCGACAGCACGCAAGCTTGTAGAGGCAAAAGAGAAGACGGTGCAGCCCTGCAATTTTCACTCGGCAGGCAGGCTGTCGAATGAAAGCGCGCGCGCCCTCAAGACTCTGCACGAGGCATTGGCACGCAACCTGATGAATACGCTGGACGTATACCTGGGCACAGCGCTTGAGGTAAAGCTGAGTTCGCTGGAGCAGTTCAGCATGGAGGATTACCGGGCGGGCTTGCTGCCGAGCGGGTATGTGTTGCCGTGTACACTTGCGCCTGCTTCGCACACCATGCTGATCGAGATGGACTCGCCGCTGCTGTACACAATGATCGACCTGCTGCTGGGCGGGACCGGCGCGACAGTGGAAGACAGCCGCGAGCTGACCGAGATCGACGAGGAGATTGTGCAGGGGGTTATCGGTTTAGTGGCGCAACAGGTCGAGCGCGCATGGCAACCCATCGGCGTCTCTGTAACGCCCGGGTCGGCAGTGAAGCCGTCCATGGTTCACAAGCTGTTTCCACCCACGGAAAAAGTGCTGCTGGTGCGCTTTGAAGTCGGACTGGCGGGCGTGCTGGGCCTGCTCCATATCGCGTTTCCGGCGTCGGTAGGCGGCCACCTAGTACGCAACATCAAGGCTGACCCCGCCAGCGCGCGTGGACCGGCTCGTTTTGTCCCGAGGCTGCCGCTGGAGGAACGCATTCTGGACTGCCAGTTTACCTTGGCCGGCGGTCTACCTGAGGTGCGTGTCCCGGTGCGGGAGCTGGCCTCGCTGGCAGTGGGTTCGGTATTTCGGCTGGGCGCAGCAGTGGAGTCCTCAGGCAGGCTGGTGCTTGAGGGACATGATTTTTTTGAAGCGGTACCGGTACGAAGCGGCAAGAACAAGGCAGTAGAGTTGATTGCGTCAAGTTCGGCGCATGACCCAACCGACGAGTAAGAGACGAACCGATTGGCAAGAAGATTTCAGGGGAGAGTGCATGACTGTAGAAATGCGGAAGACAAATGAGTTGTACGACCAGTTTGCCGAAATCTTCGTGCCCATTCTGGGTGAGCAGCTCAAGCTGGCTGGAGCCACTGCATGGGAGCTGTCAGTAGTCCCGCCGGCAGCAAATACGTCGCAAGGCATCTCACCCGAGCGGATTGTGCTGCCGTTGCGGTTTGAGGGCGCGCTTGTCGGCCAGTGTTTTGTTGCCGTGGATATAGCGGAGGCGGCGGTGCTTGCCGGCAGCGCGGCGGAGCCGGCAACGCTGTTTGCAACGGCACTGCAAACCAGCTGCGAACCTCTGGCCGCCGCTCTGTTCGCGCATTACGGCACAGTACACGTGTACGCAACGGAAGAGTCCCAATTACCGGACGAGGCGCTTGCGATGGCCTCGCTGAGCTGCCCGACCGCAGGGATTGTCTCTGCAATAACGCACTTATACGCCGATGCAGAGATGCAAAGAGGTTTGGCGCGGCTGGCCCGCGTGGCTGCAGCGGCAGAGGCTTCCGGCATCACCAGCGGTAACCTTGGCTTGGTAATGGATGTGGAGCTGAATGTGACGTTGCGTTTCGGACAGCGGCGGCTCTCGTTGCGCGAGGTGATGGACCTGAGCAGCGGCTCGGTCGTAGAGTTGGACCGCGAAGTGGATGAACCGGTAGAACTGATTCTGGATGGGCGTGTGATCGCACGGGGCGAGGCTGTGATTGTGGATGGCAACTACGGTGTGCGGGTGACGGAAGTCCTGCAATCGATGGCTCTGTAAGCACATGGCTGAGGGCTTGTTGCAGGGGCAAAGCTGGTCGCGACTCGCGGGTGCCCAGCTGCGGTTGCATGGCTGCGCCGGGGCGAGGTGTAGGCGCTTCACTGTATCGCACTCATGGCTTCGCAAGGATGGGATTTTTCTGGACGGCGTGTGGCTATGCGGCTCGCAATGCTTTGAAGCCGCCGTGATGGCACGGCTAGGTAGCCGCATGCCCGGCGAACCGGGTACCGTACGGAGACTGCCGCGAATGCCATTCCAGTTATTGCTGTTGCGAGATCAAATTCTCTCAGAGCAGACATTGCGGGATGCGAGGCAGCTTGCAGACAGCCGTAGCGTTTCACTTGGTGAGGCTCTGCTTGTAATCGGTGCAGTCACTGAGGAGCAGCTTGCCGCGGTGCGCGCAGAGGAGAGCGGCTGCGCTTTTTATTCCTTGCCTCCGCAGCCGGTCGCGCCGGAGCTGGTGCTCCCCCCAGCGCTCGCCGCGCAGACCTTGGCTGCAACCGTGCATGGTGCAGCCGACCGCATTGTGATCGGCTTTGCCGAGCGGCTTGATCGAGGAGTTCTTGCAATGACGGAGCAGGTTGTCGGGCGGCGGGCTGAAGGCTGCTTTATCACGACTAGCCGGTGGGAAGCCCAGCTTGCCGCAGACGATGTAAACCGTCGAACTCAGATCGTTACAGCGCAGTCACTTCAGGCGGCGACTCGCATGATTTTGGAGAAGGCTTTGCAAGTGCATGCGGAACAGGTTGTACTTGGCCGTGCCGGTGATTTGGTGTGGGTACGTTACGGGCGCAGCGACAAATTCTTTGAGAACTCCCTGCTGTGCGTTCCACGATAGCTCGCGGCTTTGGCAAAGCTCCATGTGGCATTAACACATAAGAGTTTCCTAGCGCTACAAATAATATGCGTATGCCCTAGAAATGCGACTGCTACTGGCCGATAGAAGGTCAGACACAGCTTGCACATGCAGATGACCTCTTTCCATTCCGTAGTCCCATCGATGCCGGTCCCACGCTGGATACAGGGAAGAGCCGAACCTGCTTTGGAAAACATATCGCGTCAGGCTACGCTGCCGCCGGTTCCTACGCTGCTGGCTACTCGCCTGCAGCTGGAGCTGTTGCTCTGTGAACGCTCTGTTGACTTGCGAGCGGCTGTGGGCATTATCTTGAACGATCCTGGAGCAACGCTCCAGATCTTTCGAAAAGCCGGCGAGGAATGCGATTCTACAAGCGGGCGGATGATCGCGCCCGTCCGACTCGAGGACTGCCTTGCCAGCTTGAGCAGCGATGCCTGGATGGAAGCTGTATGCGGTGATGCAGTAGAGCGTATAGCTTTTGCTGAGGCAAACCTGCCTCAGCTTACTCGTTTTTGGGAGCATAGCCGCTCCTTGGCATATGCCTGCTGGATGGTTGCCGAACGTACGGAAAGTGCATGCCCGGAGCAGGCATATCTAGTGGGCTTGCTGCATGAAGCGGCAACGTTACCTGCACTGCTTGGCTGGGAACCCTATCAACCAGCTTTGACTGCGAAAGACTCTACGGCAGAGATTGCACATCTGGCAGCACGCTGGCATCTGCCACCCTATTTGCAGACGGCAATTGCCATGCCGCTGTGCCCGGAACCCTGGGCAGGCATTCTCCAGATAGCGCATGCCATGTCGTGTAGCAGCTCGGAACGGCTGCAGGAAACGGTCTAAGAGCAATTTAGGATTCGGTGCAATCAGCGCATCCATGCACGCATATATCGAACAAATCTTGTGGACCGCCGAAATGTATTCGCGGGTGTGTTTGCCTGCTTTGCAGCTATAGCCTTGATGCCGAAGCTCAATTTCTTAGCATTTCCTCACGCAGCAGAGTTCTTTCTCACAGTTTTCTCACCCATACTCTGGAGTCTTGCCAAAGAGCCTCATATTTCACTGAAAACCCGGCAACTTTTGCCGGGTAAAAGTGGCCCCTGTCATGCATATAGGGAATGCGAAAGCATTTGAGAGGTTCTTGATGGATAGCGGACTCTACGCAGCATGTGCCGGTTTAATTGCACGAACCGATTCACTGGATGGGATTGCCAATAATTTGGCAAATGCCAGCACGGCAGGGTACCGGGCGCAGCAAGGTTCTTTTAGCTCCGTGCTTGCCGCCTCAACCAAGCATCCGCTTGGTTCTGTGCTGAATCAAGTCGCTAACAATTATGGCGTGCTGGGCTCAACCCACCTGGACCAGGGACAAGGCTCATTGAGCTCAACCGGTAACAGCATGGATTTTGCGGTGCAAGGACCGGGCTACTTTTCTGTAAAAACAGCAAGCGGCACCCAATACAGCCGCAATGGTGCATTCCGAGTATCGCCGCAAGGGCAGCTGCTGACCCAAACCGGTGAGGCTGTGCTTGGTACCGGCGGTCCGATCCAGCTGCTTCCGGGACCGGTTTCGGTCAGCCCTGACGGCACCATCTCGTCGAATGGTGCTATCGCCGGGCATTTGAGCCTGGTTGAGTTTCCTACGGGTACCCAACTAGCGAGTGCCGGCAATAACTTCTACACCGCACCTGCGGGTACGGCGCATGCCGCGACTCAATCTACCGTAAGTCAAGGCATGCTGGAAAGCTCAAATGTAAATCCGGTAGCTAGCGTGGTGGCCTTGATTGACGCACAGCGCTCGGCAGAGGCTATGCGCAAGGCACTTACCATGTTTGATACCGACCTCAACAAGACCGCGGCAGAGGATTTGCCGAGAGTCACCCCTAGCTAGACGTAACCGATACCTTTCAGGAGCTTTGACGTATGATTCGCGCACTTTATACGGCAGCAAGCGGTATGACCGCGCAGCAGATGAACCTCGATGCTATTGCCAATAACTTAGCTAACTCGAGCACGGCCGGGTTTCAGCAGCGGCGAGTCCAATTCTCTGACTTGCTGTACCAAAACGAAATCGCTCCGGGTGCAGCAGCTTCGCAGCAGACTACCGTGGCCACCGGTTTGCAGGTAGGCCTAGGTTCACGACCGACCTCGACTGAAATTATCCAGACCCAGGGTGAGCTTTCACAAACCGGTAATCAGTTAGATCTTGCAATTTCAGGGCAAGGATTTTTTCAAATTTTGCTGCCGAATGGGCAGACCGGCTATACGCGGTCCGGCTCTTTCCAATTGGACGCTCAAGGCAATGTGGTCACGCCGAATGGCGACCCATTGCAGCCGGCTGTGACGGTGCCGCCTAATGCGACTTCCATTTCAGTAGGCAGCGATGGCACAGTTTCAGTTGTGCAGCCGGGACAGACGCAAGCGCAGCAGGTCGGCTCCATCCAGCTGGCACTGTTTGTCAATCCCGGCGGATTGAACAGTGTCGGCAACAACATTTCTCTGCAAACGACTGCTTCGGGTGACCCAATTATTGGCGCACCGGGCGGCAGCGATGGTATCGGCTCTCTACAACAGGGTGTACTGGAGCAATCCAATGTCAGCGTGGTGGACCAATTTGTTCAGATGATTGTGGCCCAGCGATCCTATGAATCCAACTCGCGCGTTGTGAAAGCAGCAGACGAGATGCTGCAGCAGCTAAACCAATTGACGCAATAGGGCGTTCCACGTACGCAGCTTGAACGGAAAGGATAAGGGTCACAGGATGAAACGAACGCTCTATGCGCTCTTACTGGTTGGCTTGGGAATGGGACAGTTGGCGCATGCCGAAGGCGGTAAAGTCTCGTACCCGATTCGCCTGGATGCTGCCGTGCATGCCGTGCTTGCCGCGCATGCTGAGTTAGCGGGTACAGCCGTGGAATTGCCGATGAAGGTGGAGGCTCGGAGTGAAGAGCCTGTGCTTTTGGCTGGACCCATAGAGCCAATGAAGATTCCTGGCGGGAGTGGCGATTTGGAATGGTCGCAGGGGAGGGTTCGCCTGCGCTGCGCTAAGCCAGGTGCCTGCATGCCCTTTTATGTTCTGGTGCATGTGCCGCCTACGACGAAGGCAGTGACAACAAAGCCGCTGGATGACACGTCCTCCTTGCCGGCAGTGCTGCGCAACGGCGCACGCGTATATCTTCTGATCGACAGCGGCCGGCTGCACTTGCGTGTTCCGGTGACATGCCTCCAGGGAGGCACAGCAGGCAGCATGATCCATGTCGCGGCTCTTGCGCACGGACGGGTTTACGAGGCTGCCATTGTGGATGGCACTACCGTGCGAGGCAGCTTATGATGCGCGGCAAAGCTATACGGCTAGTTGTTTCACTAATGCTTGCTGGAGCAGCGTTTGCAGCAGATACACACCGCGCTGCGGCAGAGATTACAAATCTGCTTCCGAAAGCGCTGCAACCAAAAAAGCTGGACCCAATGCAGTTACGCACTGACTACATTGATCGCCTGGAACAGGGCAATGCGCCTGTACAAGCTACTCGTTCAATAGGGAGTTTGTGGACTCCTAGTGCTTCACTCGCCGACCTTTCCACAGATTACAAGGCACGTGGCTTGAACGACACAGTGATTATCCAGGTTGCCGTGCAGACCAGTGCTGCGCAGAGCGGTAATGTAAATAGTCAACGGCAGTTCTCAACAACGTCAGGAATTTCCGGCATTGTCGGAGGCGTTGCTACGCATGGTACGAATCCACTGTTGAACGCGCAGAGCAATACGGCGTTGAAAGGTCAGGGGCAGACTGCCTCCAACACAAGCTTTACGACAAGCCTAGCTGGACAAGTCATAGCCGTATTGCCAAATGGCTATTTAGTTGTTGAGGCCGAGCGCCAGATTTTTATGAATAACCAGCACGAGAATATTGTAGTGCGCGGCGTGGCTCGCCCTGGCGATATCACGCCGGCGAATACTATCGCTTCCACCTCGCTCAGCAACCTTGAGGTTGAGATGAAGGGTAAAGGCATCATCTCAGACAGTGTTCGCTCTCCTAACCCATTTACCCGAGCTGTTCTCTGGCTCTTCGGTTTCTAATGGCTATGTATTGGTACTCTTTACTTTCGATTGCACGCTGCACGCTCTGTTGCTTACTGCTCCTATGTACCTTTGTACCTGTACATGCGGAGGCACCCACGCGTACGGTGCTGCTTCGCGACATCGCGGATGTGGAAGGCGTACGAGATAACCAATTGGTAGGATATGGATTAATCGCCGGCCTGCACGGTACCGGCGATCGGCAGCAAACCTTTTTTACTGTGCAAACCTTAGCTAATGCCATGCAGCGCCTCGGGGTGCAAATCAATCCGGGCCAGGTAGTGGTTAAAAACATTGCTGCTGTTTTTGTTACCGCCACCTTACCGGCGTTCGCAAGTCCGGGCATGAAAATCGATCTCACGATCTCGTCGGTAGGTGATGCGCGCAGCCTTGAGGGTGGAGTGCTTTTGCTGACTGCTCTGCATGGCCCTGACGGACGGGTGTATGCCGAAGCACAAGGACCGCTGGTGCTAGGTGGTTACACAGAAGGAGCGGCTGGTAACGTCCGGCAAGTGAACTTGCCGACGACGGGCCGCATTCCAAATGGGGCGATTATCGAGAGAAGTGCCTCGGTCGATTTATCACAACTTCAGACGGTATCTTTGCTGCTGAGGAACAGCGATTTTACTGCAGCACGAGATGCGGCTGATGCCATTAATCAGAGTTTAGGCAGGCCGGTGGCAGTTGCAGTTGATAGCCGTCGGGTGACCATTGACGTAGCTACTTCTGGTGAGAGCTCGGTACCGCTGCTGATTTCGCGTGTGCAGAATTTAGCTATCAACTTCCATGAGTCGGCCAGGGTTATAGTGAATGAGCGGACAGGAACCATAGTGCTCGGCGGTGATGTAAAGCTCTCACCTGTGTCGCTGCTACAAGGCAGCCTTACGATTGAAGTTGCGACTACGCTTGCTGTGTCTCAGCCCGGGCCATTGAGTAACGGCACGACCGCTGTCGTTCCTGAGACTGCCCTGGCGGTTAAGGACCCTCCGGCGCAATCCATTCGGCTAGATAACGGTGCGGACGTAAATGAGCTTATCCGCGGCCTGCATGCAATTGGCGCTACCTCACACGACATTGTGGCGATCTTACAGGCGATTAAGGCAGCCGGTGGCCTCCAAGCCGATCTTGAGGTGATCTGATGATGCAAATATCTGGTACACAAGCCGCAAACGCATTGGAGAGCACGACGCAGCGCTTGCTGCAGCAGGCGAAGGGAGAAGCCGATGCGAGCATTACGCGCGTTATTGGTGCAGGTCATGTGCCAAGCGAGAAGGCCAAGATTGAAAAGGCCGGCAAGGATTTTGAATCCATCCTGCTGGGGAGCTGGTTACAAGCGGCGGAAAAAAGCTTTGCCACTGCGCCAGGGGGTGAAGATGCAGATAGCGAAGACGGCAATCGTGACCAATTCCTAGGAATGGCTATGCAGCAGCTTGCAGGCAGCCTGACTGCCTCCGGCGGTATTGGTATCAGCAGGATGATTGTGAGCCATCTTGAGGCTGCGTCGCAGCCAAAGGTAGCCTCACCTGCACCGAAGTCGGGAGAAGGAGGACTGCACCAGAGATAGTGCAAAGTAGAAAACTTAGATCATGGCCTGAACAGAATCGGGAATTGTGCCGATATGGTACTCGTTGGAGGACAAGCTATGACCGGCATCGATCTTTTGGGAACAACAGCGCTTACAGTAGCAAGAATAGAAGCAAATGCTCCAGTCAAACCGACACAGCAAGTACAGCATCGTACGCCGGCCATTCCGGAGGACACTGCTTCCCTATCTTCTGGAGCACCTTCAATTTCTTCATGGGCAAAGCAGGCACTGACTGCGACTGATGTTAGAGCCGGCAAAGTGGAAGCGCTGCGACATGCTGTGGCAAGTGCTGGATACAGTGTGGATGCAGCACTCATAGCCGATGCCATTATTGGCCATGGTGCGTAGTGTTCATTAGGGTGGAGGACAGCAGATGGTCAAGCTCAATGCACCAGTCGATGAGCAAGGTTTTACAAGGTGTTGCGAACAGATAGAGACATTGGCGCAGCAACTTGCGATAGCAATGGATGCAATTGCACATCATCAGCTGACTACATTTGAAAAGAGCCTTGAGGCACAACAACATTGCTTGGCAAAGTTGCTACTGGTGTCAAACTGGATAAAGGAAGTAAACAGAAACTCTGTGTCATCGCAGATGTATATAAGGCTACTCGCCTCGGTGCAAAAGCTTGTACAGCTTAACAAGCAATACAGCGCTTTGCTTGAACACACCAGCCGTTCATTGCACATGCTCCAGGCGCTGGACCCTAGATTCGCTTTAACAGCCGCCTGCAGCACCATGAAACTTAGTTTGGCGGGAAGCGTGGGTAAAGATTTTGCAATGCACCCGACATTGTCATGGCACGGTTAGCAAGGAAGATGGAGGGAACCGATGGGCGGATTAAACGCAGCGTTGTACGTGGCAACTGGTGCCCTTGCGGTGCAGGGGGCTGCATTAGAAACAACTAGTAACAACATCTCGAATGCAAATACACCTGGATATACTCGCGAAATTGTGAATCTTTCCTCCGCAGCTTCGATCCAGGATGGCAAGGTCGCGATCGGTGATGGAGTTGTGCTTAATGGAATTACCAGTGTACGGGACCAGCTACTAACGCTGCGCATTCAACAGCAGACCTCTTCGCAGTCAGCCGCTAACGCACAAGGCGGAGTGCTTTCAGCAGTTGAGCCTTACTTTACAGGCTCGACAGGCACTGTAGGTGCTGGTTTATCAGCTTTTTTTACAAGCTTATCGGCACTATCCGCCACGCCTGCAAACGCAGCAGCTCGCCAGACAGTTATTAGCAATGCTCAAAGTTTGGTCGAGAACTTCCATGCAACTAGCGCGGGTCTATCTTCCGTTCAGACCGGGTTAAATACTCAAGTCTCCGGCGCTGTGACTCAAATAAATTCGTTATCATCGCAGATTGCAGCACTCAATCCTCAGATTACGCAAGCAATCAACGAAGGACAGGATGGTGGGACACTATTGGATCAGCGAAGCCAGCTGGAGCAGCAGCTCTCAGCGTTAACTGGAATCGCTATTACAACCAGTGCTGAAGGAGACACTGTAACAACAGGGAATGGAACGGCACTTGTTGTCTCCAACAAAAGCTTTGCTCTTTCTACCAGCATCGGAGCTAACGGACTGACGCAGGTACTTGATGGAGTCGGTACGTCCATTACAGGTACGTTGACTAGCGGTAGCTTGGGAGGTCAACTGCAGGCACGAGACTCTGACATCCCGAATTTTCTTACACAGCTCGATACCTTAGCAAATAGTTTTGCCACAGCCATTAACCATGCGCAGGCATCGGGTTTCAATCTAGCCGGTACCAGTGGAGCAAACCTCTTCACCCTGCCAACAGCAACACCTAGTTCCGCAGCCTCTATCGACTTGGCTTTTAATGATGGTAGTGGTCTTGCAGTAAGTTCGAGTAGTGCATCTCCCGGAAGTAACGGCAACCTTTCTGCATTGACAGCAGTACAAAGTCAACTCATTGTGGGTGGTTTAAGTCCTACGGATAGCTTTGCCGATTTAGTCGATTCCGTCGGTAATGCTGTTTCGCAAGCGAGCACTCAAGCGAACGCAATCCAGGCCAGCCTGGCGCAGCTCACCAATCAACAAAACTCGGTTTCCGAAGTATCCATAGACGAGGAGTCGTCCAATCTAATTCGCTATCAACAGGCGTATCAGGCGGCAGCCGAAGTAGTCACAACCATCCGCGCACTGTTCAGCACAACGCTGAGCTTGGTGTCCGGGGCATAAGGAAGAAACACTATGCGCGTAGCTCCGAATCTCCAACCCGATGTTCTTGCCGGTATTCAGCAAAGTGCAGCTAAACTGCAAACAGCGCTCCAACAGGTTTCCACTGGTCAAAGGGTGAACACGCCCGGTGACGATCCAACAGCATCTGCCGCGTTGGTGCAAAACCTGGCAGTGAGCAGCAACGACGATCAGTACACAAAGAACGCAAGTGCAGCTCTCGGTGCAGCACAAACCGCTGACTCCGTGCTTACCTCAGTAGTCTCGTTGCTAACTCAGGCAGTAGCCTTAGGAACACAGGGAGCTACCGGCACCAACACAGTGCAAAACCGACAAACTACTGCTACGCAGGTTCAGGGCGTGCTTGCTAATGTTGTATCCGCAGCAAATACCAGTTACCAAGGCGTAGCAATCTTTGCTGGCTCAAGCAATGCGACCACCGCTTTCGTCACGGATGCTGCATCCCCAACAGGCTACAGTTACAAGGGAGATAGCGGAATCAATCAGGTGCAAGTCGGCAGCAGTTTGCAGGTGCAGCTTAATGTGCCTGGTGATCAGTTATTTGCGAATACAACAAGAAGTGTTATCGGTTCACTCGCGCAGCTCGTGACAGCACTGCAGACAGGAACCACGGCGGCAATTGCAAGCGCCACGAGTTCGGTTACGGCAGCACTTAACTTTGTAGCGGGACAGCATGCCATATTTGGAAGCAGCATCAATCAGCTGAACGCGCAGGAATCCTTCTTGAGCCAGGAAAAAATTACTTTAAGCACTCAGGTGACTAACTTAGTTGGTATTGATCCCGCTACTGCTGTGGAGAATTTGACACAAGCTCAAGCGCAAAACTCTACAGTACTTGCTGCCGCTGCTAAAGTACTTCCGGTTACGTTGCTTGATTATCTAAAATAGTAATTAGGACGTGTTAACGCTGAAGTCAGTTAGCTTCATTACGATACGTGGATGTCACTGAAGAGCAGTATGCCCGTATCAAGGACAGCCTGCCGGTGTAGCGCGGCAACGTAAGCCTGTCGAGTTTATAGCTACTCAACGCGGTGCTGTACGTGCTTGAGCATGGGTGCAAGTAGCTGACTGCCCAAGCGTTTCGGCAATGGGCGCACCATCTACACACGCATGAATCGCTAGTCCAAGGCGGGCGTGTTTGAGCGCCTGCAGGCCAAACAGATAGTGAGCTTCAAGATTAAAGCCTTTGCGCTGGACTCGACCTCGGTCAAGGTGCATCTGGACGGCACCGGGCGCTAAAATAGCCCACGATCCATCGGCAAGTTGCGCGGAGGCTGGAATACCACACTCCTATGGTTGCCGCGAATGCTCGAACGGCAGTAGCATTTTTTTCATCGGACCAGGCCCACGATGCGCCAGAAGGCCGCGATCTGCTCCAGGCACTCAGACCGATACCAAGCCATGCGTCTGCTGGTAGGCCGGGCTTACGAGAGCGAGAAGACACGTCAACTAGGGCTTGCCCTCGGCATGGTTCCAGTCGTACTGCCGAAAAGCAGCCGGCTCAATCCCCGGCAGTACAATCGTACTTTGTACGGGAAACGCAACGAGATTGAGCGGCACTTCCACTATCTTAAAATCTATCGATGCATCTTTTCCGGCTTTCAAATTTAACGTGCTTTTTCCTCGGCTTCTTGTCCTTCACTCCTACCGTGAAAGCACTTAGGTAGTATTAACAAGCTCTAAAGTTTAAAGTATTGCAAGTGTCTAGTTTAGAGCCATGAAGTTGTCAGAAGCTGACTGCTGACACTAATAATATAATAGTTGCCTTTAAACAAATGCAGCTTGTAGGTAATAGATTACGCTCGTGGTAAAGGTTTCGGGGACGGTTTATCGCTCGCCGTTACTGTTGAAAGCGCTAGCCTGCGGACTGCCGACTTATTGAAAGCATACCGGTCGGCTTCGCCCAATTCGGCTGCCTCAAATCCTACTGAGGTGTTTATGAGACTGCTTTTAGCGTTGAACGTGCCTACTATCCAAAGAATGACGGGATTTTTAAATGAAATACTGCCGTTCTCAGAGTATTTGCTGATGGAAATGTTCAACGCTGCTGTAACCTTTGTCACCATTATGCCTGGACCTTATATTGCGGTACCGGCGATTACATACCAGGAACAATCTCACTGGAGAGAGCGACGCTTCAATCTGGGATGTGTTTCCTGGCTGAGAGCTCCCTACGATGTGATGTAGTTCCATGCAATGGGACTGGCAGCGCTCATCTTTGCTGTGCAGCGGAATCCGGTTTTATACAAGGTAATTAACCATCACTCGGCATCTCAGAGCGTTTATGCTCGCCATAAATCTTAGCAATAGCGATATTTCTCTACGACAAAAACGGGGAACTCGTTTACTGTTGCTTCAAGTTTAGGTCTGCCTGTCCGAACCCCCGCTAGTCTGCCCCAGACTAGCTTGGGGTTCTATAAAAAATATGGCCTAACTCACCCTTTCCGGTCACAACCGGCAGGTTTGCCGTACTAAGCCACTGCTTCGTTCAAGTGGCCTTTCTATCTTTCATTGTCGTAATGCAATCAGGTATGCGCCCATCGGATACGCCAAGTGCAATTCGCCGGTGCAGCTTTAACAAACCTTACGCTACCCACTTCTTTGTCAGGAGAGCCCCTTGCCTCGTAAGTCCGCCCGCTTGTGTACCATGCTTTTCACCGGATTATTCTCACTCAGCGCCGGTGCCGTTACTCCACAGGTGCTCTTTCCGTTGGATGCACTGACTCCATTGGAGTACTGGACTATCTATAGGACGGTTCGCGACGATGGCCACGCACATGAGAAGACTCTGTTCGCCAGCATCCTGCTTCATGAGCCCGACAAGCAGGCCGTGCTCGCCTGGAAGCCCGGTGATCCCCTCCCGCGCAAAGCGGATGTCGTCCTGCTGGACGATGGAAAGTCTTATGCTGCCATTGTCGATGTTACGGGCAAGAAGGTGGAGGATTTTCACGAATTGAAAGGGGAGCAGGCTCCTTTTACCTCGGATGAAGAGCACGAGGTCAACGAAGCCATCAAGAAGGACCCACGCATTGTCGAGGCTCTTAAAAAACGCGGCATCACCGACCTGCGCCACACCTCCTGCTTCGCCACGCCCGCCGGTTTTATCGACCTGCCCGAGCAGAAGGACCCCTCAAGGCGCATCGGCTGGGGCGGCTGCACCAACGGTGAAGGCGCCATCTCCGGTCAGTGGGATCGCGAAGTGCCCGGCCTCTTTTTCGTAGTGGATATGACCACCAAAAAGGTCCTTCGCGTAAGCGACTACGGCATCGTGCCGATGCCAGAAACCACCGGCATCTACGACGCCATGGGCGGGGAGGCCCTGCCGAATACCAAGCCGATCCTGGTCACGCAGCCGGCCGGCCCCAGCTTCACTATTGACAAGCAAAACCTTATCTCGTGGGGTAATTGGCGCTTCCGCTTCCGCATCGATCCGCGCCAGGGCGTAGTGCTCAGCACTGTTGGGATCGAGGACAAGGGCACACTCCGTCCTATCATGTACCAGGGCTCGCTCTCTGAAATGTATGTCCCGTATCAGGACCCGGAAGAGACCTGGAACTCACATGTCTTTCTCGATGGCGGCGAGTACTTCATGAACACCGGCCTGGGCCTAACCAAGCCCCTCGTTGCAGGCATGGACTGCCCCGACTACGCCTCCTTCTTCTCAGCAATTTTCTATCATGAGAACGGCGCTCCCTTTGAGCGCCCGCAAGCAGCCTGCCTTTTTGAGCGAACCAAGGGCGATCCTGCCTGGCGACACGCCGACGATAACGGTGTGTTCGGACGTCCCTCACGCGAGCTCGTGCTGAGAAGCATCGCTACCGTGGGGAACTACGACTACATACTCGATTGGCGCTTCTCTGAAGATGGAACCATCACGGGCGGTGTCGGTGCAACCGGCATTCTCGAGGTAAAGCCGGTCGCCGACACGAACGTCAGCAACGGTATGTCTGGAGGGCTTGAAGACAAGAATGCACCCGGCGGCCCGGTCCAGTTCGGTGACCTGATTGCTCCCGGCACAGACGCCGTCAACCACGATCACTTTTTCTCGTTCCGACTCGACCTGGACGTAGATGGACAGAAGAACGCCTTCATGGACGATAAGTTAGTCCAGTACAAGATACCTGCCAACAAAGAGGCCTATGGCCGCCACGTGATCTGGGCCATGCAGCCGACCATGCCCGCTACCGAGAGCCAGGCGATGGAAGACGTCAGCATGCAGCACCCTGATATGTGGCGCTTCGTGAGTTCCGACAAGAAAGGCCCGCTCGGCCAGGCTACAGGGTATGCCATTATGCCCGGCGTCACGGCGGCCACGCTGCTG
Source organism: uncultured Acidobacteriaceae bacterium (assembly GCA_964237325.1). Classification (GTDB taxonomy): domain Bacteria; phylum Acidobacteriota; class Terriglobia; order Terriglobales; family Acidobacteriaceae; genus EB88. Next base: position 13,622 of record CAXSHS010000025.1, on the reverse strand, counting down.
CCGGCCGATGAGTGGCCAAGCAAGCGAGCCGGCTTTGCCAACCATCAGCTCTGGGTCACCCCGTATGAGCCCGGCGAACGCTTTGCCGCCGGAACCTATGTCAGCGGCAGCCGCGGCACAGACGGCCTTGAGGCCTGGACCAGGAAGAACCGCAACATCCTGAACACCGACATCGTCGCCTGGTACACGATAGGCTTTCACCACACGCCGCGCGCCGAAGACTGGCCGCAGATGCCGACCATGTGGCATGAGTTCCAGCTCATGCCTTTTAACTTCTTTCCGAAGAACCCTGGGATGGATCTGCCATTGAAGCCATAAGCCTGCTAAGTGGGGAGTCCATGTCACAAAGGCTCCCTAGTTAGCACATTTTCCCGGCTACTGTCACGCAATGCAGTTCGCCCGCGTAGTGCGAGCACCCTCACCATTCCTCAGGAGTGACCGTGTCCAATTCTCGTTCGACCGCTACCGCCTCCCGCCTTCTCGGCCTCGTGCTGTTCCCTCTTTCCCTGTTGCCTGCCGCGAGCCACGCGCAGTCCACCTTTGGCAACATCGTCGGTACAGTTACAGACAGCGCCGGCGCAGCTATCCCGGGCGCGAACGTTATGCTTATGAATACCGGCACCGGTGCTCAACGGGCAATTACCGCTAACGCTTCCGGCGAATATGCGTTCAACATCCTGGACGCCGGAACCTATATCGTCACGGTCGAGCAGGCGGGCTTCGCCAAGGCTGAGTTCTCGAGCCTTGTCCTCGCGGCGCGCGAAAGCAAGCGCGTCGATGCAAGCCTTCACGTCGGCTCCGATGTACAGACGGTAGAGGTCCAGGGCGCCACGGAAGGCGTGATCACGACCGAGACCTCGCAGCTTGCCTCGACCGAAACCGGTCAGCAGCTGGTCGATTTGCCGGTCGCCGTCTTCGCTCATTCAAACGGCTCTACCAGCCCCATCACCACGCTGACTGAGACCAACCCAGGCGTACAAACCGATGACAACGGCGATCTGGTAATCGCCGGAGCCACACCTGCCCTGCTCTCGGTCACGCTCGACGGCATCGCGAGCGTTGATGTGGAAAGCAGCGGCCCGCTCAACGAGCTGTTTCCATCTTTCAACTCCATTTCCGAGATACGCGTTTCCGAAACCAATAACAACGCCGAGTATTCGGGCGTTGCCGACATCACTACCACCTCACGACCGGGCACAAACCAGTTCCATGGGGGCATCTTTGAAAATCACGAGAACACCGCGCTGAATGCCGGCAACCCCTTCACCGGTTCCAAGCCCAAGACCATCCTGAACGACTTTGGCGGCTTCATCGGCGGTCCGGTCTCGATCCCGCACCTTTACAACGGCCGAGACAAGACTTTCTTCTTTGCGAGTTATGAAGGGCTGCGCCTGCCTCGTGAAACACCGCTCGTCATTAGCGTGCCCTCGGTCGCCATGCGCTCCGGCAATCTCACCGGCTACCTCGCTTCGCAAACCGTGCAGAGCAGCTGCCTGATCAACGGTCAACCTGTACCCGCAGGCTCCATCTACAACTACGATTGCACCCCGCTCACCGCAGCTGACGGCACCACGCAGGTACCCGTTTCTCCGGTTTCCGCCAATCTGCTGAACCTTTTCTATCCCTTGCCAAATCGTGGTTCGGCGGATAGCTACCAGAACAACTACGCCGTGAACTTTCCATCACCGATCACGAGCAACCAGGGCGACCTTCGGCTTGACCAGACCTTCTCCCCCAAGCAGTCCGGCTTTCTACGCCTCAGTTATAAAGCCCGAAATGTCGTCAACGCGCCTGTTCCCAACTGCTCCGGCTACTGCACCTTCGCCGGCTCACCTCTGCAAGGCGGTTACTCACAGCCTGAAGATGACCTGGGTCTTACCCTGGCCCACACCTATCTTATTTCCCCTAAGCTCATCAATGAATTTCGGACCGGCTTTAATGCGCGCCGCACCGCAAGTACCATCGCCATTAACACGCAACAGCTGCTGTCACAATCTGGGATTACCGGCATAACCGACGTTGACGCTGCCCCGGAAGCGCCCAATGCGCAGATCACCGGCTTCGCCATTACAGGCGGCGGCAATCCTTCCCGCCAGGGCTCCGGCATTTTCCAGCTGATTGACAACGTAACTTGGTCAAAGGGAGCGCATACCCTCAAGTTCGGCTTCGACTTCAAGCGGCTTACTGACCATGACGACAATGTCTTCGGCTCCTACCGCTCCGGTCTGTACACCTTCAACGGCACTTCGACTGTCGGCCAAACCATCGGCAACCCCTATGCTCAGTTCCTGCTCGGCTACCCGGACTACACCATTCTTTCCACCGTTACCAATCCCAACATGGACGGCCTTGGCTACTCCTATGCCTGGTTCGCGCAGGATGACTGGAAGGTGACGTCGCGCTTGACTCTGAACTTCGGCCTGCGCTATGAGTTGCACCCGCCGTTGAAGGAGATTAACTACGACACAGCCGCTTTCGATCCGAACTACTCGAATGGCGGCGTCCACGGCGCGGTGGTCGTGCCCAACGCGCAGGCCCTTACCTACACCGACCCCGACTTCGCCGCCTCTATCGCGCCCACGCCCATTCTCACTGCTGCGCAGGACGGCATTACCCCGAGTCTCCGGTACACCGCCCGCGCGGATTTCGGCCCTCGCGTGGGTTTTGCCTGGCGCCCCATGCATAACGACAAGACCGTGATTCGCGGCGGATGGGGCAATTTCATTGAGTCACCGCTTGGCTTCTCCTTAGTCTCGGGCTGGAGCGTGAGCGCCAGCTATGTGCCCTACTACCAGAACGCCCTCGGCGCGAACGGTACGCCCGCGCTCTCCTTTCCAAGTCCGTTTCCAAGCGTCCGTGCCACCCCGGGCGCGGCCAGCTTTCAGTACGCCTTTCCCATTCACTACAAAGATCCCTCAGTCCAGCAGTGGAATCTTACCTTTGAGCAGGATCTCGGCTTCGGCACAGGGCTACGCCTCTCCTACGTCGGTTCACACGGTAAAAACCTTGAAGAGTTCGAGGACTTGAACCAGGTACAACCCAACACCATGGGCTACTCTGTCGCCGCGCAAAATCTTGCTTACCCTGACTGGCAGATCATCCAGAGCGTCACCAATGTAGCGAAGAGTAACTACAACGCAATTTCAGCTGTCGTAGATAAGCGCTTCTCCCATGGGCTTGAGTTCAACTCCTCCTATGTTTTCACCCGCGACCTTTCGGACGAAGGTGGTGCCGCACCGAACCGGCTGGTCGGTGCGGGCGGCAATTACCTGTCCAACCGCTTTGATCCCATGCTGGACTACGGCAACGTCTCCTACGACCGGCGTCACCGCTTCCTCACTACCGGCCTTTACAGCCTGCCCTTCGGTCGCGGGCAGATGCTGCTCGGCGACAGCAGCCGCGCTGTTTCCTCAGTAATTGGCGGATGGCAGCTCGGCGGCGTGCTCATCTGGCAAAGCGGTCCGTTCCTCACGCCTTATGAGGCATCAGACGATCCAGCCGGCACGAATGAGGTGACAACCGTCGGGTTGACCCGACCGGATCGCGTTCCGGGAGTACCGCTCTATGCCAAAGGCAATAGCAACGGCAATCCCGTTTTCCTTAATCCTGCGGCCTTTGCGCTGCCGGGCAGCGACATCGGACGCTTCGGCACCGCGAGCGTAGGTTCCCTGGTTGGCCCGGGAACCGTCAACACTTCACTCTCCCTGCTCAAGTCTGTCGACTTAACTGAGGCAAGCAAGCTCCAAGTCGGCATCTCCACCGCCAACCTCTTCAATCATCGCAACTACGAGCCACCCAGTACCCAGCTTGACGGAAACTCGTATGGCCAAAGCTCCGCACTCCAGACCGCTGAGGGTGCAGGCCCCCGCACCGTGCAGCTTACAGGCCGCATCAGCTTCTGAATAGGTTCATTAGGCTTTTAGGGTCAACAACCGGTTGAGCTGCATGAACAGGTATTCGCGCAGCTCAACAAGGATAGTGCCTGACCAGCCTCTCACATCCGGCAATCCCGTACTCCACAGCCGCAACTAGTCGCCGCCGAAGGTTGCGCCTTCAGCGGTAATGAGAACGGGATGGTCGTTTGCGATGCGGATGGAGGTGAGGGCGAGGCCGGCCGGTCCGACCCAGGTCCTGGTCCAGCTGCGGCTGACGATGCGGAGCATAACGAGCACACCGAAGGCAAGGGCGGCATACTCGATCCAGCCGCGGGTGTAGGAGCCCGTGTGCTACTTGGAAAAGCTGAGGACATTGGGTAGGCAGTATGGAGCCGCCAAGTGCGCCGATTTCACCAATCATGCCTTCGGCGATTGCCTGCTGCTCCGGCCGGGCTGCAGCTCTCCCCTGTGCTGAATCTATACATCCGATCCATGCCGAACCCGCGGAACGCCTCGGAACTCGCAGCCGTTGCACGATTTCACCTGCTGCCGGATGCGTACATCCGGGGTCTTGCAAACACAAAGAAGACGGAATGGGAGTACACCAGCTACTTTTTCGGAAAGTCTATCGCCATGGACCTTGGCAATACTTTCCTGTAGCGTTCCTCATAAAATCCACTCTTCCTTTTCTCATTCTGCTCGTGATGCTTCCGTTTCTCCGGTTTTAATCAGGAGATCAAAAGTTCCGTGAAGTGTTCTTCATGCTGATTCCTATAGCCGTCTACTTCGCGGTGGTGACCGGCTCCCACTTTGATATCGAGGCTCGTCATCTTCTACCGATATACCCCTTCCTCTATGTGCTAGTGTCGGGTGGGTTGCGAACGCGTTTCGGCGCAAAGGATTATGGCTTTAGATGATGAAGACTGCTTATACCACTATCAAGTCGAAATCATGTGCATGATCCGACGCCGTTACCACGTACTTTGCAAGCCTAAGGCGGCGGACCTAATCCGCTGTCAACCCAGGTGAATCATGCTTAAGTGAACGCAGCAGAGTCCTTTGGTGGGAGCAGACTCTTTTCAAGAGCATGGGCATGCAGGTACGATGTACCGGCTGTTCAGCTTAGCCCACGTAAGGATGTACTCGATGATGCTTCGCAGTTTTGCCGGTTTTGTTCTTCTGCTTGCCGCGCCCGCAGCTCTTTCGGCACAAGCTCCTCACTCCCTTACGCCTGCTGAAAAGCAGCGCGTCAACGAGATTGTCAGCAAGATGACGCCCGAGCAGAAGCTTGACTACATCGGCGGAACCGGTTTTGCAACGCGGGCAGTGCCGTCGGTGAACCTGCCTGCGTTCGAGATGTCGGACGGGCCGTATGGCACGCGCTCGAATGCGGGCTTTCCGTCAACGACCTATGCAGCCGGCATAGGACTGGCAGCGAGCTGGGACCGCGAGCTGGCCGCGAGAGTGGGCGCCGGAATCGGACGTGACGCGCGGTCGCGTGGTGTGCACTACATGCTGGGACCGGGTGTGAACATCTACCGCTCGCCGCGCAATGGGCGCAACTTCGAGTACTTCGGCGAGGATCCATTCCTGGCGGGAAACATCGCGACAGGCTACATCACCGGGATGCAGGAGCAGGGGGTGAGCGCGACGGTCAAGCACTACCTGGGGAACAACTCGGAGTTTCTGCGGCATGATTCGGATAGCGAGATCGAGGAGCGGGCGCTGCATGAGATCTACTTGCCCGCATTTGAGATGGCGGTGAAGAAAGGCCATGTCGGGGCGGTGATGGACTCCTACAACCTGATTGACGGAGAGCACTCCACACAAAGTGCGCGGTTCAATATCGACATTCTGCGGAAGGACTGGGGCTTTGAGAACACATTGATGTCGGACTGGGTGGCTACCTATGACGGGGTGGCGGCGGCAAACGGCGGGCTCGACATCGAGATGCCGACGGGCGCGTTCATGAACAGTAAAAACCTGCTGCCGGCTTTGCAGGCGGGCACGGTTTCGCAAGCCGTCATCGACGAGAAAGTACGGCACATCCTGACGACGGCGGCGGAGTTCGGCTGGCTGGACCGGGTGCAGGCGGACCCATCGATCTCCTATCTGGACCCAAAAAATCGGCAGACGGCGCTTGATTCGGCCCGGGAGTCGGCGGTGCTGCTGAAGAACGAGGGAGGACTGCTGCCGCTCGATAAAAACAAGATTAAAAGCATTCTCGTAGTAGGACCCAATGCATACCCGGGAACGCCGGTCGGCGGCGGCAGCGCGGGGGTCAAACCGTTTTACCAGGTAAGCGCGGTGGAGGGGCTCGCCGACGCGCTCGGCGATAAGGCGACGGTGTACTACGACCGGTGCATCCCGGAGCTGGGCGAGCTGTCGCATGCGACGAAGTACACGACAGAGGCGCAGGGGGGCAAGCCGGGGGTGATGCTCGAAAGCTTTAAGAATGACACCCTTGACGGCGCGCCCGCCGCGACGGCGACTGTGATGAGCATCAATGGGAAGGGACTCGATATCGCGTCGCTGGTAGCAGACCCGGAGGCATTGCAGGCGGCGCTGGCTTCCATGTCGGAGAAGGCGGTGAAGAGTTCGCGGCGGTTTACGGGCTACTTTACGCCGTCAACGGCCGGCAAGTATTCGTTTATCGTCGAGGGCTCGGGAGAAGGGTCGGGCAACCGGGTATTTGTGGATGGCAAGCAGATTATCGACAACTGGGAATTTCCTAAGTCGTATGAAGCGCATGTGACGCTGGAGCTGACTGCCGGGCCGCACAAGGTGGTGGTGGAAGATAAGCAGAACGGGCCTTTCGGGGGTAAGCTGCTGTTCGGCATCGCCGAGGAAGAGCAGGGGCTGGTAAGCAAGCGAGCCAAGGAGCTTGCCGCTAAAGTGGACGCGGTGGTGGTGATGGCCGGCTACTTACCGGCGGAGGAGAGCGAGGGCGGTGACCGCACCTTTGGACTGCCGTACGGGCAACACAGGATGATTTCGGACCTGCATGCGATCAATAAGAACGTAATTGTAAGCATTACTTCAGGCGGCGGGGTGGACTCCCAGGCTTGGTTCGCGGATGCGCCGGCAATGCTCGAGACCTGGTACGCAGGGCAGGAAGGCGGGCGGGCACTGGCAGAAATTCTGCTCGGTGACATGAACCCTTCCGGACATCTGCCGGCTACTTTCGAGAAAAAAGCTGAAGACAATCCTACGTTCGCAAATTACTACCCGGCACCCGGGACCAAGAAGGTCGAGTACAAGGAAGGGATTTTTGTCGGGTATCGCGGCTATGAGAAGAACAAGGTAGAGCCACTGTTTCCATTTGGATTCGGGTTGTCGTATACGACATTTAAGTTTGCAAATATCCAGGTCACGCCTAAGTCGGCGGGGGCGGACCCATCTGTAACGGTGAGCTTTGACATAACCAATACCGGCAGCCGGAAAGGCGCGGATGTGGCCCAAGTGTATGTGGGGGAGGATACGCCGAAGGTGGAGCGGCCGGAGCGGGAGTTGAAAGGGTTTGAGCGTGTGGAGTTGATGCCCGGCGAGACGAAGCATGTGTCGGTGCCGCTTGATGCACGGGCATTTGCATATTGGGACATAACCGGCAAGAAGTGGACAGTCGATCCGGGTAAGTTCACGGTGCATGTGGGAGATTCAGTGGAGGCGACGCCGCTTACGGGGTCTGTGGAATTGACGGCGGCGGCGGTGAAGTCGCGGTTCTAAGAAGGTTGAAGAACTGTTCGAATTGAATGAGCGTCTTATCTCTTCCGGTGTTTCGAACCGAACCTCTTTCCACCCTGGTATAGAAGCAGAATGCGCGCGATCCTCTCCTGCCTGTTCCTGATCTTATTCAGCAGCCCCGGAAGCATCCCGGCTCAGGTGGACCCTTCGTGGACGACTCCGATTGTTCCGTTTCGTATTGCTGACAACCTGTACTACGTGGGGAGCAGGGACCTTGCCGGCTACCTTGTCATTACGCCACGAGGAGATATCCTCATCAATGCAAACCTGGCTACCTCTCCACCGCAGCTACGGTCGAGTGTGGAGGAGCTGGGGTTTCACTGGAGCGACATCAAGATTTTGCTCAACAGCCAGGCGCATGCCGATCACATGGCCGGCGCGGCGGAAGTAATTCGCGAGACACATGCGAAGAACATGGTGATGGATGGTGATGTGAGTGTGGTTGAAAGCGGGGCACGGACGGACTTCCTCTCGCCTTCACCGAACATTCCCACATACGCTCCTATACACGTGGACCGCGTTCTTCATGACGGAGACACTGTAAGTCTTGGGGGAGTGACACTGACTGCCCACAAAACTGCCGGCCATACGCGCGGATGCACTACATGGACGATGCGTTCTCACCTTCCAGGGGAATCGGCAGAAACGATGCGGAACATCGTTATCGTTGGAGGGACGGGCTTCTGGTCGGAATACTATTTCGTCGCCGCACCCGGCCATCCCGTAAGCTATCCAGGCATCGTTCAGGATTTCCGGCATACCTTTTCGGAGTTGCGTGCTTTGCCCTGCGACGTCTTTCTGGGAGCCCATGGCGGGTACTTCGATATGCTCACGAAACTGAAAGGCTACGCGCATAGCGGACCCCGTGTGTTCATCGACCCTGCCGGATATAAGGAGTTCGTGACTGACGCTCAGGCAAACTTTGAAAAGGCCTTGAGTACACAGCAAGCCGCTGCTGTCCGTTAGTGTTCCGCTACAGCAGGTTGGATGAGTCTTCCGGGATTTGTTGTATAGGTCGTGTCATTCCAGTAGATTCACTGCTGTTATTAACGCTCGGCTTATGTGTAGCAACCGGGGTGCCATCATCAAGACCTCGGTTTTCTGCGGGGTCTTTCAGAAATGTTCGATAAGGCCAGGTGCTATTCGAACTGCAATAAGACTTTCCCGGTGCCATGCACGCGTTGCGCATGCGCGAGCGCGTCCTTGTACCTATCCAAAGCATACGTCCCATCGACCTTCGCTGCGAGTGAGTTATGAATGGTGAGATCGGCTAGGACCCGGTAGATTAACAGATCATCCGCCGCAAGCCGCGGTGCCGCCGCCGTCTCAAGCATGATCACCTGGGCGGGGTCTCCAATTGCGCTCAGTTGTAGACATTTCATGTAAAGGTCTCCTTTGGGCTTACGAACTGGCGTTGCGTCAGTATTCCGGGTCTATTCCGGGTCCAACGCGCGAGTAGCAGCGCAGCAGGCCGGGGCGCTTCGAGTTTGTCGGCGAAGACGGACGGCTGGAACGATTAGAGGCTACGACTTCGTTCGTCGCAGCCTCCCACGAATGTTACTTCCCGATGCCGTAACGCTCGGCGGGGCGCTTCAAAGACAAGCCCGGCGCAAGAGCGAGGCGGGCCGCTTCGAACTTTTCCCAGTCGGCAATGTTCGGAAGAGAGGGAATCGTAATGAGTTCCCCTTGATCGAACGCTACGAGCGAAGCATCGACCATATCTTCGGCGCTCATGAGCATCTCGGGAGGAACATTCTGTGAACCGCCGGCGCCGGCACGGTCCCAAAACTCTGAGGCAGTTGCACCCGGCAACGTAGCCTGCAGCTGAATGCCCTTGTCCTTCACTTCCTTGTAAAGTGATTGCGTAAAGCTGAGGACAAAGGCCTTGGTTCCGTTGTAGACACCGTTCAACAGCTCCGGCGTGAGAGCGACAATTGAAGCGATGTTGATGATGGCACCGCTCTGCTTTTCGAGGAACGCCGGCAGCACCGCCAGCGTCAGGCGTGTCAACGCGGTTACATTCAGCTCAATCATGTTTTCCATCTCATCGGACGGCGAACCGATGACAGGCTTGGCACTTCCGAAGCCGGCATTGTTCACGAGCAGCGTGATCGCTGAATTCGTCTTGAGGACCTCTTCGACCTTCTCGAGGTCAGCTGCCTTGGTGAGATCGGCGGCCAGAGTATCGACCCGGCGACCGGTCTTGTCGGAAACCTTTGCAGCAACTTCGGACAGCAGCTGTCCGTTCCGTGCGACGAGAATCAGATCGTAGCCGCGTCGGGCGAGTCGATCGGCGTAAACGGCCCCGATGCCGGTGGATGCTCCAGTAATGAGAGCCGTGCCTTTAAGAGAGCTGGACGAAGACATAGTGCGTACCTCTTCTTGGTGAATGATGAACCGCTGCCACTAAGAGTAGACCGGTCGGTTCAAAGATTCAAAGAGGTTGTAAAGATCAGGCCTGAATCTTAGGCTGTCTGCTCTTCAGCACCACGTCAAAGGCGAAATGCAGGAAGTTCTTGAGCGGTCGGTTGTTCCGGTCGGCTTTCATGCGCACTAGAGCGCCTTCATACCCATTTAACAAAAATTCTGCAATCTGATCGGTTTGCATGGATTTGTCGAGGTCGTTTCGCTGGACTGCCTCTCGCAACACGCGTGCAATTGCCTCTTGCCACACCTCAAAAAGAGAACGCAGCTGATCCTGAAGCGCTTCGCTCTGACCGGCCACCTCAAGGCTCATGCTGCCCATGAGACAACCACTGACCTCAGCGCCGAATCCGTTCGTGGTGGCGAGTTCGTCGAAATAGACTCGCAAGCGCTTCAAGGGGGCTATCGTGGCGTCATCGAGAACGCGCTGAATTCGTTCGATCTCGGCGTCCGCGTACCGCTGGAGCAACTCGCTTGCAAACGCCTCTTTGCTTGGGAAGTGATGATAAAAAGACCCCTTGGGAACACCCGCCAACTGAAGTATCTCCTTGACGCCGGTGGCCGTATAACCGCTCAGACGAACTTGCCTGAGTCCCACCTCAAGAAGATGTTCGCGAGTTGAGAAGGCCTTTTGCATGAAGTCAGACTAGACCGGTCGGCTAAAAGAGCCAAGTTCCATTCTTTACAAGCGGAAACAAGGACCAGCGCAGGACTGGACTGATACCGGTAAGTCGCATTGTCGGAATCCGGCTGCACTTCACAGATGACCCTTCATGAGGCCTCCGGACAGCCGGACCGGAGTCCCGCCCTGGGAACAAGAGGCTCCACAGGTTGCGACAGCGCTTACCGTGCTCTATCATCCGTTTTCTAACCGGAACTCCTAGAAGGAGGGGCAAGGCTGCGCACCTTCTGATCTGGCTCTTGTTTGCCGCTCTGCCCGCATGTGGGATATGAGCCCGGTGCGACACGAACCGACTTGGGAGCTACTTTGCGGCCGGTGTCGCATTATTGGGTGGAACCCAGGAACCCTGAACGGTGCGAACCTGTTCTTCGACTCTCACACTTGCCTGGAACCGCACTTGGCAAAAATCCGTATAAGTTTATGGATGGTGCGCTTCCGGCGGAGGCACCGGCCTGCGGAGCACGCATTTGGAACGTAAAGCACAGTGGAACTTCACAGGCGGCTGCCTCCTGCCCGGAGCTGCCTGCGCGAGGTACTGCGCCATTTTCCTGTTTGTTTTTTTGGCATCCCTTCTTACTCCCTGCCTGCTTTGTGCTCAACAAAATAAGCCGACTGTCATTCCTGACGCTCCGCCGCATGAGCAGCCCTTGATCGACCGCAAGATTCCTCTGCTTGCCGCTCCGCTCCGGCTGGCTGACTTTGAAGGCATGCACCCTTCGGAGGCGCTTGAAAACCGGCTCGCCATGGTCTCCGGTTTCATGCAAACGACACCCAACGACGGTCGGCCCGCCACGGAGAGAACCGAAGTCTACTTCGGCTACACCCCGTCCACCCTGTACGTCGTTTTTCTCTGCTTCGACCGCCACCCGGGCCTTGTTCGCTCGCACCTTGCGCGCCGCGAAAACGTCCTTACCGACGACAATGTGTCCATTCTGCTCGACCCTTTCGAGGATCACCGTCGGGGCATCCTCTTCCAGGTCAACGCCGCCGGTGTACAGGCCGACGCCGCCTGGACCGAGGGCTCCAACCCCGATTACAGCTACGACCAAGTGTGGGACTCCGCAGGCCGCGTCACCTCGCAGGGCTGGATGGCGATGCTTGCCATTCCGTTTCGGTCCATCCGGTTCCGCCCCGGTGCCCCCGGCTGGGGCGTCGTTCTTTTTCGTAACCTGCCCCGCAACAGTGAAAGTGACACCTGGCCCCACATCGCTACCTCAATCTCCGGCACCCTTACCCAAGAGGGCACCCTTCGCGGCATCGAGGGGATCACAGGCTCGCACAATCTCCAGATCAACCCGTATACCCTCGCCCAGAACGAGCATCAATTGCTCAATCTCGACCCCGCCAACCCCTATTTCAGCACCCGCCACCTTGAAGGCACTACCGGCGGCGAGGCGAAAGCGATTGTCAAAGACTCCATCGTTCTCGATGCGACAGTGAATCCCGACTTCAGCCAGGTGGAGTCCGACCAGCCCCAGTTCACTGTCAACCAGCGCTACCCTGTCTTCTTCCCCGAGCTGCGCCCCTTCTTTCTTGAGAATGCCAATTACTTCTCCACGCCCTTCGACCTTCTCTACACCCGCAATATCATTCGCCCTGAGTTCGGCGGCCGCGTTACCGGCAAGCTCGGCTCCACCAACATCGGTCTCTTAGCTATCGATGACCGGGAGCCCGGCGAGACTTTCACTAACGGAGCCCCGAACTTCGGCAGGCATGCCCTTTACACCGTCGGGCGCGTCACAGAAGACCTCGGTAAGGGCTCCAGCGTCGGTGCCATCTACACCGACTACGAGTTCGCCGGCAGCTTCAATCGCATCGGGGGGCTCGACTTTACGGCCCGCTTCAATGACAAGTGGACGGCCCTCGGCCAGATCGTTGAAAGTGCTACCAAGCCGCTTGCGGGGACTCACTACGCCGCCGGTCCGGCCTCCTGGCTCGAGTTCACGCGCAGCGGCCACGCATTCAACCTGGACAACGTTTACCAGGACATCGCCGCCGGCTTCGGCAGCCAAGTCGGCTTCATCCAGACGACGAACATCCACAGCAATCAGCTGCACGCCAATTACCAGTGGTATCCCAAGCACAACATTTTTCAGAGCGTCGGCCTTGAAACCAATCAGCAGATCGCCTTCGATCATCAGGGCAACCGCGTCTACCACTACTCCACCGCCGACCCCTTCTTTATCCTGGCGCGCAAGACCACGATTGCGCCTCTCATCGGTCAAAACTCCGACACGCTCGGTCCGCAGGACGGCTATAGCATCCCGCGCAACCGAAACCTTACCGAAAACTTCGGCGGCCTGGTCTTTCGCAGCGCCCCGCTGCGCCAGCTTAATTGGAACATCGTCTTTACCCACGGCGGCAACCCGAACTACAAGCCCGTCCTTGGAACGCCGCCCTTCCTGCTGCACGAGGAGTTTCTCCAGGCACGTGTAAGCGTGCTGCCCTTTCACTCGCTTACGATTGACAACACTTACCTTCTCGACCGCAACCACGCCGCCGCAACCGGGCAGGATGTTTTTGAAAACCAGGTTTTCCGGACCAAGCTCAACTACCAGTTCACACGCGCGCTCTCCGCCCGTGCCATCGTTGAGTATGACTCCGTGCTCGTCAACCCCAGCCAAACCTCGCTCGTGCGCACCAAGCAGGTCGCCACCCAGGCCCTGCTTACCTGGCTGCCCCACCCCGGCACCGCCATCTACCTCGGTTACAACAATGACGTCCAGAACCTCGATCGCACTTTGTGCCAGCGCGTCACCGGCGTAGCATGCGACCCCACGCAGCCTATCCTGACACGCTCCTCCAGCTATCTGAACGACGGCCGCCAGTTCTTCATGAAGGTCAGCTACCTGCTCCGCTTCTGAACTACTGCTTGATCTGGGAGCTCAGTCGATGCT
>CAXSHS010000024.1:0-33476 GCA_964237325.1 uncultured Acidobacteriaceae bacterium | reverse complement strand
GGCGCGCTAAACAGCTGCCGAGCGGTCAACTCGACCAAGCAACACGCCCAGGAGTCGGGCGCATATTCGGGATCGTCAATCTTGTACACTGGCTTGCCATTTTTTCTATTGTCAATGTACTGAACCTTCTGCATCAACCCGCCTACATCGTACCCGCAGTTACGATCATCATCGGATTACACTTCTACCCACTGGCCCATTTATTTCGTAGTCCGAGTCACTACGTCACAGGTACCTTACTGATTTTTCTAGAGCCTTGGCTGCATGGCGATGCTGCCCCTTACCAAGCTACCCATGACTCTATGTTTCGGAAATGGGGCCATTCTATTTGCAGCGTCGGCTTTTAGTTTGTTGGTTGTATACAGACAATCTGTTTTACCGAATTCACCTCAAAGCGTGGACACATGGCTACAATCTTCCACATAAAGGATTAGCCGACTGCAACGACCTGCGGTCTGCGGCGCGGCATTTTACTCAGGATGGGCTTCAAGCGAACTAGAGCTGCCTCCACCGTTACACCGTAACGCGCGCGCAAGTCATCGACCTTGCCATGCTCGATGAAATTGTCAGGCCAGCCAATGCGCACCACTGGTGTTTCAATGCCAGCTAGCGACAACTCTTCGAGCACTGCAGATCCGAATCCGCCTGCAAGTACGTGATCTTCAAACGTGACTACAGCAGAAGCATGCAATGCGTAGCGAGTAAGGGTATAACGATCAAGCGGCTTCACAAAGCGCGGGTTGATCACCGCCGCCGAGTAGCCCCATGCGTTGAGCCGGTCGGCAAGCTCTTGTGCCATGGGCAGTAGCGCGCCCAAGCCGAAGATGGCAATTTCCTCGCCCTCACGAACCACCTTAGCTGTGCCGATGGCGAGCGGCTGCGGCTGCGGCTTGAGCGCAATACCCGGCCCCGCACCGCGTGGGTAGCGAATGGCGCAAGGCCCTGGGTGCAGCTTGGCGGTCAACAGCATGTCGGCAAGCTCGTCCTCGTCCGCGGGCACCATGTGCACGATATTGGGAATGGGTCGCAAGTAAGAGATGTCAAACAAGCCGTGGTGCGTGGCACCGTCATCGCCGCTCAGGCTGCCGCGGTCCATGCAGAAAACCACCGGAAGGTTTTGTAGGCACACGTCGTGAACAATTGGGTCAAACGCGCGCTGCAAGAATGTTGAGTAGATCGCGCAGAATGGCTTGAAACCTTGCGTTGCCATGCCCGCCGCGAAAATGACTGCGTGCTCCTCGGCAATGCCCACATCAAAGTATCGCGTGGGGTGGTGCGGGCGGAAGAAGTCAAGCGCCGTGCCATTGGGCATGGCTGCTGTAATGGCAACAACTTTTTCATCAGCATCTGCCAGTTTGACAAGAGTGTTAGCAAAAACTTCAGAGTAGGTCGGCTGCCCGCCGGTATGGGTGTGGCCGGTTTCCGGGTCGTAAGGACCCAGGCCATGAAACTTCTTCTGCCCGTCAAGCGCGGGTTGAAAGCCCCGGCCCTTTTGCGTGATAACGTGCAGCAGCACCGGCCGGTCCTGCTGCTTCAGGAACTCAAATGTATCAATTAACAAGCGGATGTTATGGCCGTCAAGCGGGCCATAGTACACCAGCCCGAACTCTTCGAAAAAGCTTGAAGGGAACACCATACCTTTCGCAGCTTCCTCAGCACGGCGCACAGCTTTTTTTGCAGCCTGGCCGCCGATGCGCTCTACCAGCCGCGTGGCTCCGTCATGCAAGTTGTTCAAACGCTGGTTGGTCACAATTTTGTGCAAGTAGCGAGCGATAGAACCGACATTGCGGTCGATAGACCACTCATTATCATTGAGCACGACGATGAGGCGCTTGGTTTGCCCGGCAATGTTGTTCAATGCTTCAAACGAGATGCCATTGGTAAATGCCGCATCACCGGCTAGCGCGACGACATGCTCTGTGCCACCGGCAAGATCGCGTGCCACTGCCATGCCAAGTGCCGCAGAAAGCGCGGTTCCGGCGTGCCCTGCCCCATAACTATCGTGCTCGCTCTCGCTGCGCAGCATGAAACCATTCAGGCCTCCACTTTGGCGGATAGTGTCAAAGCGCGGCTCGCGCCCGGTAAGCAATTTATGGATATAGGCCTGGTGGCTCACATCAAAGACAAACTTGTCTTGGGGCGTGGAAAAAACGTAGTGCATTGCCAGGGTAAGCTCGACCACGCCAAGATTCGGCCCGAGATGGCCACCAGTTTTCGATAGAGAAAGAATCAGGCGCTGCCGAATTTCCTGCGCCAGCTCTTCAAGTTCCGACACGGAAAGCTGCTTGATATCAGCCGGAGATTGAATGGTGCCGAGTCGAGTCATGCTGCTCCTGAAGCCGGTCTGGACAATGGCAAAGTGCCCGAAATCTGGCGTGCCATCGCTCGGGAGATAATCGCCTTTAAGGAGCGATGCGACAACTACCTAGCCTGCAAACAAGCTTTTACCTGACTTCGAAGTATACCAGCCGGGTATGGGAGGCAGCAGCGGTTCTTGTGCCCTGCGAACATGCTTCTCTACTTGCGAGCAGCAAGTACTTCCGCCTCAGGCAGCTCCGAGCCGAACACACCTTCCCAGCGGGCAATGATCGCCGACGCCAGACAGTTGCCGGTCACATTGATGACCGTGCGGCCCATGTCCATCAGCGCGTCGATACCAAGAACGAGGAAGATAGGACCTTCCGGCAGGTGAAATGTGCCGGCCGTAGCCAGCAGCACGACGAGCACAGCACGCGGTACACCGGCCACGCCCTTGCTGGTGAGCATCAGCACCAGCAGCATGCCGATCTGTGCGCGCAGCCCCAGGTGCATGCCCGCCGCCTGTGCCACAAACATAGATGCAAGCGCCAGGTACAGCGCAGACCCGGCCAGGTTGAAGCTGTAACCGGCAGGAATAACGAAACCGGTGATGCGTCGCGGCACGCCGAAAGCCTCCATGGCCTCCATGGCGCGGGGCAGCGCAGCTTCGCTAGTACTGGTAGCAAACGCGATGGTGGCAGGCTCTGCTACCGCCCGCAGAAAGCCGCGAACGGGTATGCGCGCAATGAGTGCGGCCGGCAGCATGGCGAGCAGGGCAAACGCCGCGAGAGCGAGATACAGAGTGAGCAGCAGCCGGCCCAGGTTTGCCATAACGCTCATACCGGCGCTTGCGACCGTGTACGCCAGCGCGGCACCCACACCCAGCGGTGCCGCGTACATCACGATGTTCGTAAAGGCGAACATGGTCGCGGTCAGCGACTCCACCAGCCGCAGCATGGGCGCGCGGCGCGGTTCTGCAACCCGGTTGAGCGCAAGACCTAACAGCAGCGCGAAGACAGCAACTTCCAGGATCTGACCATCCGCAACGGCTTTCGCAATATTGTCAGGAAAGACGCGCAGCAGGAACTCCTGCCAGGTGCCCGCGCTTGCCGGTGTCACTGCCGAGCCTGTATGCGCCTGCACAGCGACGCCAACGCCTGCCCGCGAAATGTTGATGGCAACAAGGCCGATGGCAAGCGCAATGGTGGTCAGTGCTTCAAAGTAAACCAGCGACTTCCAGCCAAGCCTGGCAATGCCGCTTCCCTTTTCGCTGCCGCTGTGTCCGGCGATGCCGGTAACCAGCGTGCCGAAGATGAGCGGCGCGACAATGCACTTGATGAGCCGCAGGAAAATATCAGAAAACACGCGCGAGGCAAGAGCGGCTCGCGGCAGGTCCAGCCCATATTCAACGCCCGCGAGCATGCTCCAGAAAATCCAGGGTGTGAGCGAGCGCTTGCGGAAAGTCCAAAAGACGGCGAGTACAAGACCGGTGAGACGAAGCGGAAACTTCAGCTCATGCGGGAGCGCTAGCAGGCCCGCAGCCCACACCATGACTCCTACCGCAAACAACCATGGACGCCCGCGCGGCGTAGGCTAGCTCGCGCGATCTAGGACACACGCCTCAAACACGGCAATAGCAAAGTAAAAATGTATGTTCGACATAGCGGAATCCTTTAGTAAATCGTAGGGGTGTAGTGCATACCACGCTACAAAATACTACTCGACGATCTCTCCCGTAATCTCATCCGTAGGTGCTTCGAACTCCGTCTCAAATCCTTCTCGAATACGCTCCATCGCCTCTTCTCGATCCATGCCGGCCCCCTGCTCAAGCGAGTTCGCGATGTGCCCGGCAAGATCGGCGAGCATCATCCCCCATGCTTCCGGATCGCTCCATACACCGGCACGCAGGCTAATGTGCTGCTCCCCATTTGCGATCCAGACGCGCAGCAGCTCAAATGATTTTCGGTCATTGCGAGCCTGGTCGGGAACGCGCAGCTGATTGCTGTCTGCCATTGCCTACTCTTCCTCTTCATGCATCTTCGCCAGACCGGCAAAGTCTTCGAGCGTAGTCGTATCTCCCTTGATCTCGCCATTCTCAGCAAGCTCACGCAGCAGCCTGCGCATGATCTTGCCGGAGCGCGTCTTGGGCAGCTGCTCCACAAAGCGCACATCGTCCGGCCGCGCAAACGGGCCAATCTCTTTCGCAACCCAGGCGCGCAGCTCGTCGCGCAGCGCGGGCGAAGGCTTTTGACCCGCTTCCAGAGTGACAAACACCGAGATAGCCTGACCTTTTAGCTCATGCGTTTTGCCGACGACTGCGGCTTCAGAAACTTTGGCGTGTGCCACCAGCGCGGACTCAATCTCCATCGTTCCCAGCCGATGCCCGCTTACGTTGATCACATCGTCTACGCGGCCCATCAGCCAGTAATAGCCATCTTCATCGACCCGTGCGCCGTCCCCTGAAACATACGCGCCGGGAATCTGGCTCCAATAGGTTTCACGGTACCGCTCGTGATCGCCCCAGATAGTACGCGCCATCGAAGGCCAGGGCTTACGGATGACCAGCAGGCCGCCGTGTCCTACCGGCACCGGCTCACCCGCTTTTGTAACAATCTCAGGCACAATCCCAAAAAACGGCACGGTCGCCGAGCCGGGTTTGGTAGCAATAGCTCCAGGGAGCGGGGTCAGCATATGCGCGCCGGTTTCAGTTTGCCACCAGGTGTCAGCAATGGGGCAGCGACCGCGGCCGATCTCGTTGTGGTACCACATCCAAACTTCCGGGTTGATCGGCTCACCAACCGTGCCGAGCACCCGCAGCGAATCCAGCTTGGCCGCGCGCGGATACTGAGAACCCCACTTCATAAACGCGCGAATAGCAGTGGGAGCAGTGTAGAAGACAGTCACATGGTGGCAATCGATCACCTGCCAAAAGCGGCCCGGGTCCGGCGAGTTGGGGGCACCCTCATACAACAGCGTGGTCACTCCATTTTGCAGCGCCCCATAAAGAACATAGGAGTGACCGGTGATCCAGCCGACATCGGCGGTACACCAGAAGACGTCATCTGGGTGCAGGTCAAAAACCAACTTGGTAGTCAGGTATGTCTGCACCGCGTAGCCCCCGTTGGTATGTACCAAACCCTTGGGCTTGCCCGTAGTGCCGCTGGTGTACAGGATGAACAGCGGGTCTTCGGCGTCCAGCTGCTCAGGCTCGCAGTGCGGATCAGCATCGGCCATGGCCTCATGCCACCATAAATCGCGGCCTGTTTGCATGGGCACTTCAGCACCGGTGCGGGCATACACCACAACGTGGCGCACATCCGCACAGCTTTTCAGCGCCTCATCCACGCTGGTCTTCAGCTTGATCTCAGTGCCTCGGCGATAGGTTGCATCCTGCGTCAGCACCATCCGGCAGTCGGCATCGGTAATACGATCGGCAATAGCCTGCGGGGCAAACCCGCCGAAGATCACAGAATGCACAGCGCCGATGCGGGTACAGGCCAGCATTGCAACAGCCACCTCAAGCGACATGCCCATATAGATCGCTACGCGGTCACCTTTCCCCACGCCAAGCGAGCGCAACATGCTGCCGCAGCGCTCCACCTGCGCCTGCAGTTCGGCAAAGGTTATCGAGCGCACTTCACCAGGCTCCCCTTCCCAGATCAGTGCAGTGTGGCTGCCGCGGCCCGCGGCCACATGCCGGTCTACGCAGTTCACACTCATGTTGAGCGAGCCGTCGGCAAACCAGCTTACTTTGGAGGGATCTGTTGACGAGTCCCACTCCAGACCTTTGGACGGCTCACGAAACCAGTGCAGCTCGCGCGCAATGCCGGCCCAAAATGTGTTCGGCTGCTCTACAGATTCGTTGTACATCGCCTGGTACCGCGCAAGCGATCCCACATGCGCCGTGGCGGCAAACTCCGCAGGCGGAGAAAACGTCCGCGTCTCGCGCAGCGAAGAAGTCAGGTTTTCAGAGTTGCCCTGCGGGGTTGCAGCCATGCGAGTACCAAAAGCCTTTCACTACAAGTCCATGCCCGTCTCAGAGGACCATGGCAAGCCTTCGCAGTCAAGAGCTGCGGCATCGCTAACAGCGATATTCTCTGGTAAATAGTTGACACTCGGCTTGTACGTTGTTCACCCGTACCGTACAAGTGATGTAATAGGCGCTGCTGCGTTTGCTCCTCCTGCAACTGCAGGCCGTGGTGGGGCGCGCTACACAATGAGGACGAACCATACATGAGCACATCCATTCTGGACCGCGAGCGGGCTGTCGCCCCTCCAGGTTATAGCCGCTGGCTGGTGCCGCCTGCCGCGCTTGCCATCCATCTCGCAATCGGTCAGGTGTACTCCTTCAGCGTTTTTGTAAACCCGCTGATTGCACTCAAAGCCGCTGACGGCAGCTCCTGGAACCAGAAGGAGGTTGCCTACATTTTCTCTATTGCTATTCTCTTTCTCGGCCTTTCCGCGGCGTTGTTCAGCAAATGGCTTGAGAAAGCCGGCCCCCGCAAGGTGCTCTTTGTTGCCGCCCTTTGCTTCGGTGCCGGCTTTCTTGTCTCTGCATTAGGCGTCAAGCTGCACTCGCTCGCATTGGTGTACCTGGGCTATGGAGCTATCGGCGGCATCGGGCTCGGCCTGGGCTACATCTCACCGGTAGCTACGCTTATTCGCTGGTTCCCGGACCGACCCGGCTTGGCCACTGGCATGGCCATCATGGGTTTCGGCGGCGGTGCCATGATCGGCTCTCCTCTAGGTACTGACCTGATGCTCCACTATAGCGGCACCGGGGCGCACAAAATTGCCTCTACATGGGTCACCATGGGCATTGTGTACCTTTTGTTCATGATGTTCGGCGTCTTCATGATCCGCACACCGCGCCCAGGTTGGACGCCCACCGGCTGGACATCAAAAGCCAATACAAACGCGCTCATCAGCTCGCATAATGTTGCTGTCGATTCCGCCATGAAGACCCCTCAGTTCTGGCTGTTATGGATCATGCTGGCCATGAATGTAACTGCAGGCATCGGCATCCTGGAGCAAGCTTCACCCATGGTACAAAATCTGTTTTCAAGCAGGGTCACGGCGCTGGCTGCCGGCGGCTTTGTCGGTGTACTTTCACTCTTCAATATGGCGGGGCGGTTCATCTGGTCCACCATGTCCGACTTGGTCGGACGCAAAACCACTTTCACCATCTTCTTCGTTTTAGGCTCGGTGTTGTTCTACCTGCTTGCAGGCTTGAACTCGATCGCGCTATTTGTACTTGTGGCCGGCTTGCTGATCAGCATGTACGGCGGCGGGTTTTCCACGGCTCCAGCCTATCTTAAAGACCTGTTCGGGGCTGCGGATGTGAGTGCCATTTACGGTCGTCTGCTAACTGCCTGGGCTGTTGCCGGGATTGTGGGCCCTCAGCTGGTGAGCGCGATTCTGGATCATGCGCATGCTGCCGGGCTTCCGCCGCGTACGGCCTACCCGGTCGTGCTGCACATCATGGCGGCACTGCTTGTTATAGGTTTCATTGCCAGCTTGCTTGTACGTCCGGTCGCGTCACGGTTCTGGATGAAGGACGCACCGGAACTCAATACAGCCGGCAGCGGTGCACATTAAACCGCATTCATGAAATGGGAGATTCAGATGCAGGATGAAAAAGTAACGAGCTCACCATTGAGCGTGTCACTGGCTTGGCTGGTAGTAGTACTTCCAGCTGCTTGGGGTGTTTACAACACTGTGCTACGCGCTTCGCACCTGTTTGCCAAGTGAACCAGAAGCAGGAAGGGGACAGTACTTTTTTCTGTACTGCTCTGACGACACCTAGGTTCATACTGGAGTCGCTACGTCTCTACTCTGTAAAAACAGAATTGCTATACAAGTTGATATGCAGCAAGTGCAATAGATTTTGCTTAAAAACCCGTTCGTTGATAACGCTGCTGGTGCCACTTCCAGGCGCTGCTTACAATGCCGTCCATGTCGGTATACTCCGGCCGCCAGCCCAGTTCTTTACCGATCTTTTCAGAGCTTGCAATCAGTACAGCAGGGTCGCCTAACCGTCGAGGTTCTTCAATCACCGGAATGGGATGCCCGGTAACACGGCGCACCGACTCCACTACTTCCCGCACACTGAAACCCACACCATTGCCCAGGTTATAGATGAGCCGCTTGGGCTCGGTTCCATCAAGCAGGGCGGCAAATGCCATCTGGTGCGCCCGAGCAAGATCCTGTACGTGCACGTAGTCCCGCACAGCCGTGCCGTCCGGCGTCGGGTAATCCTGACCGAAAATTTTGATAGCATTGCGTCGGCCTAAGGCTACGTCAAGTACCAGTGGAATGAGGTGCGACTCCGGCTCATGCGCTTCGCCCCGCCCCGCGACCGCGCCGGCCACGTTGAAGTAGCGCAGGCTGGCATAGGAAAACCCATGGAGCTGGTGAAACCACCGCAGCATATGCTCGACCAGCAGTTTGGACTCACCGTAGGCGTTAGTCGGCCGCAGCGGCGCATCCTCGCCGATAGGCGTGCTCTCGGGCTCGCCGTACAGCGCTGCAGTTGAGGAAAATACCAGCCGGCGCACACCGGTTGTCTGCATGGCTTCAAGCAGCGTCAAAGTTGTCGCAGTGTTATTGCGAAAGTAGATTCCAGGCTTCTTCATGCTCTCGCCGGCCTCGATAAGCGCGGCAAAGTGCATCACTCCATCGAACCCCTGTCCAAGCGTCCTTTCGAGCAAAGGCCCGTCAGAAAGCTCACCTTCAATAAATGTAGCTCCCTCAGGCACCATGGAGCGGTGACCGTGGCAAAGATTGTCGTAGATGACTACCTGGTGGCCCTGCACTATCAACTCTTCCGCCACCGTGCCACCCACGTATCCAGCCCCGCCTGTCACTAGTACCTTCATCGCGCCTCCATTCGTTCCACCAATAAGCATTACCCGACCAACTACGGTTGAAGCCAGCGTATCGCACCCGCGTCTTACTTTTTAGAGTTTGCGACTTACCAACGGTAACCAAAGAAACACAATCGCCCTGAAGCATTTCTTGTTTTGGCCGGTAGAATACTCTCAGACTCCTAGACTTGCATAGCCATGGACCGAACAAAGCAGCAGTGAGGCGGGAGAAGCAAGGCACCATGCGTGAGGGTATGGCGACATCTCACAATACGAATCTGAAAGAAGTAGCTCGTGAAAGCCGTGGCAGTGCCGATGAAGAAGCCATACGTCTCTTGTTGGTATTGCCACAGACTGAAGGCACGCGGCACATGCCGCCCGCCGGGATAGGAACTATGCCTCAAAGAAACGAAGTCTACCGAGAAGATGAACAAGGGGCAACACCGGCTGCCGGGATGTCTGCAGAAGTTGCTATTCCGCAGCGCGATGTCCTGAACCATGCGAACTTTGGCCTGTTACCACAGGAAAAAGGCAGGCTTGGCTCCTTTGGCGTTGCCGCGGGCGTCAACCTGGCTGTTCTGGCACTGATTCTGGCACTGACTATTGACCAGGTCCATGAGGCCAAGGTGCATCGGCAGGAGCAGTTGGTGTATGTGGCTCCGCCACCGAAGCCTTACGTTCCCCCAGTGCCCAAGGTCGTGCTGCCGCCCATTCCACCATTGCCGAAGGAAGAGGTAAAAATTCCTCCGCCGCCGGTGCCCAAGCCGGTAGTAGAACCACCTAAGGTAGAACTGCCGAAAGTCGCAGCTAAAGCACCGGCGCTGCCCGCCCCCGCGCCTCGCCCTGTGGTGACTCCTCCCAAACCGGTAGTTGGAGCATTTGCAGCACCTACAACATCGGCTGCCCAGGCACAGCGAGTCGCCACCACGCAAACCGCCGGGTTTGGCAATCCGAGTGGTGTGCAGGCTAACCCGAACGCCAGCAAACCCTCGCAGCTTGCGACCCTCGGCGGGTTCGGTGCGGCATCAAACAACAACAGCGGTGCAGCAGCACGGCAGGGCGCAGTTACCACAGCTGGATTTGGATCTGGAGCCCCCGGCGGCACCCCGAATGGAAGTGCTCGCGGTGTTGTAGCGACCACCGGTTTTGGTGAAGGCTCCAAGCCCGCCGGTGCACCGGGCGGCCATGGCACAGTAGCCGCAGTCGGCTTTGGCACAGGCACACAGCAGGGTGGCTCCCCTGGCGGGCATGGTACGGTAGCTGCGGGCAACTTTAGCCAAGGCACACCGGCAGCCGGCGCAAGTCCTGTCCGCGCACAGCAAGCTCAGGCTACACCTATCGTCGTACTTACCAAACCTTTGCCGCAGTACACAGAGGAGGCTCGGGACGCACATATTCAGGGTGATGTAACTCTGGAAGTACGCTTCTCAGCGGAAGGGCAGGTAGAAGTTTTACGTGTGGTCAATGGTCTTGGTCATGGTCTTGATGAGCAGGCACGACTGGCCACGTCAAAAATCCACTTCAAACCGGCAACCCGCGACGGTAAGCCAGTCGACCAGGTTGTTGTGATCCATGTTGCATTCCAGCTCGCGTAAGCTGACTTTACAGGTCTAACGGACTGAACTAACCTCGTTCGAAGCCGGCCTTCACCGGTACAAAGGATTCTTTATGGTTTCTCGTCTCGGGCTTTTGACATTGGGCATCTCGCTTGCCGCCCTTCCAGCGTACGCCAAGAAGGAAAAGCCGCTCCAATTGGCACCGCTTACTGCGGACCAAAAGCAGCTGGTTACCAAGGCCATGGGGCAGGAAAAGGTTATCGTCAAGCAAATCGCAAAACACACGCCGGTGGTGCAGACCTATATTCAAAACCTCCGTCCCGATCCGCTCGAATACGAGGTTCCGGTCTCGGATCAATACCTGATTGGCCGCGTGGACTTCGGCAAAACTTTTTCAAATGAGCAATATGACTCTAAAGCGACCAAGCAGGGCTTGCTACATGGCTCCCTCGGCTACATCACAGGCCTGAGCAAAGCTTTTGAACTCAGCTATTCAGCTACCGGCTTCATGGACATGATGTTCATTGACCCGGCCGGCTTTGATTTTCAGCACTACGACTTCACCTTTGTGCGCCGCGAGTTTGTGGGCAATGTCCGCACCGCAGTCTTTGACGTAAAGCCGAGTAAGAAGGCAGGTGCGGGACGCTTCTTCGGCCGTATCTGGGTTGAAGACCGCGACGGTAACATCGTTCGCTTCAATGGAACGTACACCAGCAATCCAACTTCGGAAGACACCCACTACTACCATTTCGACAGCTGGCGCTCGAACCTACAGGAAGGCATTTGGCTGCCTTCTGTTATTTACACGGAAGAGTCGGATCATGCAGCCGCCGCGCATGCAAAAGGCTTTAAAGCGCAAACCTCCTTCTGGGGCTACAGCCTGAAGCTGCCGCAGAATGCCTCTGATAATTCTTCAATCGACATTGAAGGCGCGCAAGATCAGAGCCAGAACTCCCAGGATGTAAGCCCGCTGCAAGCGCAGCGCTTATTTGCGACGCAGGCGGAAAACAACGTGCTGGACCGCTTGGTGCAAGCTGGGCTGCTGGCACCGGCAAGCCCTTTCGATAAAGTGCTCGAGCAGGTAACGAACAACATCATCATCGGCAACAATCTTGTGTTGCCAAGCGATATTCGTTGCCGTGTCATGCTTACACAGCCGCTGGAATCGCTGGCAGTGGGAAATACGATTTTGCTCAGCAAGGGCCTTGTCGATGTACTTCCCCAGGAAGAAGATCTTGCCGCGGTCATCTCTTTCCAGCTTGCTCATATCGTTCTGGGCCACCATATCGATACCCGGTACGCTTTCAACGACCGCCTGCTCTTTCCGGATGAGGCCGCTTTCGAGCGTATTAACATGAACCACACTGATGGTGACAACACAGCTGCCGCCAAGAAGGCGGTCGAGTTGTTCAACAACTCGGTCTACAAGGACAAGAGCGGCAGCGTAGGCCTATTCTTCTCCGAAGTTACCAGCCGTGAAAAAGAACTGACTTCGTTGCTTTCACCACGCTTGGGGGACTCGCTGATCCAACCCAGCGGCACGCCATGGCTTGAAAACATCGGCAAAGGCCAAACCAAGTTGAACATCCCGGACATTCATCAGCAGGCAGCCCTGCCTTTAGGAAGCCGTCTCCGCATCAACTCATGGGATGACAACGTGATTGCCCTGAATGCGCCGCAGCCGATCATTGCGAATCCGAGTGATAAGCTACCGCTTGAGGTAACCCCGGTCTTCCAACGCCTGCAGTACTACCAGGCGGCCTCTGATGTTCCGGCACCCGCAGCTACGCCAGGTGCCACCCCCCCGGTACAACAACCTGTACCCGCACCGGGTGCAACCGGCGGAGCTGCTAACACTGCCCCGACACCGACAACCGACAATGGCACAACAGCGGGTGCGGCAGCACCACAGGCAGGGAATGTACCACAATAAGAAACGGCATCGTAGCGGCAGACGACATCAAACCTGCCGCTAGGTACCCTCGTTTTACATTTCCTGAGCGCTTTTGGAGACCATTGATGCATGCAAATCACTCAGTTCATCCATTGATCCTGCTTTGTCTCGCGACATCTTTTCTTACCGTAAATGCACAGGTTCATGAAGCGGCTGTCGGGGCAAATCCACATCTATGGGTTGGGGCTGAGGCTTCTGACTTTAAAACCGATTACAACCCGATCGGAGGACGTCTCCTCGGCATAGGTGTTTACGGCGACTACTACATCAAACGCAGCATCGGCCTTGAGGCTGAGGCGCGATTTCTAGACTTGAATAAGCCCGCCGGCCAAACTCAGAAAAACTTCCTTGGTGGTCCCACTGTAACGGTATACCATTGGCATAAATTTTCCGGCAACGTAAAGTTTCTAGGTGGTGTAGGAACCATCAACTACCCTTACATATCAGGCACAACAACTTCTCTCGGCTATGGCAGCTACCTGGAACTTGAGCCTGGCGGTAACGTCGAGTATAAACTTACCTCTCGACTAAAACTTCGGGGAGAGTATGACTACCAGTTTCTTCCAATGGCTCCAGGCATTGTGATCACCTTTCCAAATCCAAGTCACGGTCTGACGGAAAGCGGTTATAGCGGAGGCATTTCTTACAAAATCTTTTGAATGGAAAAGTCCCGCCTCAACGGGACTTAGCTTCTAAAAGAGTCACACTTCTTTAGAAGTGGTACGCTACTCCGACTACCGGATTATTAATGTTTTCATAACGGTTTGTGCGGAGTGCATTGCCTGCTGAGCCATAGTCGGGGGCTTTGACAACAATGCCCCGATACGCAACACGAATGTCAAAGCTGGGACTCAGTTCGTAAGCCACTCCACCGCCGTAGGGAAAGCCAATCGCAGTAGTGCCTTTCAGTGTCAATGAGGTTTCATTCGTCTTATTATCATTGATAATGCCGAAGAAGTAGCCTCCGATGCCGGCTTCCACAAATGGAAAGAAATTGTGGAAGGAAAATGCGCTATACACGTACTGAGCGGAAAACTCCTGAAACTGCGTGTGAGCCCGGGGAGTGCCGACGGAGGGAACAGCAAATTTACTGATAAAGCGGTCATAGCCGTAGTTTGCTTCCACCGCACCGCGAGGCGTCAGCAAGTAACGGTAACTGCCGAGAACGCCGAAGTCGCCAATCGTAGCTGATTCATGTACAGCATTGCCAACCACTGTCGGCGAAATAAGCCCGGAGTAGCTAATGCTTGCATCCTGACGGCTTTCCTGCCCGTGAGCTACAGCGGCTACCAGTGGTAGACACGCCAAAAGCAAAATCCATTTCTTCATTCTTTGTGTTGACCCCTTGCCCGACGCTCACTGGGATCGATTCCGCGGCGCGGGGCATTGCCCGTAGGCCCTGCCAAGTTCCGGGCGCATAAGAACGAAATGCTCTTCCCCGGTCATTCGCAATTGTACCTGCGCTGGAGCCGTGCTGCCTGCATCCCATCACTTTTACAGGAGGAGCATATGGCAAAACCCTTCACTACGTTTCATGTTTGTCGATTCCTGCTATTTTGCGGCCTCGGCTTGGCCGCCGTTTTCGGCATCTTCTTCCTACTTACGCATGCAACAGCTCGGGAAGGTATCACTCCCGCGTCTCACTCGCGAAGCCGTCCTATAGCACTTCCTGCCGGTATCATTC
This sequence comes from uncultured Acidobacteriaceae bacterium, assembly GCA_964237325.1. Taxonomy (GTDB): domain Bacteria; phylum Acidobacteriota; class Terriglobia; order Terriglobales; family Acidobacteriaceae; genus EB88. The sequence goes on along the minus strand of CAXSHS010000024.1, from coordinate 19,118 downwards.
TGAACGGTCAGGATTCCGGCTCTTGCTGAAACAGGTACGGAGACCCGCTTCCAGCGGCAAGCGACTGCAACAAACGCAGAAAAGACGCCCCGGCATGAGAAATGGTGCCTGCACGGCGATACACAACCCATAATCTGCGTGTCCAGTTGAGCTCCGGCACTTGGACTCGAATCAATTCGCCGCGTGCTACTTCCTGCACAACCGCCAAAGCCGGCAAAATAGCGACCCCAGCCCCTAGCGCAACAAAACGTTTTACAGCCTCCAGGCTGGGCAGCTGTACGCCCATGTGCAACGGAGTCTTGAGCCGGGCGAACAATTCGGTCACTTCACGACGCAAGGGTGACGGAACAGCATGCCCTATAAAGTTCTGCACACCTAGGTCCCTCACCGAAATTTCGCCGACCTGGGCAAGCGGGTGTCTTCGGCCTACGATCAACGCAACTTCATCGTCGTACACTGCGACTGCCGACAGCTCTCCCTGCTGCGGTAGAAACGACAGCATACCCAGCTCAACGGACCGGTCCAGCACTTGCTCAGGAATGCGGCTGGCGAATGCCCGTTGCACCACGATATGAACCTGCGGGCTGCTTTGCCGGTATGCCGCAAGCACCGGCAGCAGCAGGTGTGATGTGTACTCATTGGCGGCAATCAGCAAACGTCCACGCTCAAGGGTGCGAAGCTCTTCCAAGGCACTCGCAGCCTCCCCGCGAAGGCGCACTAGCCGCTCCGCATATCCTTGTAGCACCATACCTGCAGCCGTTAACGTACCGTCGCGTGTACCTTGCTCAAAGAGCCGCTCACCCAGTTCTTCCTCAAGCTTCCGGATGGTTTGGCTTACGGCAGGTTGGGTGCGATGCAACCGTACAGCTGCTCGCGAAAAGCCGTGCTCTGCCACAATCGCAAGAAATGTTTCTAATTGAGAGAACTCCATAATAAAAACTCCTATGAACAGTGAGTAGGAACAAGTTTCATAAGTAAAACTAACGCATTTCAAAAGAATTTACGATTTGCTTTATACACAGACGAGTGCCAAGCTTGAATAGAGTAAGCATGAGCCGGAGGAAAGCTGGAGATGGCGAACGGTAGTGTTCTTTTCTTCGATACCACTCTGCGGGATGGGGAGCAGTCCCCGGGCTGTAGCATGACAGAGCCTGAAAAGCTGCGTATGGCGCATGCGCTTGAAGATCTAGGCGTTGACATTCTGGAAGCCGGCTTCGCCATCTCCTCCGAAGGCGATTTCCAGGCTATCCGCAAAATCGCCGCAGTCATCCGCAAGCCGGTCATTGCCTCTCTTGCCCGGGCGCGGCGCGAGGACATCGAGCGTGCAGCTGCGTCCATCGAATGTGCGGACCGTGGAAGGATTCATACCTTTTTGGCAAGCTCTGACATCCATCTGGAGTTCAAGCTCAAGATGAGTCGTGAAAAAGCCTTGGCACAGGTAAGTGAAATGGTCGCTTTGGCTAAGACCTATACCGAGGACGTTGAGTTTTCCGCGGAAGATGCGACACGGACCGACATCGACTATCTATGTGCCATGTGCAAGGCAGCGATTGAAGCCGGTGCAACTACTATCAACCTGCCCGACACCACTGGTTACTCCACACCGGAAGACTATGCGGCCATGTACCGTGCGGTACACAGCTGCGTTCTGGAAGGCAATCCCCATGAAGGAAGTGTGGTGCTTTCGACACATTGCCATGACGACCTTGGTTTAGCCGTAGCCAACACGCTGGCCGGGGTGCAGGGCGGCGCACGACAGGTAGAGTGCACCATCAACGGTATCGGCGAGCGGGCCGGCAATGCGGCGCTTGAAGAACTGGCTGCCGCGCTCAAAGTGCGAGCTGACCGCTACCAAGTCGGCAGCAACATCGTGCTTGAAAAGCTGTATGGAGCAAGCCAGTTGCTGGGTGAGACGATTTCCTTCCGCCCGGCACCGAACAAAGCTATCGTCGGCGAGAATGCATTCGCGCATGAAGCCGGCATCCACCAGCACGGCATGCTGGCCAACCCCTTGACCTACGAAATCATGACGCCTGCCTCGGTAGGTCAGCCCGCAAATAAATTGGTACTGGGCAAGCACTCAGGGAGGGCGGCTTTGCGAGCACGCTTGAAAGAGTTGGGTTACACGCTGGAGCCTACCAGACTCGATGTGGTTTATAAGGCGTTTACCGCCCTGGCTGATCGCAAAAAAGCGATCTATGATCAGGATTTGGTAAACCTCGCAACACATGCAGCAGAGAGCGCCCATGCTGTGACGGCACAGGTCTTAGAAAGGGAGAAAGCATGCGGTTGAAGATTCTTGTCCTCGCGGGCGACGGCATCGGCCCTGAAGTGACAGAGCAGGCGGTCCAGGTGCTGCGCACAGTGGCGGCGCATGGTGACCATCAGTTCATCTTCCAGGAAGCCCTCATCGGCGGCGCGGCGATCGACGCGCATGGCACGCCTTTTCCGGATTTGACCCGTGAAGCCGCGCTTGCAAGTGACGCCGTTTTCCTGGGCGCGGTCGGTCATAATAAATTCAATGCCCTGTCTCCAAGTCAGCGCCCCGAGGCAGGATTGCTCGCCATTCGTGCGGCGCTGGGTGGCTTTGCAAATTTGCGCCCTGCTTTTGCGCATGATGCGCTTGCTGGAAACTCGCCGCTGCGGCCCGAAATTGTTGAAGGCACGGACATCCTGTTTGTGCGTGAACTGCTAGGCGGCCTCTACTTCGGCCAACCGCGTGAGTGGAACCGCGCTGCCGATCCTTCAAAAGATGAAGCCTGGAACACCATGCGCTATACCCGGGCTGAAATTGAGCGGGTCGCACGTGTGGCTTTCGAGCTGGCGCGCAAGCGGCGCCGCAAGCTGACCTCTGTGGACAAAGCCAACGTACTTGAAGTTTCTCAACTGTGGCGCGCAACAGTAAATGAGGTTTCCGCAGACTACCCGGATGTTACGGTCGATCATGAATTTGTAGACGCCTGCGCGATGCACCTGATGAACAACCCGCGCCGCTTCGACGTCATCCTGACCGAAAACCTGTTCGGCGATATCCTCTCCGACGAAGCCGGTGTCATTGCCGGATCGCTCGGCCTGCTGCCGTCCGCGACCCTGGGCGGCACAGTAAATCTGTATGAACCGGTCCACGGCTCGGCACCTGACATCGCAGGGCAAGATATCGCCAACCCTATCGGCGCGATTCTAACCGCGGCCATGCTGCTGCGCCACTCCGCCGGGCTTGAGGTGGAAGCGCTGGCAGTTGAGCAGGCCGTGCGAACCGTACTGGAATCCGGGGCGCGTACTAAGGATCTTGCACGAGGAGACACGCGCGGCGCATTGAGTACATATGAAATGGGCGCGCAGGTAAACGATGCACTCATCACTGCCTTGCGTGCCCATGTAGAACACGCATTACCCGCTTGAGTCGCTAACGCCCAAACACACTACGAAGTGACCGCCGGACGCATAACCAGTTGAAGAAGGTTTAAGGAATGAGCACACCGAAAACATTATTTGAAAAAGTATGGGAGCAGCACATCGTAGTTGAGCCTACGGGCGAGCCGTCGATCTTATATGTCGACCTGCATCTAGTGCATGAAGTGACATCACCGCAGGCGTTTGAAGGGCTGCGCCTTGCCGGGCGGCAAGTACACCGCACCGATCGAACGCTCGCCACGGTGGACCACAACGTGCCGACCGACAAAGACCGCATCCACATAAAAGACCCGATCGCAGCAAAGCAGATCGAGGCGCTGCGCACCAATTGTGCTGAGTTCGGTGTGGAGCTATTTGATGTGAACTCGGTAGACCAGGGCATTGTCCACATGATTGGCCCGGAGCTGGGCGCAACCAAACCGGGTATGACGATTGTCTGCGGTGACTCGCACACCTCAACGCACGGCGCGTTTGGCGCACTCGCCTTCGGCATCGGTACCAGCGAAGTCGAGCACGTACTTGCTACGCAAACCGTACCGCAGTCCCGTCCCAAGACCTTCCGCATCAGCGTTGAAGGCGAGCTGCCGCACGGCGTTACCGCGAAGGACATTGTACTGGGCATCATCGGGCGCATCGGGACGGACGGCGCAACCGGCTATGCAATCGAGTTTGCAGGCTTGGCCATTCGCGCATTGTCCATGGAAGGCCGTATGACGGTCTGCAACATGAGCATCGAGGCAGGCGCACGCGCAGGCATGATCGCGCCCGACGAAACGACATTCGCCTATCTCGAAGGCCGCCGCTTCGCTCCGAAAGGCACAAACTGGGAGCGCGCAAAACAGGAATGGCGCGAACTACCTACCGACACAGGCGCTGCATTTGACCGCGAGCTGTTGATCGAAGCGCATGAGCTTGCCCCCTATGTCACCTGGGGCACCAGTCCCGGCATGGTGGTATCTATAACGGACACTGTTCCAGACCCGGCCAATCCATTATCTGGCGCAACGGAAGCCGATCGCAACGGACTAGAGCGAGCGCTTACCTACATGGACCTCCAGGCCGGCACACCAATTGCCGAGATCGCCATTGATCGCGTCTTTATTGGCTCCTGCACCAACGCACGCATCGAAGATTTGCGTGCCGCCGCCAAGGTAGTCGCCGGCTATCAAGTGCATGCCAATGTAAGCGCCATGGTGGTACCGGGTTCACAGCAGGTCAAAGCACAGGCTGAGCGCGAGGGCCTTGACTACCTCTTCAAGCAGGCAGGTTTTGACTGGCGGGAACCGGGCTGCTCCATGTGCCTCGGCATGAACCCGGACATCCTGCAACCGGGCGAGCGCTGCGCCTCCACCAGCAATCGCAACTTCGAAGGGCGACAAGGCAAAGGCGGCCGCACGCATCTGGTAAGTCCGGCAATGGCAGCAGCTGCAGCCGTAATGGGCCGCTTCACGGACATCCGCACCTGGCAGTACAAGCAGGCAGAGGTGCCGGCATAATGCGACCTTTTACAATGCTCACCTCCATCGTCACGCCGCTCGAGCTCTCGAATGTCGACACGGATCAGATCATTCCCAAGCAATTCCTCAAGCGCATTGAGCGGACCGGTTACGAAGACTATCTGTTCTATGACTGGCGGCAAATGCCAGGTTTTGTATTGAACAATCCCGCGTTTGCAGGCTCGCAGATTCTGGTAGCAGGCAAGAACTTCGGCTGCGGCTCCTCGCGTGAGCATGCCGCGTGGGCGCTCGCGCAGTATGGCTTCCGCTGTGTGCTCGCACCGAGCTTCGCCGACATCTTCCACTCAAATGCCGGTAAGAACGGCATCCTGCTTGTGCCGCTGAGTGAACTTCAAATTGAGCAGCTACTACTGCAAGCGAAAACAGCAGATGGTTACACGCTAACCGTATCGCTTGAGAACAATACCATCAGCGATACGGCCGGCTTTACAGCAAACTTCAGCATCGATCCATTTCGCCGCGACTGCCTGCTGCAAGGTCTTGATGATATCGGCCTAACCTTGCGCCACGCCGATGCACTCACACAGTACGAGTGCAAGCACGATACGAAAAACTGGCTGGCCGCACGAGCATGATCGCAGAACAGGATACAAGCAAGTGAACGAGCATAATCCAAAGTCGACCAGCAACGCGCTGACCGAAGGCCCAAGCCGCGCAGCCGCACGTTCCTACTTGCGCGGCGTCGGCTTTTCCAAAGAAGACCTGCACAAACCGATCATCGGCATTGCCAATACTTGGACCGAAATCGGCCCTTGTAACTTTCACCTGCGCACGGTTGCGGAGTCGATTAAGAAGGGTGTGCGCGAAGCAGGCGGTACGCCGATGGAATTTAACACCGTCACCATTTCCGACGGCATCACCATGGGCACTGAAGGCATGAAAGCCTCGCTCATCAGCCGCGAGGTCATCGCCGACTCCATCGAGCTCGTCGCTCGCGGTAATCTATTCGACGGTGTGATTTGTATAGCCGGCTGTGACAAAAATCTTCCCGGCACGGTGATGGCCTTGGCGCGGCTCGACGTGCCGGGATTGATGGTGTACGGCGGTTCCATTGCACCGGGCAAGCTGAACGGCATCGACATCACAATCCAAAATGTGTTTGAGGCAATCGGTTCCCACTCTGCCGGGCGGCTGGATGATGCCGGTCTCGAAGCAGTGGAAGCCGCAGCCTGCCCTGGTGCAGGCGCGTGCGGAGGCCAGTTCACGGCAAATACCATGGCCATGGCTTGTGAGTTTTTAGGCATTTCACCTATCGGGCTTTCCGGTGTTCCGGCGCTTTCTTCGCAAAAGGATGAAGCATGTCGCCAAGCTGGGGCGCTCATCATGGATTTATTGCGCCGCGACCTGCGCCCATCGAAAATTATGACGAGCCAAGCCATCGAGAACGCAATCGTAAGCGTGGCAGCTTCCGGCGGCTCTACCAATGCAGTGTTGCACTTTCTTGCGATAGCGCATGAGCTCAATCTGCCGCTATCCATAGACGACTTCGACCGCCTCAGCAGCAAAACGCCTTTGCTCTGTGACCTGAAGCCCGGCGGCCAATACGTAGCCGCAGACTACCAGGATGCGGGCGGCAGCAAGCTGTTGGCGCAACGCCTGATGGGCGCGGGCTTGTTGCATGGCGATTGCCTGAACGTGACCGGCAAGACCCTGGCCGAGGAAGCAGCCGACGCGCACGAAACGCCGGGGCAAAATGTAATCCACACAGTGGCAAATGCTCTCAAACCGACCGGCGGCCTCGTGATCCTTAAAGGCAATCTCGCACCCGAAGGCTGCGTGATCAAGGTAGCCGGGCACAAACGGCTTACACATACAGGTCCGGCGCGCGTGTTTGAATCAGAATCTCAGGCGTTTGCAGCTGTGGATGCGGGCAAGATCCATCCCAACGATGTTGTGGTCATTCGCTATGAAGGTCCACGCGGCGGCCCCGGCATGCAGGAGATGTTGTCAGTCACGGCAGCGATTGCAGGCATCCCGGAGTTGAGCGAGACGGTTGCGCTGCTCACCGATGGTCGCTTCTCCGGTGCGACCCGCGGACTGATGGCCGGGCACGTTGCGCCGGAAGCCGCAACCGGCGGCCCGATTGCAGCTATCCGTGAAGGCGACACCATCACCTTTGACATTCCAAATCGCACGCTGTCGCTTGATGTACCGCAAAGCGAGATCGAGGCACGTTTAGGAAGCTGGTGTGCGCCGGAGCCACGTTACAAACGCGGCGTGTTCCGCAAGTACGCCGACTCTGTTTCTTCCGCATCACGCGGTGCTGTAACCAATTAAAGCCCAGGAGTAAGCCATGAGTGACACGCAACAGCTGCCCAATCCGTACCAGGACCCACAAATGGGACGCGGCGCAACACCTGTGCCACCGTCTCCATTGCATACACAGGCACAAGTCGAAGATACGATTCATACGCCGGCCGCCATCGAGCTCACCGGTTCTGAAATTGTGTGGGCCACACTTGAGGGCGAAGGTGTGCGTGAAGTCTTCGGCTACCCGGGCGGCGCGATCCTCCCGGTCTACGATGCACTTCGCAAGTTCCCCATCCGGCACATTCTTGTGCGCCATGAGCAGGGCGCCTCGCACATGGCCGACGGCTACGCGCGCGCCTCGGGCCGCGTGGGTGTAGCGATTGCCACCTCCGGTCCGGGTGCTACAAATCTGGTGACAGGCCTCGCCACGGCCATGCTCGACTCCATCCCGATTGTCTGCATCACGGGTCAGGTATCGAGCAAGGTGCTCGGCTCCGATGCTTTCCAGGAAGTCGACATCACCGGTGTCACTTTGCCGGTTACCAAGCACAATTATCTCGTCACCCGCGCCGACGAAATTGCCCTGGTACTGCGTGAGGCCTTTGCCGTAGCGCAGGCAGGACGCCCCGGCCCCGTGCTCGTCGACATCACCAAGGACGCACAGCAGGGCTTGGCAAAGTTCAACTTTGCTGTCGCAGCACCGAAGCCGCGCCGCCCCCACCCCATGCTGAAGGCCGAGTACAGCTCCATTACCGACGCTGCCGCACTCATCAAGTCAGCGAAAAAGCCGGTCATCCTCGCCGGTCACGGCGTCATCAAAGCCGGGGCCACCGAGCAAATGCTCACCCTCGCCGAGCGTATGCAAATCCCTGTTGCCACTACCCTGCTCGGGCTTGGCGGCTTCCCTGCCTCGCACCCGCTCGCGCTCGGCATGATGGGCATGCACGGCGAGTCGTGGGTCAACGATGCCATCCAGCAGTCCGACCTGCTCATCGCCTGCGGCATGCGCTTCGACGACCGCGTCACCGGCACCCTCGCTAGCTACGCGCCCCACGCTAAAAAAATCCACATCGAAATCGACCCCGCTGAGATCAACAAAAACGTCCGCGCCGATGTGGCGCTGATCGGCGATCTGCGCGAAGTCCTCGAACTGCTCCTTCCGCATCTCTCCGGCAGCGGCACTCAAAGCGAAAGCTCATGGATCAAACAGATCAACGCGAGCAAGGGCGAAAGCGCCGTCCGCGACATCCGCAACCTGCCCGACCTCGGCCACCTCTACGCCGCCCACGTCATGCACGACCTGTGGCGCGTCACCGGCGGCAATGCCATCGTTGCCACAGACGTAGGCCAGCACCAGATGTGGGAGGCGCAGTACTACCGCCATGAGCACCCGCGCACCCTCATCACTTCGGGCGGCCTCGGCACCATGGGCTTTGCGCTGCCCGCGGGCATCGGCGCCAAGGTCGCCTGCCCCGACCGCGAAGTCTGGGTCATTGCCGGCGACGGAGGCTTCCAGATGACCGCCTGCGAGCTCTCGACGATAGCGCAAGAAAATCTGGACATCAACATCGCTATCGTCAACAACGGCTACCTGGGCATGGTCCGGCAGTGGCAGGAGTTTTTCTACGATAAAAATTATGCCTCCTCCCCCATCCTCAGCCCCGACTTCGTCAAGCTCGCCGACGCCCACGGCATACCCGGCGCCACGGTGCGCACCCGTAGCGAAGTCGATGCCGCCCTTACTCTCGCCCGCACCACGAAAGGCCCGTTCCTCATCAACTTCCTTGTTGAAAAAGAAGAATCGGTCTACCCGATGATCCCCGCAGGCGCTGCGTTACACGAAATGATCCGCCGCCCTGCTGGAGCGGATCCGATGCTGGAAAGTCCGGATGATGTGTAGCTCAAGGAGCAATGCAATTCTTGTATCACTTGCTCCTTACAAGTTATGTACGAGGCGACACAACATGTGCCAAGTTGATACCCACCAAATCAAGAGTGAAGAATAAGCCATGGTCTGTAGCATGCCCATTGATATGTCAGATTATCGCTGGGTAGTCCAAGCACACGAGGCGTAAAGATGGCGGCAGATAAGCTTCTCACACAATTAAACCTTCTACTTGCAAAAGTTGAAGCTTTGCAAACAGATTTGATGGACCTTCGTGCCTGTACGCAATGTAAAGAGAAATGCGAATGGACTTTGATCAAGATCGATTAGATGCTTAGCCATTTAAAGGCAAATTTCCTAGCAGAGAGGCTACCTTCACTGAAATTTTTATGCAATATGATCAACATACTAACCTGACGTTTTTCGCTATTGAGGACCTAGAGGCATTAGACTGCTATCTTTCCTTAACGCTAAGCAGTTTAGAGGCGCTCGACAAAGAAGAGACTTCCCCCGACCCTTACTGGAAGCACATCAAAGAGATTTACGAATTTCTTGACGAGCTTCAAACCCTGGAAGAAGGCGATCCTCCTGGAGAGCGTAGCCTTGCCGCACGAAGCATGCGGGATGTAATGCCGGAGTTACGAGATAAGGCCAGGAAAGCAATTCGCGTTAAAGCGCAAGATCGGGTGTTGGCCGTCGTTCTGGATGTACCGGAGGATAACGAAGAATAATGCTTACAGTGAAGCAGAGCCGGACATGGCAAGCAGCTTTCCTCGAGGATGGCTTAATATTGGCCCTGATGGAGTAACCACATTCAAACAGGCGTCATCCTGAGCGAAGCCGAAGGATCTGCTTCTGCTTTTGATTTTCACGGTATCGCCCGAGAACGTTAGGTCCTTCGACTGAATTGCAAGCCTTTCGGTTTGCAATTCCGCTCAGGATGACACATTTTGGCGACGATGGCAGGGCATTTATATGCACATCCCATTTGGATGACTAGCAGCTTGATGAGAGGTGATCTAAATGCTTCACACATTCGTAGCTCTGGTTGAAGACAAACCCGGCGTCCTCAGCCGGGTCTCCCTCCTCTTCCGCCGCCTCAACGTCAACATCTACTCGCTCGTCGTAGGCCGCTCCGAGCGCGCAGGCACCTCGCGCATGACCATCGTCGCCGAGGCTTCCGCCACTGCGGGCCACCGCATCGCCGCCAGCCTCTACAAGCTTGAAAACGTGCTCAATGTCGAAGACGTAGGCCAGCTCGCTACCGTCACCCGCGAGCTCGCCCTCATCAAGGTCGCCGCCACCCCGCAAACCCGTTCCCACATCTTCGAGCTGGTTGAGGTCTTCCGCGCCCGCATCGTCGACCTCGCCACGGAGTCGCTGATGATCGAGCTCACCGGCGTCGAAAGCAAAATCGAAGGTCTCATCCAGGTCCTCGAAGAAAGCGGCGACGAGGTTCTGGAAGTCGCCCGCACAGGCCGCATGGTCATGCGTCGGGGCAAGCACGGCTCGCGCGTCCTGGGCGCGATGCGCATTCCCGGCGTCCCCGGAACTGAAAAGGACGACCACGAAGCCGAAGTTCTCGAACCCGACATCACCGCTGACAACCGCTACACCGATCAGTTGTAACCGTCACACTTACTGAAAGAGAGACACGAAAACAAGATGGCAAAAACCTACCACGACTCCGACGCAGACCTTTCCCTGATTCAGGCAAAAAAAGTAGCCATCATCGGCTACGGCTCCCAGGGCCATGCCCACGCGCTCAACCTCAAAGACTCCGGCGTTGACGTCCGCATCGGCCTCCGCCCCGGCTCCAAGTCCGAGGACAAAGCCCGGAAAGCCGGCCTCGAAGTCGCCTCCGTAGCCGATGCCGTCAAGTGGGCCGACCTTGTCATGATTCTCGCCCCCGACGAGCTCCAGCGCACCATCTACGCCGAGCACATCGCTCCCAATCTCGCTCCGGGCAACACCCTCGCCTTCGCCCATGGCTTCAACATCCGCTTCGGCACCATCACCCCGCCCAAGGACGTTGACGTCTTCCTCGTCGCACCTAAGGCCCCCGGCCACCGCGTCCGCGAAGTCTTCCACGAGGGCGGCGGTACCCCCGGTCTCATCGCCATTGAGCAGGACGCGACCGGCACAGCTCACGCGCTCGCCCTCTCCTACGCCAAGGGCATCGGCTGCACCCGTGCCGGTGTGATTGAAACTACCTTCAAGGAAGAAACCGAAACCGACCTCTTCGGCGAGCAGGCGGTGCTGTGCGGCGGCACCGCCGAGCTGGTCAAGGCCGGTTTTGAAACCCTGGTCAATGCGGGCTATCAGCCTGAAATCGCCTACTTCGAGTGCCTACACGAGCTTAAGCTCATCGTTGACCTCATGTACCGCGGCGGCCTAGCCTACATGCGCCACTCTATCTCTAACACCGCCGAATGGGGAGACTACGAGTCCGGCAAGCGCGTCGTCACCTCTGCTGTCCGCGAAGAAATGGGACGCATCCTCACCGACATTCAGGACGGCACCTTCGCCAAGAAGTTCATCGCGGAAAATGAAGCTGGCAACACCACCTTCAACGAAATCCGCAAACGCGAAGCCGTCCATCCCATTGAAACCGTAGGCGCGGAACTGCGCGCGGCCATGCCCTTCCTAGACCCGGTCGTGGTCAAGGACGGCACCCCACAACCGGCAACCCTGAAATCATGACCATGCCTGCAAGCCGCAGCAACCTGCTAGGCGTGGCGCTCTCGCTTGCCGTAAGCGGCTACCCACAGACGCATGGAGGCTGCTCAGAATATCCGAACAGCCTCGAAGCCATGCGCGATTGCTACCGTCCGCTGCTGGTATTTTCGCCGGATTCGGCAGACATAAGGCTACGCCAGCAGCAGGCGCTGCTTGAGAGCTCGGCAGCCGCCATGGCAGACCGCAATGTGCTCTACCTACCTGTTCTGGAACGTGCTGGTAAATCTGCTTCTCCACTCACCCTTTCGGCAGGCGAGCAGGCAGCCGCCCGCAAGCGATTGCGGATTGCACCCGAAGCGTTCCGTGTCGTACTGCTAGGCAAGGATGGCGGGGTCAAACTTTCGAGCGCTTCGCCGGTGTCCATGGACACGCTCAGCAGCCTGATCGACACCATGCCGATGCGCAAGAGGGAAGTGCAGCAAGGACACAATGATTGAGATTTCATCGAATCTGCCGCAAACGCAGGAGTAGGATGGGCACACGCCATGAGCACCTCCATATTGATTACCGAAACTCAAGCGGCTTTGGCACCGCATTCGACAGTTCCCCGGGAAGAACTCCTTGCGGCGCTTGAAAAGCTTGCCGCTTTGCAGGGCCTCACGGCTGCCGAGTACGGCTGGCTTGTTGACCACGGCACAGTGTACGTCGCAGCTTCGGGTGACATCGTATTTCAGGAAGGTCAAATTGCCACGGCCATGAACATCCTGCTGCATGGCGAAATTCATGTAAAGCGCCAGTACAGCGGCAGTCTGCCGCTCTTTATCGGTCGTTCCGGGCAAATGACAGGGCTGCTGCCTTTCTCCCGTATGAAAACCTACGGTGGCGTCGGCTTTGCAGTGGGCGACATTCTGGCACTGGTATTTGACCGCTCATTGTTTCCTGCCATGCTCGAGGCCATTCCGTCGATGGCACAGCGTTCCGTCACCACTCTTCTGGATCGTGTGCGTGAAGTCACACGCATTGAACAGCAGTCAGAAAAACTAAATGCCCTTGGAAAGCTGGCCGGCAATCTCGCTCATGAACTTAACAATCCGGCTTCCGCCGCACAGCGTGCTGCTTCCGGGCTGCTTTCGGAGCTGCGCACCTACGGCCAGCAGAAATATGAGCTGGGGGCAATCTGCCTGGACCCGCCGAAGCTACTGGCAGTGCGGGAATGGCAAAATGCCATACGAAGCCGCGATACAGCGGCTGCACAACTGGATGTCTCTGGGCGCGAGGATGCACTGGTACGCTGGTTTCGCGAGCACGACATGGGGGACGGAAGCTGGCAAAGTACCCCGGAGTTGAGCGAATGCGGCGTAGAGCCGACTGACCTCGACGCACTATATACGGTGCTTGCCGGGCGTGGCGTGCATGTCGTTCTGCGTCAATTTGCTTCATCTCTCCGCGCAGAGCGCATGACCGAAGCGATGGTCGATGCTACCGCTCGCATCTTCGATCTCATCGGAGCCATCAAGGACTACTCCTATATGGATCAGGCACCAATTCAGGAGGTTAGTATTCCGCAGGGCATCGAGAGCACGCTGGCGATGCTGCAATCCAGGCTCAACGGCATTGAAGTGGAGCGCCGATACGCACCGGATCTTCCGGTCATCTCCGCTTACGGCTCTGAACTGAACCAGGTATGGATGGCGTTGCTTGAAAATGCAGTCGATTCACTTACAACCAGCCGTATTGCATCCGACAAAGCGGAGCCGGGCAGAATCACCATCCACATCACTGTTTCAGGCCCCCTGCTACTTACCGAAATCTGGGATAACGGCAATGGCATCGCCATGGAACTACGCGATCGCATCTTTGAGCCGTTTTTCACCACGCATGCACCCGGTCAGGGATTGGGCCTGGGCCTTGATATGGCTCAACGTATTGTCAGCAAACATCGAGGCTACATCCGCATGCAAAGCACACCCGAGGCTACCTGCTTCCAGGTACGGCTGCCGATTGAGCAGCTACAGGCTTACTGAAGCAGCCTCGTTGGAGTTTGCAGGCGTATGCTAGGCGATACGGCGATGCAGGAAGTGAAGTTTTTAGCGGATGCAAGACTGCCGGTGAAAGCTTGATACGCGCGCGGCAAGCGAAGAACTAGACAGAAAGGTATTTCTCAATGAGTTGCTTAAAAGCACCTTGAAGTAAATGATCGAAGAAAATTGCTAGTGTTTATATGAGATCACACCCGATATAACAGCTATTCTGCGCGTCTGGCACACTCGGGAAGACCGTTGAAGTTAGTCTTCCCAAACCGGCCTACTGCTCTACTTCCACGCCGCGCCAGAACGCAACATGCTTTTTGATATTATGAGCCGCAGGTTTTGGATCAGGATAGTACCATGCAGCATCCTGATTTTCCTGCCCATCAATCAGCAGTGAGTAGTAGCGAGCCTGACCCTTCCACGGGCAGGTTGAAGTTGTAGTACTCGGGCGGAAGAACTCGCGCTTCAGCGCACTTTCAGGGAAGTATAAATTACCTTCCACAGTCTCGAACTTTTCGCTTTCCGCGATTGTCTTACCATTCCAGATTGCACGTGCCATATAGATTCGCCTTTCACTCTCAGTAACGTAGCAGAACTACCGGGCTACAGTACCCAGCAGTTCCAAGTATGTACTAGACTGCAATATTCGCGGTGTTCGCAGCGTTTCGGGCTGCTACTGTTCTGCGCCCTCCTGCTTTCTTCTTTGCGGCAACTTTCTTAGCAGGGGCTTTTCGCTCCACTACAACTTTCACCACCACCGGTGATACTGCATTGCCCGCTTCCGGTGCATCCCCGACACGCTCAGTGAAGCTGCAAATGATCGCTTCCTCATCCTCACTACCCTTCCTACCGCGCTTCTTCACATCTTCCTGAGCTGTAGCCGCCGTACCTTTTTTGTTATTTGGGCATACCAGGTACACGCCTGACTTCAATACTTTTTCCATCAGGTACGGACTATCGCACTCCGGGCATCGCTGGTCTACCGGCTTGTGATTAGCTGTAAAGTCACACTTTGGATAGTTCGTGCAGGAGTAGAACATTGTTCCAAACCGTGACTTTTTCTGTGCGATCTCTCCATCCGCACACCTTGGGCAAGCCATCCCGATTGTGTCCTGCTTGATGTACTTGCATTTGGGGTATGCCGAGCACGATATAAACTCACCATATTGCCCCGTACGCAACACCAGCTGCGAATCGCACTTGGGGCAGCTCTCTTCCAAGGGTACGGCAGGCTTCTGCTGCTGTTTTGAAGTCAGCCGTCGCACTGTTTTGCAGGGCGGGTCAGCGTTGTAGCCCGTGCAAGCCATGAACGGTCCAAATCGTCCGTTGCGAAGCACCATCGCCCGTCCGCATGCCTCGCAGAATTCTTCTTTGTCCTCGGCGTCAGTCTCCGGCAGGTTCAGGTTTGGCTTGGTGTCGTAGTTCTCCTTGGTAAAGGTGCAGCTGCCTTTCACTTTCTTGTCGTATGCACTACAGGCATAAAATGTCCCGAACTTGCCCCACTTCATTACCAGCGGCGAGCCGCAGTTGTCGCAGGTCTGGTCCGTGGGAATTTCCATCCGCTTCAGGTCTTCCATATGCTCGCTTGCATGCACCAGCTCCTTTTTGAGGTGGCCGTAGAAGCCTTTCAGCAGCGAAGTCCATTGCTCCTTACCATCCTCGATATTGTCCAGTTCAGACTCAAGACGTGCCGTGTATTGAGTATCGAAAATGTAAGGAAAGTTCTTGACCAGTAGTTCGGCGACAACGGTGCCGATCTCAGTTGGAATGAAACCGCCGTTCTTCTTGCCGCCCACTTTCTGGACGTACTCACGCTCTTGAATCGTGTTGATGATCGCTGCATAGGTTGACGGGCGCCCGATACCGCGCTCCTCTAGTACCTTGACCAGGGAAGCCTCGGAGTAGCGAGCAGGTGGCTCGGTAAATTTCTGCACAGCATCGACTGCGTGGCGCACCTTAGCTGCTCCCTCCGGCTCCTCTACAAACTCCGGCAGCAGAGTCCGCAGCATCTCCGCAGCTGCCGCTTCATCAAGCTCCTGATCCTCAGCGCGAGCCTCAATTTTTATTTTCTTCATCTCATACTGGCGACGTGCCTCGGTACGCCGAGCATTCCGCTGCCGGGCTGCAGCCGCCTCAAGTGCAGCCTCTGGAGCCAGTCCCAGAACCTGATTCGCTTCAAGGGGAGGCAGTTTCTGCTCATCACCCTCATTCTCATCGGCATCTTCGTAGACCTTTAGAAAACCATCAAACTTCAGCACGGAACCGCTTAGCCTGAAGTTATAGGTGTGGTCTGCTTTCGCATCAATCTCTACAGTGGTCACGTCAAAGACTGCCGGCGTCATCTGCGAGGCGATAAATCGTTGCCAGATCAGCCGGTACAAGCGCAACTCCGCATCGCTCAGGTGCTGCCGCAGCGAGTCCGGGTGCATTTCCGGATGCGTTGGGCGAATGGCCTCGTGCGCATCCTGCGCGTCCTTCTTCGATTTGAAGCTGTTCGGCTTCTCCGGTAGATACTGCGCTCCCAGTTCCTTGCCGATCCATTCTCGTGTCTCGGTAATTGCGTCTGGCGACACACGGGTCGAGTCTGTACGCATGTAGGTGATCAGTCCGATTGTGTCCGGCTGCCCTTCACCATCCTTACCGATTTCCACGCCTTCATAGAGCCGCTGCGCCAAGCCCATCGTTTGCTTCACGCCGAAGCCCAGCTTGCCCGCGGCATCCTGCTGCAGCTTGCTGGTAGTAAACGGCGCAGGGGCATTGCGTCTGCGCTCCTTCTTCTCAACTGAACGAACGGTCCAGCTCGCCTTTGTCGCGCCCTCAATCACCGCGCGAGCCGCCTCGCCATTTGCAACCGCTGCCTGGCTCACTGTTTCAACGCTGACGCGTTCCCCATTGATGGCTACCAGGCGCGCCGTGAACAAGGCATTGTTGTCTTCATTCCCAGATGAGAGCACCGCGTCCACCGGCCAGTACTCCACCGGTTTGAAGGCTTTGATCTCACCTTCGCGCTCCACAATCAGGCGCACCGCAACGGTCTGCACCCTCCCGGCGGAGAGCCCGCGCCGGACTTTATCCCATAAAAGCGGCGATATCTGGTAGCCGACGATACGGTCCAGCACGCGCCGGGTCTGCTGCGCGTCCACCAGGTTCACATTGACTTGCCGCGCCTTTTCAAAGGCTGCCTTCACAGCTTTAGGAGTGATCTCGTTAAAGGTTACCCGACTGATGTTATTGTGCGACACATCGCGCAGCACTTCCTGCAAGTGCGCAGCAATGGCTTCCCCTTCGCGGTCCGGGTCAGGCGCCAGATAGATGTGGTCAGCCTTCCGCGCAAGTTTCTTCAGATGGTCCACCACCTTTTCTTTACCCGGGATCACAATCAGGTCCGGATGGAAGGAACCATCCTCCAACTCAACGCCGATTTTGCTTTTCGGCAGGTCCATGATGTGGCCAAGTGAGGCCTCCACTACATAATCCTTACCGAGATACTTATTGATCGTCTTGGCCTTGGCAGGCGATTCGACGATCACGAGAGACATGCTCATTGGAACCTTCTTTGGCCGTTGTGAACGGCAAACCGAAAATCTACTGGAAGCTACCACGCGGCTCCCGCTTGACCATTGAACGGAGCAGGTAAGCGATAAACCTACCGTATATTGTCCGATGCACCAAATTAGCAGCTTGGTCCAGATGACGGATACGGCTTCTACCGAGAACTACAGGATGCACAAGAACCACGAAACGACGCAAGCAGCTCAGGAGCAGTCTTAAAAAGTACGCACAAAGTGCTTACCTGGCAGCTGCCGGATTTTACCCGCCATCTCCAGTTCGAACAGCGCCGTGAACACTTCGGGCGAGGTAAACTCCCCTTCCAACTGCTCCATGACCTCATCCAATTGCAGCGATTCGTCATGACGTAGGACGGAGAGCACCCGTGTTTCGGTAGGCGGCAGGCCCGCATCATTAAATAATGCCGCTGCGGTCCCGACAGGTTCAGGAGCGTAGCCGGGCAGAGTAGCCTCAAGCTCGACGCGGATTTGTGTCGGCAGATCCTCCCAGATGTCTTCCCAGGTCGCAGTCAGCTTGGCCCCCTGCTTAATGAGTGTGTTCGGCCCCCAGGAGTTCTTGTTCGTTACGTTGCCCGGCACTGCATACACGTCTCGGTTCTGCTCAATAGCACAGCGCGCAGTCACGCGCGAGCCCGAGTACTCAGCCGCCTCCACTACCAGCACGCCAATGCTAATGGCACTGAGAATGCGGTTGCGCTTGGGAAAGTTCGGCGGCGCGGGGTAGGTGCCCAGCGGTTGCTCACTGGCAATGCAGCCGCCCGTAGCCAGGATCTGCTCGGCAAGCGCCTTGTTCTCTTTCGGATAGATCACGTCGATGCCCGTGCCCCAAATAGCAATCGTCGGCTTGCCGCTGGCGATAGCTCCCTTATGCGCGAAGGTATCAATACCGCGAGCCATACCGCTCATAATAATAAGGTTACGGGTAGCCAGGTCACGCGACAGCAGTTCTGCCATGCCGGACCCGTATGGGCTGGGCTGCCGTGTCCCGACCACGGCAATGCCGTGCTGTGAAAGCAGCTCTACATTGCCGCGCGTCCACAGAACCGGCGGCGGATCGAAAATATGCTGTAGCCGCTCAGGATACGCGCTGTCTGTAAAACAGAGAAAAGCCGCACCCAAAGCACGCAGCCGGGCTGCCTCTTCAGTCGCCGCACGCCATGCTTGGCCATCGGCGAGGAACTGTACCGCAGGTGCGGAAAAACGCTGTGCTTCAAGCGCGGTAAGCGGCAGCCGAGCCACCTTAAGGGCCGAACCCACCCGCTCCACTGCCTGCAGGATGCGACGCGAGCCCAACCCGGGCGTCAGCGTAAGCGCCAGCCAGCCCAATCGCTCCGGGTCTTCCTCAAACGTGTTTTCAGTAGCCGGCTGAACAAGGGTAGGAGCAGGTAACGGAGCAAAAAGCGATTTTGCGGGCACGGTCCACCTCGGCTCGGGGAGCGCCTTTCAAAAGGCCTGATTGAGCAGGATACCGGCAGCCTAACGCCGGTCCCCTTCCGTCGCAAGTGCCGAAAGTACCTAGCCAAAAGAAGCGCGATTCAGCGAGAAGGCATTCAACACAGGCAGGCTGGCAGGCATTGACCTTACCGCTGCTATACCTGCCTTGTGCTTTCGACTTACCCCTGCACCATCTCCCGGTCCAGCGCATACTGCATCAGCGTTTCAAGCGACACCACCCGCAGCGTTGTGGCATGCGTAGCCGCCAGTACGATCGGCGGTGCCAGCCCGGCACGCTCCGCCTCTACCCAGCGCGTCACGCACAGGCACCATGGATCAC
>CAXSHS010000023.1:0-35494 GCA_964237325.1 uncultured Acidobacteriaceae bacterium | reverse complement strand
GTCCGTTCGCTGGCGCGCCTGGCGCGACGGTACGGCTGCTCCGCCATTGTGGTCGGCAACCCTCTGCATATGGACGGCAGCCTGAGCCCCCAGGCAGTCAAAGTGCAGGCATTGGCGGGGGAGTTGAGCGAATTTTCAGGGCTTCCTATCCACCTGTGGGACGAGCGCCTGACCACACGCGAGGCGCATGCAATGCTTTACGAAGCCGGGCGTCCGCGGCAGGAGCATGGCGTTGTGGTGGATCAGGTGGCAGCCGTGCTCATTCTTGAGAGCTTCCTGAACTCGCACCGCAACCTGAAGCCTGGCGCAGACCGTGGTACTGGACAGGTATAATCACGTTTTCTGGAGCCCAACGCCACCCACTTCAGCAAACGTCAAAACGGAATCCAAACCATGCCTGAACCGATCAACAATTCCATTCCCGATCACATCAAAAAGAAGCTGCTCGATGAAATCCGCCAGCTGGAGCATGAGCTTGCCCATGAACTGCCGCAGGAGATCAAGAAAGCCGCCTCGCTCGGCGACCTGAGCGAAAACGCCGAGTATCACATGGCCAAGCAGCGACAGGTATTTGTCAATGCGCGGCTGGGCCAGATGAAGAAGCGCATGGGCGAACTTGCGTTGGTCAACTTCTCAAATATCCCGCACGACAAAGTAGCATTCGGCTCGCGCGTGACCGTGTTCGATTCCACTAAAGATGAGACGATCGAGTACAGACTGGTCACCAGTGAAGAGTCCGATGTGCAAAAAGGCTTGATCTCGACGACCTCGCCCATCGGCAAAGCACTAGTCGGCAAGCAGACCGGGGACATGGCTATTGTGGTCACGCCCAATGGAAACCGCGAGATGGAAGTTCTGAAGTTCACGACGATTCACGATATCGTCCAGTAATCTTGTTCTAAACTGCCGGAAGCCGATGAATTTAAGGGAAGCAAACCGCCGTCCGCCCACACCGGAGCGATTGACCATGGCTTCTCCCCATGATGTGCCGCACGCAAACACCTGGACCGGAGCTTTTGGCCGTGCCTGTGCGATATTGCTGCAAGCCATTGTCAATGGGCTGGCACTAACCCGCATCTCGCCGAACATACTGACTTTTATTGGGTTGCTCATCAACATCGGCGCGGCACTTTTCTTCGGCTATGCCAACGAGCGCAACTTCGTCCGCATGTTTCTATATGCGGGCCTAGTCATTATCGGTGCAGGCATCTTCGACATGGTCGATGGCCGCGTTGCGCGTCAGACGAATCAGGTGACAGTCTTCGGTGCATTTTTCGACTCTGTGATCGACCGCTACTCGGATGTCGCGCTGTTCTTCGGTCTACTTGTCTACTATGCACGCGGCAACCGCTTTTTCTATGTGGGCCTGGTAGCGTTTGTCATGGTCACCTCGCTGCTGGTGAGCTACACTCGCGCACGCGCTGAGGCGCTCATCGGCAAGTGCAAAGTAGGCTTTATGGAGCGACCGGAACGGATCGTATTAGTTCTTCTGGGCGCGCTGTTTGCGCGCTGGGGTGTGATGGCACCGGTGCTTTGGGTACTGGCAATTTTATCAACGGTTACTGTCATTCACCGCATTGCATATACGTATGAAATGACCAAAACGATGCTTCCCATGCTGCCGACCCGACGCTAATCCTCCCCCTACCCTCTTTGGATCCAAGCCCTTCTGATTATCGATCTACGAGAAGTGTCCTCTGGAAAAGGTGTCATCCTGAGCGAAGCGAAGGATCTGCTTTGCTTGAATTTGCTTGAACAGGAGTTCGCATGTCTCATCCCACCAAACCGCTTTTGCTAGTGCACGGCGGCGCTTGGGCTATTCCGCAGACTATGCGCGCCGCGCATGAGGCAGGCGTACGCAACGCG
This sequence comes from uncultured Acidobacteriaceae bacterium, assembly GCA_964237325.1. Lineage (GTDB taxonomy): Bacteria > Acidobacteriota > Terriglobia > Terriglobales > Acidobacteriaceae > EB88. Next base: position 33,628 of record CAXSHS010000023.1, on the reverse strand, counting down.
CTCAGCCGAGGCTATGCCCTGCTCCAAGCTGGAGCTACTGCTATCAAAGCTGTGACCGCTGCTATCACTATGCTTGAAGATGATGAGACCTTCGATGCCGGGCGGGGTGCGTTCCTGACCCGCGATGGTCGCGTGCAGCTGGATGCTTTGCTGATGGAAGGCGCAACCCTGCGCGCCGGCGGCGTGGCTTGTGTGGAACGTTTGCGCAACCCCATCCAGGCAGCGTGGCTGGTGCTGGAGCGCAGCCCGCATGTATATCTTGTGGGGCAAGGCGCGGAAGAGTTTGCCGCATCGCACGGCACATCGTTGATTGACAACTGCGAGCTGATAGTGCAGCGCGAGGTAGAGAACTTGCGCGAAGCACAAGCCAAGGAGCAAGCTGGCCTACCCGATACCAGCTTTGCCGGTTCCCTTCACCGGGATAGCCACGACACAGTCGGTGCAGTCGCACTCGACTTGCACGGCAACCTTGCCTCCGGTACCTCTACCGGAGGCACCCTCAACAAAACGCCGGGCCGTGTTGGGGATTCCTCCCTGATCGGCTGCGGTTGCTATGCCGATAATGAGAGTGCTGCCGTTTCTCTTACCGGCTGGGGCGAACCGATTATGAAGCTCGTGCTGGGCAAGTGGGCAGTAGACCGTGTGCAGGCCGGTGCCGCGCCGCAGCAGGCCGCGACCGATGCCATCGCGCACCTATACCGGCGCCTGGGCGGCTATGGCGGTTTGATCCTGATGGACCGCGCCGGACATGTCGGCATCGCCCACAACACGCCCGGCATGGCCTGGGGACTTGCAACCCAGGACGGCATGCGCGTCGGTCTCGCGGCTCCGGCAGGTTTCTAACGCATGCCTAAGCTTGTATTAGCCTCCGCCTCCCCACGCCGTCGTGATCTGCTGCTTCAAGCCGGCTTTACGTTTGATATACAGGCCACGGAAGCCGATGAAGCCTCACTCCCCGATGAGGACGCCGTATCTCTTGCCATCCGTCTGGCTCGTACCAAGGCGGAGACGGTCGCGCAAACCGTGCCGCATTGCGTCGTCCTGGGTGCCGATACAGTCGTATTGGCACCCACCGGCGAGCTGCTCGGCAAGCCGCAAGATGCGGAGGACACCACCCGCATGCTGCGGCTGCTCAGCGGTAAAACACACCAGGTCATTACCGGGGTTTGCGTGTGCGCGCCGGAGCGAACCGAGGTCGCTGCTGCTCTCACATATGTCACATTTTTTACAATAAGTGAAGCAGAAATTGTCGCATACATCACTACCGGTGAGCCGATGGGCAAGGCCGGCAGCTATGCCATTCAGGGCCGCGCCGCTCGGTGGATACCGCATATCCAGGGGGACTATAGCAATGTCGTAGGCCTGCCGCTTGCGCTGATCACGACCATGCTGGCTGCGATGGGCGTTGCTCCTGACAGTGTGTAGGCTTTGTTCGAGCGCAAGCAGGTTCCACTTTCCCAGCGATCAAAACCCGCATAAGGCATGGGTTGACAATGCGGATTCTCTTGTCCTCCGTGAACAATCTGTAGCATTTTTGCCACAGCGGTCATCCTCGTGGGGCCATTACCCTCATAACAAGGTAAAAGAATCTGCGCCCGAGCGGAGCCGCTGCATTGCCTAAGATCACACGTTTCCCTGACCGTAACTATTTCGAGCAGACCATTGCAGCCCCGCTTTCTTTCACAGGCATCGGTCTTCACAGTGGAGCGCCTGTTTCCATGCGATTGCTTCCTGCCACTGCCGGTTCAGGTGTCGTGTTCCGCCGCACCGACCTTGATAATTTTGAAATTTGTGCAACCGGACGCAATGTAGCTCGTGTTTCTTACGCCACCAGCCTCATGCGGCAAGGTGTGCTCATTTCTACGACCGAGCACCTGCTCTCTGCCCTTACCGGGCTCTCCATAGACAATGTCATTATTGAACTCGACAATCTGGAGTTGCCGATTCTTGATGGCTCTGCCTTGCCGTACGTGCAAGCTATTGAGAGTACAGGCTTGCGGCCGCAACGGCGGAGGCGGGAGTATCTTCGCATTCTCAAGGCGATTGAAATCCGCGACGGCGACAAGTTTCTGGCGGTGTACCCGGGTGAAGGCTACTCCATTTCCTACGCCATCGACTTTTCCGCGCCTATCGGTCGCCAGCAGCTTTCACTTGACCTGGCCTCCGGCTCCTACGGGGAAGCCATCGCACCGGCACGTACCTTCGGTTTCCGAGAAGATGAGCAGAAGCTGCGCGACATGGGCCTGATTCGCGGCGTATCGGATGGAAGCGCCATCATTGTCGCCAATGGAAATGTCGTCAATGGTCCGCTCCGCTATCCTGACGAATTTGTCCGTCACAAAATTCTCGACCTTATCGGCGACCTTGCGCTTGCAGGGCACCAGATTCTCGGCCATGTCGTGGCAGAACGCGCCGGCCACGCTATGCATACCGCGCTGGTCTCTCGCTTGCTGCGTGACCGTTCCACCTGCACGCTTGTGACCATAGCCTCGCAAAGGCTTGGCCTTGTACCGGACTCCATGCTCAGAGCAGCCACTGCATAAGCTGTCGTACTGCTTCCCGGCAGCTGTTGATCTGCCATAATCATCAGCTTCAGCAAGACGATCGGGGAAAGTTGAAACTGATGTATAAAGCAGTTCTGAGTTGGATTGTTCTGAGTGCAGCCGCCGCGGCAAACGCACAGACGTTGCATGTATATGGTCCAGGCGGCCCGCTAGCGCCGATGAAGGAATGTGCCGAACTCTACAGCAGGCAAACGCATCAAGCAGTTCAAGTAACTGCCGGCCCGGAACGGCAGTGGTTTGCAGCCGCTTATAAAAACGCGGATATCATCTTTGATGGTGCTGATTACATGCTGACGCAGTTCGATCAGCAGCATCCGGGGTTTCTTGAATCCGGCTCGCGGAGCGAGCTCTATCGAAGGGCGATTGGGATTCTGGTTCGTAAAGGAAATCCGAAGCACATCGCAGCACTTACAGACTTAATCAAGCCGGGTATTAAAATTCTCGACGTCAATGGGGCAGGACAGCTAGGTGTTTGGGAAGATCTGGCAGGTCGCAACAACGATATCGAGCAGCTTCAAAAACATATAGCTCTTTCTGTTGCAGATAGCGCCGACGGTACCAAGCAGTGGAATGCAAATCTATCATTCGATGCCTGGATCACGTATGCCTCCTGGCAGAAGCGTCTTTCCGAAACAACAGACCTTGTAGAATTTCCACCCGAACAAAAGATTTATCGCGGCACGCCGATTGCAATTGCAGAGCGCTCAGAACACAAGAAGGCGGCTGTAAGCTTTTTACGGTTCCTGAAGACAGATCAGGCACATGCTATTTTTACGAAGTGGGGTTGGGAGTAGCCGGAGTAGCTTCCAGGATTATAGAGTCATCCACGCCGTCAGCACCGACTCAAGCTTTTAAAGCATTCAGGATGCAATCCTAAGAACTAAACAAACACCAGACATTGCGGTTTCGTCTGCGTCACCACTGCCGCCCGTGCGCCAAGTCTGCCTGTCTTTGGATCGCGAGGAAACACTTCAATACTGTCCGAGTCTTGATCCGCTGTCAGCAACCATCGTTCCGTCGGGTCCAGTGTGATGTAGCGGGGCGTTTTGCCGGCGATCGGTGTCCGCACCATGTCGTGCAGCTCGCCCGTTTCCGTATCCACGATAAAGCTGTACAACCCGTCATAAAAACGGTCGGCCACGTAGAGAAACTTACCCGTGCGGTCCAGCGCCAGCTCGGACGCCTGCGAGCGGCCTTTGAAACCCTCGGGAATGAGCGAAAGCTGGTCCTTGGTCGTCAACGTACCCTTAGCCTCATCCCAGTCAAGCACCATGACTGCTGAACCCATCTCTGTAACGCAGTATGCCCACTTGCCGCTCGGATGGAACTCCAGCGATCGCGGACCGGAGCCCGCCGGAGCATGCCATGCGGACGGCTCATGCGGGGTCAACTCGGCAGTAGCCGCATCCATTTTGTAAATGTGAATCACATCGAGCCCGAGATCGTTAAATAGTGCGAACCCATTGCCGGGCGAGACTGTCGCGCGATGCACATGCGGAGCTTCCTGCCGCTCCGGATTGGGCCCATGTCCGCTGTACTGAAAATGTGAAATCGCCGGGCTGATGTCCCCTGTCCTTGAAACCTTGAAAGACGAAGCACTACCGCCGCCGTAGTTTGCACATAGCAGTACTCCCCCGGTGCGGTCGAGCCTAACATAGCAGGTTCCGCCGCCGCCGGCAACTGCACTGTTGATAGCCTGGAGCTGCGATATCTGCCCGGTAGTACTGGAAATATGAAAACTGGAGACGCCGCCTGATCTTACCCCATCGAAATTGTCTGTCTCGTTGGCAACAAAAAGAAAGCGCTTATCTGGGGAGATGGCTAGAAATGTAGGCATCGGGGTTGTCGCGGAAAGCCCCAGCAACCGTAGTTTGCCTATCTCGGCATCCCAGGAATACGAGTAAATTCCACTGCTGCCTGTACCCGTCTGCGTCCCCACAAGCAGTGTATGACCCGCTCCATCATGCATTGCAGCCGCAGCTCCACGAGCTGCGAAACGCCCAAATCCGGAGCCGAACAGGGGTGCTAATGTAGCCGCACCTTGTAGAAAACTTCGCCGATTGAATCTCACCGGAGATCACCCATCGAGCAGGAAAAAAACTTTGACGCGTTCAACACCATAGACTCGGTTGTACGCGCTAAAGGTTATAACTGTCTAGCCTTTCAAGGGTGCGGAATGAACTGTGTCTAGGAACAGGTGATCCTGATCGTCGTTAGCAGTAGAACTCGCCATTGTATGTAGCGTTAGCTGGAGACTCTGAGTTCCCGTTCACTGCATACCTTTGCGCAGCACCTCATCCATGCGAGCCTGCTAATCTTCTCATTGCTCCTGGTAGTGCTCCACAACGTCGGGAGATAGCCGGAGCGACACCACTCTCTTTGTCAAGATGCCGTGAGCTCCGCACTGCGTCACAGTGACTACGGCCGTACGAAAGAACTCTTCAACAGCCTCATCGTCATTAGGGTCACAGAGTTCGTCTTCCGGATCGAAAACAACTGGTATATCGAGTCCAATGTCGCGCCTTACGCGCTCCCAATCTGTCTTACTGTTTACCTTGCTTATCGACATATAGCTGACGCTCCTTTTTTGAAGCCTTCCGCATAGAAGTGACCCGGACCCTGTTCTTTCGCTTTGTGTAGACAAGCACTAAGGCTGTATCTTCAATCTCCACAAAGCTATGTCTTGCCATCAGTTCTCTCCTTTACGAAGAGATGTGAGAGTTACCTTTGCTTCGGACTCACAGATAAGGTAGGCATCGGCAAAGTCAAGAGCCGTTCTTTCAGGTTCCAGTTCCGCTTGGCTTCATCCCACTCGTACTCAACCATAACTCCTTCCAAAGTAAATCTTTTTAGAACCCGCCGGCCAGTTCCGCCGCGGCGCTTGCCTGCTCCACCCGGTGCGCGCGCACGTACTCGGCCATTGCGTAACGCAGCGGCTCCAGCCCTTCGCCGCTTACTGCCGAGATCGCAAAAAACTGCAGCTTGCGACGTTTCGCCATGGCTTGCAGCTTCTTGAGCTTCGCCGGGTTGGCCGCATCCATCTTGGAAGCCACCACCAGCACCGGCTTGTCCGGCAGGCCGTGACCGAAGCCGCGCAGCTCCTCGCTGATGATCTTGAAGTCCTCGACCGGGTCCTCGCGACCGCTGCCGTCCGAGATGTCTACCAGGTGCACCAGCACGCCGGTGCGTTCCACATGGCGCAGGAACTGCACGCCCAAGCCTGCTCCCTCATGTGCGCCCTCGATCAGCCCCGGAATGTCGGCGACGATATAGCTTTCCTCGTGGGGCATTTCGCCCACTGTGACCACTCCCAGGTTGGGCTCAAGCGTTGTAAAAGGGTAGTCGGCAATTTTCGGCTTCGCTGCGGAGATTCTTGAGATCAGGGTTGACTTGCCGGCATTTGGGTAGCCGACCAGTCCCACATCGGCTAGCAGTTTCAGCTCCAGCCGCAATGTGAACTCTTCGCCTTCAAAGCCTGACTCATGCTCGCGCGGTGCCTGATGCGTAGGCGTGGCAAAGTGCTGATTACCGCGTCCGCCCCGACCGCCATGTGCCACGGTAATGCGCTCGTCCGGGAAGCGGAAGTCGTGGACCAGCTCGCCTGTCTCGTGGTTATAAACGGTAGTGCCTACCGGCACCTTGAGTACTACATCCACGCCCTCTTTACCGGAGCAGTTGGAACCCTCGCCGTGGCGGCCGCGCTCGGCCTTGTGCTCGGGGTTGTAGCGGAAGTGGATCAGCGTGTTGTGCCGCTGGCTTGACTCCATAATAACGTCGCCGCCCCGACCGCCGTCACCGCCCGATGGACCACCCTTGGGCACGAACTTTTCCCGGCGAAATGCCATGCATCCATTACCGCCGTCACCGGCTTTTACTCGAATTCGCGTTTCATCGATAAACATTTGTAGTTTCAGTCTAGCCAATCGGCTATGCTCAGTTCACTTATCCGCTCGATGTTTTGATATACGGCTTGCCGGTGCGGCTTTTTAGCTGCTTCAGCATCGCCTGAAGCACCGCGCCCTCACCACGTAGTGAAGGCTGCTGCTGCAAGCGTGAGCCCTTTGCTATGCTTCCACTCCCCGGCTGCGCTCCATGGAGCCCGCGCCGTGAACGTTCGCACTTCTCGCTCGAAGACCCTTGCCGGCCTGCTGCTAGCCGCGCTTACTTTGCCTGCTGCCGGCCGCACCCAGTCTACTGACCTGGGAGGCCTCCAGGGCACGCTGCTGGACCCTGTCGGCAAGCCCGTGGCTCATGCCGCGCTGGTGCTGACCGATGACGCGACCAGCTTCTCGCTCAATGCCCTGTCGGACGGCTCCGGCCTGTTCTACTTTCCCGGCCTTGCGCCCGGCACGTACCAGCTGCGCGCCTCGGCCCCGTCTTTTGCGACACTGGAGACCAACGCCGTCATCTCAGTCGGCACGATCACTACAATGCGCGCCACCATGCCGCTCGGCAAGGCGACTGAGACTGTACAGGTCGCCGACATCGCGCCTGTGGTGGACACGGCAAGCGCCGCATTTGCAACCACGCTGGACTCGACAGCCGTACACGACCTACCGACAAGCAGCCGCCGCTGGTCCGACTTTGCACTATTGACCCCCGGCGTGACGCCGGACGCTGCGGCCAATGGGCTGCTGTCGTTTCGCGGCGTGGGAGCGCTGCTCAACAACAACACGGTCGACGGCGCCGACAACAACCAGGCCTTCTTTTCCGAGGAACGAGGCCGTACAACCGTTGCCTATTCGAACTCTGAGTCGGCTGTTGAGGAGTTTCAGGTCAACACCTCCAACTATGGTGCCGAGTACGGCCGCTCCGCAGGCGGCGTCATCAACACGGTCACCCGCAGCGGCGGCAATGCCCTACACGGTCAGTTGTTCTTCTATAACCGCAACAGTGCCTGGGCTGCTCGCAATGCATTTGCCACTACCACGGCAGTTACCACCGGCGCACAGAATACGGCTACCACGGTCGGTGTAGGGTTGCGTGACACCCTCACTCAGGGCGGTGCCACGGTGGGCGGCCCTATCCTGCGGGACAAGCTGTTCGGCATCTTTACCTATGATCGCTACCGTCGCGACTTCCCTGCCATTGCTCGCGCAAGCGATCCAGTAAAGCTATTCGGAACACCCACACAACAACAGATCCAGACGCTTGCTCAACGGTTGACCGTGACGCAGGCTCAGGCACTTACCGAGTACAACGGCGTGCTTACCGGCCTTGCCTCGCTGCTCGGCAGCGTACCGCGCACCGCCGACCAAACCATCTACTTTCCGAAGATCGATTGGCAAGTCAGCGACCGCAGCCACCTGACCTTGCAGTGGAACCACATGCGCTGGATCTCGCCCAATGGGGTGCAAACTTCGCCGACCGCGACCTTCGGCAGCAACTCGTTCGGCAACTCTGACGTGGCGAACGACGTGGCCCAAACTCGCTTGGCCTACTTCTTGACGCCGAACATCCTGAACGAAGTGACTTTCCAGTACGGGCGCGACCTTGAAACCGAGCTTAGCAACCCGCCTGCTCCATTTGAGTCCACCCTGGCCAATAACATCTACGGCAAACCGCCCCAGGTTTCCATCCAGAGTTACGGCTTCAGCTTCGGCAATCCGCCTGTGCTGAACCGCGCCGCTTACCCCGATGAGCGCCGCTACGAGCTTACCGATACGGTCACCTGGGTGCATGGCCATCACACGGTCAAGGCAGGGGGTGCCTACGACTATGTGAACGATTACAGCGACTCGCTCTACAACGGTAACGGCACCTATGTGTACTCCAACGTGATGACGTTTGCGTCGGATTACCTGTCGCCTAATCACTGCGACAATGCAACGACCGGCGCAGGCGTACTGCCCTGTTACTCCTATTACACGCAGAGCTTTGGGCCTACTACGTTTCAGTTTCAATCCGCCGATATCGCCGGATTTGTTTCTGATGAATGGAAAGCCACGCCGCACCTGACGCTCTCGCTGGGTTTGCGATACGAGTATGAGCAGCTGCCTGATACCAATACAACGCTTATGAACCCGGACATTCCAGGCACAGCGCACCTGCCGCATGACAAGAACAACTATGGCCCGCGAGTCGGTTTTGCCTGGGACCCGACCGGCGGGGGTCACACCGTGCTGCGCGGCGGCTACGGCATCTACTATGGACGCATCATCAACTCAACTGCCTTTTCTGCGCTGACGCAAACCGGGAACCCGTATGCGCAGCGTTCGTACTACTTCAAACCGCTCGACACCGGCACGCCGCCGTTCCCGTTTGTGTTCTCCGGTACTCCGCAGCTAGCGGTCGCGCCGGCAGCGGTGTTCTTCGACCCGCGCTTCCAGAACCCGCAGATTCATCAGTATGAAGTCTCGCTTCAGCAGAAGATCACCCGCGACACCACCATTACGGCCTCGGGGCTGTTCTCCGCGGGCCGCGAGCTGCCCGACTACATTGACACCAACATCGATCTAAGCTCCGCGCAAACGCTCACCTATGACGTGGTCGATCCTTTGAAGCAAGGTCCTTTGGCCGCCACGTACAGCACGCGCTTCTACACTGCGCGCCTGAACCCGAAATACCAGCAAATCACCCGTATTTTCTCCGAGACCAACTCAAAGTACGAAGCGGCCGTGGTGCGGGTGGATCATAATATTTCCCATTCGTTTGACCTGCATGGCTCCTACACCTATGCTCATGCCGCGGACTGGAACCAGAACGCGACCGCCTTTACGGACACCAATGATGTGCTCGATCCCGGCAATCTTTCCCTTGAGTACGGCAATTCCAACTTCGATATCCGCAGCCGCCTGACCGGCGGTTTGGTGATGAAGACGCCGTGGCACGTACATGGTTTGCTAGGTATGGCGGCGAATGGATATGAAGTATCGCCGACTGCCGAGGTGCGTGATGGATTGCCGTACTCACTGCAAACTGCGGGCTCGATTCCAGCCTTAAGCTATATCGACACTGTAAACCGCAAGGAGGCCCTGAGCGGTTTAGGGGCATCGATCAACGGCTCGGGCGGTGCTAACCGCATTGCCGAAGTGGGCCGAAATACCTTCCGCTATCCCGGTATCATCAATGCAAATGTCCGCATTGCAAAGCGAACGCAGCTTACCAAGCGCGTCTCGCTGGAGTTGCTTGGGGAAAGCTTCAACCTGCTGAACCATCAGAACATCACCAGCATCGACACGACCGGGTACTCCATTTCAAATTCAAGCACAGTCGGTGCCGCGCCTCGGCTTACCTGGCAAAGCGGTACCAAGGCCGGTACGTCCGAGTTCGGAACGCCGTTGAACTCGAATAACACCAGCCTGTACCAGGATCGGCAGATTCAAATTTCAGCCCGGCTACACTACTGAGAGGCTTGCGACCGGCGCACCATTAAACTGGATAAGCATGCTTACAGAGAATAAATCGTACGATGTTGCCATTGTCGGGGCCGGTCACGCAGGGTGCGAAGCTGCCGTGGCTGCCGCACGCCTCGGCCTGCGAACTGTACTTCTGACATTGTCGCTCGACAAGATCGCACAGATGAGCTGCAACCCGGCCATCGGCGGCGTCGCCAAAGGCCATCTCGTTCGGGAGATCGATGCCCTGGGCGGCGTGATGGGACAGATCGCCGACTCGGTCGGCATCCAGTTCCGGCTGCTGAATACCTCGCGCGGGCCAGCGGTCTGGAGCCCTCGTGCGCAATGCGACAAAGCGCTTTACCGCAAAGCCATGCGCGAGCTTTTAGAAGCAGAGCCGAACCTGAAGATTGCGCAGGCGGAAGTGACCGGCTTTCTGTTTCAAGAGGCTCGGGTGATTGGCCTTACGCTGCGTGACGGCGGCGAAATTCACGCCTATGCGACCGTGGTCACGACCGGCACATTTTTGAACGGGCTGATCCACTGCGGCGAAACGCAGTACACGGCGGGGCGTGCCGGGGAACCGGCCAGCATGCTGCTGGGCGAAGCACTCAAGGCGCTGGGGCTGCGTAGCTGTCGCCTAAAAACCGGAACGCCGCCCCGTCTTGACGGCCGAACCATCGACTGGTTGCGCTTCGAGGAGCAGCCGGGCGACGCCAACCCCACGCCCTTTTCGTTTCGAACCAGAGAGCTGGCGCTGCCGCAGGTATCCTGCTTTGTGGCCCGCACAACGCCGCGCACCATGGAGATCATTCGCGCCAATGTGCATCGCTCGCCGATGTATTCAGGGGCAATTGAGGCCATCGGTCCGCGCTACTGCCCTTCCATCGAAGACAAGGTCGTCCGCTTTCCCGATAAGGATGGGCACCAGTTCTTCCTGGAACCGGAAGGGCTGGACACAGACGAGGTGTACGTCAACGGCATGTCAACCTCGCTGCCGGAGGAAGTACAGCGTGATATCGTCGCCTCCATCCCTGGCTTGGAGAACGCAGTCATGCTGCGGCCCGGCTACGCCATTGAGTACGACTCGATCGATCCGACAGAACTGGACCGATCGCTGCGTGTGAAAAAGTTTGAGGGCTTGTACCTGGCTGGGCAGATCAATGGAACGTCCGGCTATGAGGAGGCCGCTTGCCAGGGCTTGATGGCCGGGATCAACGCATCACTGGCAGCTCGCTGGTGCAAAGAAGTCATTGAAGAAAAGAAATGTACGCCGAGGGCACAAGAACGTGCCGCTGAGTGGCCGCCTTTCCAGTTACGGCACGAAGCGCCCGCGCAGGCGATCTTCACTTTGGACCGCACAGAGGCTTACATTGCAATCCTGATCGATGACCTGATCTCAAAAGGAACCAACGAGCCTTACCGCATGTTTACCTCGCGGGCAGAGTTCCGGCTGCATCTGCGCATCGACAATGCCGACCGACGGCTGACACCGCATGGACGTCGGCTAGGCCTGATCGCCGACGCGGACTGGATGGCATATGAGGCCAAGCAGGCGCGGGCGGCGCGGCTGGAAACGCTACTGGCTACCCAGCGCCCGGAGGCATCAGCCTGGGCGACGTTTTTATCTGCTTTTCTGGCAAAGCTGCCGGAAAGTCATACGGCAACAAATCTACCGACACTGGAGAACACACGCGGGCTGCGCTTTGCGGAGTTGTTGCGTCGGCCGGAGCTGACGCTTGAAGTTCTATGGACCTTGGTACAACCATTGCTTGCAGCGGAGCCTAGTACGGTATGCACACCATGGCTTACTGCAGAGCCTGGCTCGGTACCGGCCGGGCAAATGCGGGTAGAGCTGAAAGCGATTGAAACTGAAATTAAATACGCAGGCTACCTCGATCAGCAGCGGCGATCTATCGCCAAGCTGAAAGCCGCTGAAGGGCGCGCGATTCCAACTGACTTTTGCTATGAAGGCATTTCGGGATTAAGCCGCGAAATACAGGAAAAACTCATACGCGTTCGCCCTTCCACCCTTGGGCAAGCGAGTCGTATTCCTGGAGTAACGCCTGCCGCGTTGACCATCTTGGGCGTACTGGCGAAAGTGCAAACCCGTTAAGGTACTTCTTGAAGTTGGCTTCCGTATGCTGCAAAAGCTATGTTTTTCGATTGAAAAACATCTAAGTATCTGTCGGGGGTATGCAGTTATGGGCGTCCCAGCGCAGACTTTTCAAAGTTAAGGAGCAGGTCAGCAGGGTCCCGCCAGACTTCAATGCAGCCTGCATCCATCAGGTCTGAGCGCTTCCAGCCCCCGCAAGTAAGCCCAATGATAGGGATGCCAAGCTTACCTACAGCCTGGGCGTCCCAGGGAGTATCGCCGAGAGCGATGGCCTGTTCGGGCTGCATGTTGATTTTCTTGAGAGCGGCGACAAAGATGTCTGCGTCGGGCTTGGAAGCATTAGCGTCTGCACTTGTAGAGGCTTTCTCGATTAGGTCGTCAATGCCCTGCTCACCTCCGATGATTTTGCTATAGGTGGGCAGGTCTTCCTCCTCAGTAGAGCTGGCGATGACGATTTTCATACCGGATTGATGCACCCGAACGAGCAGGTCACGCGCTTTGGCAAACGCAACAATCCGGGACATGTAGTCGCGATGGGCCAGCTCCTTGCGTAGAGCTTTGATCGGCTTTTCAAGGCGTTCCAGGTCGGCTTCCGGTATAAATGCAGGAACGACTTTATCGCCGCCTTTGCCGATCTGGCCCCACATCTCGGCCAGGGTGGTTTCAATGCCGAAGTGTTCAAATGTGCGCCGCCAGGATTCGGCGTGCAGAGCGTTGGAGTCTACGAGAGTTCCATCGATATCGGTAAGCAGGACTTGAGGCATGATGGATGAGATGCCGCTGATTGCCTGGAGCCAAAACTACTTGTGGATCACTCGACCGTAGGCAGACTTTCCTTGAAAGTCTGTGCGACATCTTCAATGGAGGTATGCTGACTCAGCTCCGGGATATCGGAGCGGTTTGCCATCTTCTCCAACCCGACTTGCGCGGCAATCTGCCGGTCACGCGGAGAACGGCTGTAATCTCCTTTTCTGTAAGCAGCAAGATCTGGAGCATCAGGTGGTCGCGCTCCATAGCGCGGCGATTCATCCGTGCTTGCCGCATCGGAATAAAGCTGGCCAGGATGACGGCTTCTAAAGCAACGATGGTGCCGAAAAGCGAAAAATAGAGCCGGTTCGAAGTGATTCAGATGAGGATTGACGTTCCAAAGCATCCAGCCGACAAAGAGATAAAGATGGACGCCTACAAAGGGAAAGCTGCCCACGAAAGCCGCGATGGCGTCACCGGTCCGCTCCGAGCGAGTACGAGCGGCAAGGAACTCCTGCTCGTGCTTGGCAATGAGATCGACCTATTCCTGGATGTGACTCTGTGACACGGGTAGTCCTTAAAAATATGAAAATGGAAATAGTGTTACGGGCTTATAAGCTAAGTTTCTCTTCCGAGATGAGTCTATGGAATTTGATGCTGTGTGGTTGCGCGATCCGACATTCGCAAAGCCGAAAGCCAATTTGAAGAAGGTGCTGGTTTGTATAAAACCTGCAATATGTTAGTGAGGCATCTGAACCCTCGAACTGAGGGTGCAAGTGACCTTGATAAGAATTTCACTAGGAAACGGGCGCTACGATGCCGATAGAGGGTGTGCGTGCGGTTGTACACGAAGGTTGGGGCGAAACGTGATTGCAATGATGAAGCTCCACCGTATCTATACGCCCTTGGCTCAACCGTTCTCCGGTCTTCTTTCTCGGCATGGTTCCATCCGGGCAGCCGCCATTGTTCTGTTTTCCGGCTTAGGGCTTCATCTCGCATTGCAGTTGCTCGGTCCAGCGATCTTTTCAAACCCTAACTGGGCGGTGTACTGGCCGCTAGACGCCATTACCTTAGCTGTCTTGCTCATGGTTCCTCGCTCATACTGGCCTGGATTTTGCTGGGAGGTGCGCTCAACGAGGCCCAAGCCAGCTATCACGATGAAGGGGCGGCCGAAATGGCGATTGACGCTGCTTCCAACCTCCTCGAGGTACTCATCCCCGCTTACCTGCTTCCTCCATTCAGAAATTTAAGTGGCTGGATGCAACAGCCGCGTCTTATCCCTCGATTCATTGGCTTTGCGCTTCTACTTGCCCCCTTGTTGAGTGGAATTCCAGTCGCGTTGGTTCACCTGCTCCTTTACAGACAAAGTTTCTAGCACCAGCTTTCCTCGTGGGTGTTTGCCGACGCGCTGGGTATGTCGCTCTACCTGCCTTTGATCCTGGCCCTGCGCAGCCGTGAAACCTACGACCTTTTCCGCTGGCCGCAGCTTTTCAAGACGTTGAGCCTGTTGAGCGTCACCTGCGGTACAAGCTGGGTCGTGTTTCACCAGTCGTTCTACCCCGTCGCCTTCATCATCATGCCTAGGCTGCTGCTCACCGTTTTCAGCTGGGCTTCAGCGGCTCCACCATTGCGGTGAACCTGCTGACAGTTATTGTCGCGGAAGCCACCCTGCACGGCCACGGACCATTTCAGCTCATCCCAGTGCAGTACGAACAGTACCGCATCGTCACACTTCAGATCTTCCTGACGCTTTCCATGCTCATGTCGTTGCCGATCAGCGTGCTGCTATTGCAGCGCACACATTTTGAGCAGCAGTTGAAAAACGCCTACTTCAGCATGGAAACATTGGCAACTCAGGACGGGCTGACCGGTATCGCCAATAGAAGGTGCTTCGACTCGGCCATCGATACCGGGTGGCGCCGTATCTTGCGGGCGGGTCAATCGATTGGACTGCTCATGATCGATGTAGACCATTTCAAGCTGTACAACGATTCCTATGGCCATGTGGCAGGCGATGACTGCCTGCGCCGTGTGGCAGAAGTGCTCTCTTCCCTTCCCCTGCGAGCCGGGGATCTGGTGGCTCGTTACGGCGGCGAAGAGTTTGCCATTCTCCTGCCCGAGGCCGATGCGTCCGGAACCCAGCGACTCGCTGAGTGGATTCGTGCCCAGGTCGAAGCTATGCGGCTGATTCATATGGGGGCCTTGGCGGAGTGGTCACCGTCTCCATCGGTGCCAGCACTGCTCTACCTGAGCCCGAGGGGGAAAGCTCCGGGCTGATCCATAATGCCGACCGGGCACTGTATGCAGCAAAGTCGCAGGGGCGCAATTGCGTCCACCTTTGGGGCAGCGAGGTGATGGAAGTTGTGTATGCGCAATAAACGCAAAAGATAATGGTTTCCCCGGCCTTTGCGCGTAGTGAACCGCACTCTACCTTTTGCTACATGTGGACGGTCCATGGAATGACTAAATGGATGACTGCTTGCTCCCAGGGCGGGAGCAGGATAGGATGATTCTGTGAGAGTAATTGCTCGTAATACCTTGCTTGGCTTTGTGCGGAACAGGGTGGAGCGGAAGCTGCAAGAGGGGGTTCAGGCGCATTTGGATGTTTGGCATGCTGATGTGCGCCGGGCGAAGTGGAAGAGTTCGGCGGAGCTGAAGCAGCAGCATAGGTCAGCGAGTGTTCTTTCCGCTGAGCGTGTCGTTTTCAACATAAAAGGCAATCACTACAGGTTGATCGTTGCCATCGACTACAAATATCAAGTGCTGCTGATCAAATGGCTCGGGACGCATGAGGAGTACGACGAAATCGATGCCAGGGAGGTGGAGTATGACGAGTACCGCTATACAGATTCATCCAATTCGGACGAAGCAGGATCATAGAAAGGCAGTGGCACGAATCAGTGAATTGATGGGCGCGGTTTGGGGCAGCCCGGAAGGTGATGAGCTGGATGTGCTTGCTACGCTAGTCGATGCCTACGAAACTGAACACTTTCCGATGAACCCGCCAGACCCAATTACGGCGATTGAGTTTCGGATGGAGCAGCAGGGATTGAGCCGGAAGGATTTGGAGCCGATGATTGGGAGCCGGGCTCGAGTGTCGGAGGTAATGACGGCGAAGAGGCCGCTTACATTGGAGATGATTCGAAGGTTGAGCGCGGGGCTGGGGATTTCGGCGGATGTGTTGATTGGAGTTGGGCCTGGGAAGGGTGGGAGTCGTGGGGTAGCCGAGCTCGCTGGAGATGAAAAGGCTAGCGTTAAGAATGCGAGGGTTACAGCTCACGCGGTACTTTGACGGGAGTTGTGAGAGTAGAAGCTGTTTTGCAATGGGAGACGGTGCAAAGGCTCACATCTCGCTTTTCGAGATGTGGGGTACCCAGCTTTTTTGATCGTTGACCAACCGACCGTTCCAGCTTTCAGTGCTTTCTCAAAACACTGGAAATTTGAGCTGCGACGTTTGCCAAACCCAGACTTGTTTTTGCCGCAACTCGATCGGCGAGAGTTGGTGAATATTGCCTTACTTCGTTTAAATCGACATTGTGCCATACAGGAAGAATCACCTTTCCACCTCCGATTTCTCGGGTAGCCAAACCATCTAGCTCGATGTTGGTCCAATGTTTTGCGAAAAAGCTTGTACTAAGAATAACAATCCCGTATCTAGAACTCGCTAGCCCACGATCTATACTCCTTCGCAGAGAATCACCTATATTCAGGGTGAATTCATCAAACCAAATACGAAAGCCTGCCTTTTCGAGAATAGCTGCTAGATCCCGAGCAATATCGTCTTTATCCTCGCTGGCATGCGAAAGAAAAGCGTCCCAGTAACTCAAATTATCAGACGCAGCCGGCTGAGGCACAGCCTGTCGTACTGCCGGTGCGATCTTGCGGCCTTCGTCGCTCCTCCTGATAGGGAGTCCGAGTGAGTTTACGAGGGCAACGCTCCTTTGCTGCACCTGATTGAGCGCCAATGCCTCGAGCTGTTGGGCCAAATTACTTATAGACGATCTCAGAAATCCAAGGTTCGTATTTATCTCGGAGATGCTTTTTTTATACGCTGCAGTCACGTCTATCGGCATGTCGTTCGGAATTTCGTATACCAGCCTTAGTTCCTGTGAGTCGACTTGTGCAAGGGGAGGATTTAGGCTAAACGTGCTTGGGCGCACAAAGAAGAACCCTTTATTACCGTGATAAGGAACGTGAATGGCAATTCTTTTACCTAAAACATGTATTGGCTTACCATCTTTATTCCACCGCATACGTCTTACATCATGGCTTACATCTACCTGAACATCCTCCTCAGAAGCTTCTATATCCTCACCTAACACAGGTACATTTAAATCGTAAGCCGAAACCACCTTAGCCGTCAGATCGATGTCACTAGCAACGAAATCCGCAGAAGGAATCTTTCTCACAGCTATTTTCAAATCTTCTTTGTACGTCTCTGCTGTAGAGTGAACGTCATAGCCAGAAAAAAGCAGGTCTAATTTGGTATACACATTGCCTCCACGTCAATAAGAAAGAGTTGTTTACTTTCACTCGCCCCCAAAGGCAAGGTTTTCAAACCTGGTGCACTTGCTTAGATAAGCTAGATGGACAGACCCGGTGGGCCCATTGCGCTGCTTCGCGATGATAATCTCGGCTTTGCCCTCCGTCTCAGGGTCAGGTTGGCCGTTTTCGTCTTTGTTGTAGTAGGACTCGCGGTGGATGAAGGCGACTACGTCGGCGTCCTGCTCGATGGAGCCAGACTCACGGAGGTCGGAGAGCATGGGTTTTTTATCGCCGCCGCGCTGCTCGCTCGCTCTTGAGAGTTGCGATAAAGCAATGACCGGCAGGTCGAGCTCTTTGGCCAGGGCTTTCAATCCTCGCGAAACAGCAGAGACTTCCTGCGTGCGGTTTTCGTAGCGTTTCGCGGCTGCACCGATGCCGCCGGGAGAACCGCCGGACATGAGTTGCAGGTAGTCGATGACTATAAGGTCGAGGCGTCCATGCATCTGACGAAGCCGTCTTGCTTTCGCCCGCATCTCCGTCAGCGAAATAGCCGGGGTGTCATCGATGAAGATGTGCGACTCAGTGAGTCGTTCCAAAGCTTCGGTAAGGCGCTCCTGATCTTCGCGGCTGGTATAACCCTTCTGAATTTTCTGCTGGTCCACCAGTGCTTCCGACGCGAGCATGCGACGGAGCAGCGATTCCTTCGACATTTCAAGTGAAAAGACAGCAACAACAGACCCGCCGCGCACGGCCGCGTTCTGCGCGATATTGATGGCCCATGCGGTTTTGCCCATCGATGGGCGGGCTGCGATGATGATGAGCTCCGACTTTTGCAAGCCGCTGGTCATACGGTCGAAATCCTTGAAGTGGGTTTCGAGTCCGGTAACCTCGCGGTGGCCTTCGGCAAATAGCTGGTCTATGGACCCGAACGATCCGCGCACGATCTCAGGGATGCTCGCAAAGCCGCGTTGGACGCCGTGCTCGGTGACCTCAAGCAGCTTGGATTCGGCGGCATTGAGCACGTCGAGCGCGTCGTCGGACTGGTCGGCGGCCTGAGTAATGGCCTCGGAGCAGACCTGGATGAGCTGGCGCAGGAGGGACTTGTTCTTGACGATCCGGACGTACTCATCGATAGACAAGCGGCGCGGCAGGTTTTCCGTCAGCGAGGCAAGATAGGCGACACCGCCAATGGCCTCAACCTCCTTGTACTGCGACAGCATGTCACGCAAGGTGATGATGTCAACGGCGCGGCCCGAGTCGATAAGCTCAGCCATGCGGCAGTAAATGCGGCGGTGCGCTTCCAGCGCGAAGTCAGACTGGGTGATGCGCTCGGCAGCCTCGTTGTAGAGATGGTTATCAAGCAGGATGGCACCGAGAATGGATCGCTCGGCGTCAACAGCGGCAGGGAGGCCGCGCTCGAACTGGATGTCCTGGGTAGTCGCCATGTATATAGAAGTAAGGGTACGCCGGTAAAGACCCGTCGGCGCACCCTTAGCTCTCTGGAAACTGCGGAAAACTCAAGACCGCCTGCGCGGCCGGCAGGCACTCCGCGCCTTTTGCATTTGGCCTTGAGTGTCACCTACAACCAGTA
The DNA here is from genome assembly GCA_964237325.1 of uncultured Acidobacteriaceae bacterium. Lineage (GTDB taxonomy): Bacteria > Acidobacteriota > Terriglobia > Terriglobales > Acidobacteriaceae > EB88. The sequence continues at coordinate 14,788 of CAXSHS010000023.1, read as the reverse complement.
CATGCCATAAAGTGTCGCGAACTGCACAGGCAGATAGCCTAGCTGCCGAACATGGAGTAATCGACGCGGTCGCCCAGGTTGTTATGGCGGAAAGCGCGGTAGATAGCCCGGTCTTTGAGGAAGAAGATGCCGGGGAGCTGGGTGGGGTCTTCCTTGCCAGGGGAGCCGGCTCCGTAACGCCACAAGGCGCGCTTGGCCAGCTTGAGGTAAGCGCTGGCTCCAAAGAAGTGCGGCAGCACGGTGGACTTTAGCAGATGGAATACGGGGGCAGTGTAGAGCTTCATCTCAGGATCGGAAACATGCTGGACGCCGGCTAAGCCATAACGTTTGAAGAACGGTTCGGCTCGGTCAGCAGTGGCCATATGGACAAAAACAGGACGGACGCCGCGCGCATCCAGCTGAGGCTTGGCCTTGCCGACATCATGGATAGTTTCGCGACAAAAGGAACAGCCGAAGTGACGCAAAAAGATGAGCAGCATAGGCTTTTCATCCAGCAGGTTAAGCATGGACTGGCCGCTGACGGTAAACGTCCGGGAGAGGGTCTCAACGAGCTCAGTATCCTGCGGGATAACGCCGGGTGCTCTGGGCGGTGTGGTGACGGTTGCTTTCAATGCGGAAGTCCCCAAAAGAATGGTGCGCCTGCAAATATATTAGAGTACGGGTGAGACTATGCGTAGTCCGGCAGTGCTCATGCTTGCATGGAGGCAGGTACGAAGGTGCGTAGACTAAAGATTAGATATGGTCCGTTTTTCGTGCATTGCAATTGCTATAGCTGCAGGCTGCTCCTTAATAGCCCTGGTGCCCCCGGCCACAGCGCAAATAGAACAGCGCCAAACACAAGCAAAGCCGCCGCTAATCCTTGAATTTCAGAAGCTCGAAGACAGTTGGAGCGTGGCGCTGGTAGGCAAGGACCAGTACGCGCTGGAAAATCTGCTGGCTCCCACTTTTATCGATGTCTCAGCTAAGGCAGCGATCACGACACGCAACCAGTCCATTGCCGACACCTTGTCAGGGCTGCCTCAGCGACTGCTTTCTGTAGAGCAGAAGGTTGTCACTGTGAGAGTGATCAGTGATGTAGCCGTAGTGGAAGGCACGTACATGCTCCAGCTGAAGGAGGCGCAGCGCACGCGGGACGAACGCGGCGTGTTTACCCACGTGTATCAGCGCACGCATAATAGCTGGAGTTGCGTGAGCGCGCAACGAACCGCTTTGGTGGACCAGCTGGAGGGTAGCAGGGCAGCGGCCAGCGGAGAGAGCTCCGGGGTAGCGGCGGGCGCGTCTGAAAAGAAGTCCAACGCGGCCCTTCCGTTTCACATTCCATTGCTCCACAAGGGTTTAGAGTCAAAGGCTCCGGAGCAAACGCAACCGACTACCGCTAACCCACCCCAGTAATTCCCTTAACACTTGGCTACTGACACTTTAGGAGAAATGCTCAGGCATGCGGCCCACTGTCGCTGAAATCCGGCTTGGCTCTCTCCTTGCAAACTACCGGTTGCTGGAAGAGAACGTCCGCCGGGGTGCGGGGCTGGGGCTGCGTGAGCCCGCGGCATTGTTGGCGGTCATCAAGGCCAATGCCTATGGGCATGGTCTGGAGCTATGCGGACGGGCACTTGCAGCAGGGGGCGCGCGCTGGCTGGGAGTGACCTCAGTCGAAGAGGCTACTGCGCTGCAGGGAGCATGCCATGGCTTGCCAGAGCCGCGTGTGCTGGTCATGTCCGGTTTTTTTGCGGGTGAAGAAGATGCCGTGCTGAAGCATGGGCTTACGGCGCAGGTTTGGGAACCGTGGCACTTGCGGCTGCTGGAGACAGCGGCACGGCATGCGGGGCTGACAGCTCGAACCGTACCGGTGCACCTTGAAATCGATACGGGTATGAGTCGGCAAGGGGTGGCACCGGGGCCTCCTCTAGCCAAGCTTCTGGAGGGGCTTAGGCGCGACTCGCCTGTATGGATTGAAGGAGTACTGACACACTTTTCCTCTCCTGAAATGCTGAACGACGACCTGGAGCCAGGACCGGTGACGGGCGCGCAGCTGGAGCGGTTTACTAAGGCACTTGCGCAATTGCAAGAAGCGGGGATGCAACCGCGATGGGTGCACGCAGGCAACTCCGCCAATGCTACGGCCAGCGTAGGCCTACAGGCACTGGCAGAGCTGGCGCGCGCGGCTGGCTCGTCGCTGCTGGTGCGGCCTGGACTGGCCTTGTACGGAGTTCCCATACGTTTCAGTCATCCCATTGGGCTTGAATTGGTACCGGTGCTTGCCTGGAAAACACAGGTGACCTCCTTGCGAGAGGTACGTTCAGGTACAGCTGTAGGCTACAACCAGACGTTTGTAGCGCAACGGGCCATGCGGCTGGCACTGCTGCCGGTGGGGTATGCGGATGGGCTGCGGCGCGAGTTGTCAGGCTGCGGGACGGTGCTGGTGCACGGGCAAAAAGTGCCGGTAATCGGGCGTGTGTCGATGGACCAGACTGTAGTGGACGTATCCGGCGTGGGCGGAATTGAGATTGGCGATGAGGTTGTGCTGCTTGGCTCGCAAAGCGCAGGGGCGGTAACCGCATGGGAGATGGCCGATATGTGCAGGACGATTCCCTACGAAGTGCTGTGCGGCATCGCGGCCCGTGTGCCCAGAATTTCCGTCGACTGTTAGCGAAACAACCGGGGCATGCTGATTTGCCGCAGGAAGTAGCGTCTACTACTCGCTGAAATTAGGAGAAGCCATGGCAGTCTGCCGCACATATACCCGATAGCCAAATGGCCATGTCGCAAAAGTCCGCTTGTTCCAGCTTGACCAGCTGCGCTGCTTCACGATGGCATAGTTCGCATCGAGAAATTGTGTAAATGCCGGCCACTGCTGAAGCTTTTCGTAGCCGCTGGGCAAATTTAGGCACCAGTTGTCTGTAATGACAAACACCTTCGGGGGATTTAGCCTGATCTGTGCAAGAAAGCGCGTTCTCATATCTTCTTTAACACTGCTGCTACCAGGCGCAAAGAAATAGCAGTCATAAAGAAAGCCCGTACTTTGTACCAGCTGCATTCTGTTGAGCACTGTAATGCACCCGGCTATTGTGTCCATGCACTGCACGTTCCTATCCAGGGCGGCTCCCGGCTGCGAGCCGGAACTTAGCATTGCACGTACTTGCGTCAGATCGGCCTGCAGTTGATTGAGAGAAGGCTGAGAGCGCCAGTCATACCGAAGAGCCTTTGCCGTGGAGGCTGGTACCAGCCATAGCGCGCCGTATCCCAGTAGAAACCAGGCACATGCTGACTCCAGACGAAGTAACTTGCCGGGCACCCATGAAGTCAAGACAGACTGCAACTCAAGTGTAACCAGCAACAAAGAAAAAGCGAGCAGTGGATAGCGATGATACGGATACGCCTTACCTTGAAGGCAAAACGAGAAAACTCCAAAGGCAATCCCGAAAAGAGCTACCTGCTGCTTTGGGCAGCGCCAATCGCCCTTGGTAATCAGCAGGGTGAATGCAGGCACTAGAAGCGGGATGATGAAACCTGGAACGGCATGAGTGATAAGAAACGCAGGGGTATGCCGCGCCATACCGGCGTGGTACCTCATAAGTCCGTTCGCAGTTTGGAAAAAAGCAGAAAGCGCACCCTGGTGCCAAAGCCATAATCCTATAATTGCCAGGGGTAGAAAGGCTCCGACAGCGGCTACAAAGAAAATTTTGATTCTTCCGCCCAGGCCGAATTGGCCCATGAAAACAACCGCAAAAAGAAAAACCAGTGCCTGAGGTTTGAGAGTACTTGCCGCTCCGCAACAAAGTCCGAAGAGAAAAGCCGGCCAGAGTCTACTTCTAAAGAGAGCCGTCAAACCGGCCATCAGCAGCACGGTCATGACAAGATCGCGCTGCGCTTCCTGGGCCACGCCATCCCCTGCATGGATCAGCGCGAACAGGGAGCCTGCGAAGACACCCGCATGCCAGTCTTTTCTCCCGGTCAAAGCTAAAAAACAAGCCAGTGCACCAATTGTCAGTGCAACATCAAAACATCTCCAAGCTAATGCTGAGACCCCAAAAATGTGAGTGACAACATTGTCGAGAACATAACTGCCCGGTAGGTTCACATCTACAATTTGCCGGTAGGGCACCATGCCATGGTGAAGCAAAAAATCAGCGTACCGCATGAGAACGGCATCACTGATGAAAGGCCATGATTTCGTTCTGACCAGCACAGCGATCCAACAGCCGGTTAGTACCAGAACCGCGCAGAGAGCGGCAGCTTGCGTTTTCCTCCCGGTACCGGCGCTCTCTCCCGTCAAGCAGTAGCTTCCAGGATAAGCCTCTGCTCCAGCAGGTCGATCAATGCCTGCTCCTCGTCGCGTAAGGCGTGGCTCCGCTCTTCTATTTCCTCATCCAACTTTTTTCTGGCCGCGGTCATGGTAGTACCTCCCAGGTAAGCCTCAAGCACAGCAGGATGGACGTAGCACTTGCGGCACACCGAGGGGGTATTGCCCAATCGGCCGGCAACCTGCTTGATGGCTTCGGCAATCTTGCGCTTGGCCTCGGCAGCAGAGCTGAACGGGCCAGTCTCCTTAAGCAGGTCGCAGGCCAGCACAGAACCTGCCCAGGTGCGGAAATCCTTCGCCGTAAAGTGCTCTCCGGAGATGTCATGGAGGTACTGGTTAACATCGGACGAGTCAATGTGATGGTGGGTACCGTCATGATCTAGGTACTGGAACAGCTCATATCCGGGCAGGTCGGCGCAACGCTTGACAATGCCGGCGAGACGGCGGTCGCGCAGGTTGATGGTGTGATTGACGTGCGATTTTCCCTTGAAGGTGAAGGTGATCTGCGAGCCCTCGACCTCAACATGCTTGTTGCGCATAGTGGTTAGGCCATAGCTTTTATTATCGCGCGCGTACTCCTGATTGCCGACTCGGATCAGCGTCTGCTCCATGAGGGAAACGATAGTGGCCAGCACTTTTTCGCGGGGCAGGCCGGGGCGGGCAAGGTCGTGCTCCACATGCTCGCGAATCATAGGCAGGGCTCGGGCGAAGTGGGTCATGCGCTCGTACTTGGTTTCATCGCGGTGCTCGCGCCAGCGCGGATGGTAGCGGCTCTGCTTGCGGCCTTTTACGTCGCGGCCGGTGGCCTGAAGATGCCCATTGGACTGGGCAGAAATCCAGACATCCTCCCACGCAGGTGGTATGACGAGGGAATGGATGCGGGCCAGTGTTTTCTCATCGCGGACTGGGGTGTCATCCGGGTTGGTATAGCGAAAAGTTTTGCCGCGCTTGTGGCGGTGAATACCCGGTTTGGTGTCAGAGACGTAGCGGAGGCCGGCGGCCTTGGCGGACTCGACCGGGTCGGTGATAGGTGCCGTGAGATGGTCCTGGTTCTGTTTGGAGGGATGGGGGAGCGCAGGCATCTCGGTGGGATGCAGTACGGGTTGAAGCAGATTCCCGGTCTATTTGCTGCGGTGGATGCGCGTGAGCGTCCCAGCATGGGACTGTTATCCCATGGCTTGAGAGATGTTCATCCGGTGACTGGACGCAGGCAGCATCGGGAGCGCGGGCATGGGGGCTGTGGCAACCGACACGAACTTCCCATGCTCCATGACAAGAGCACAGGCAGCCTCGGATGAGAGGGGACGTGCAAAGAAGTAGCCTTGTAAGAAGGAACAGCCGGCACGCAGAAGTTCATCGCGCTGTGACTCTGTTTCTACACCTTCGGCCACCACTTTCATGCCAAGCTGCTTCGCCAGGGCAACCATAGCGTGAACGGTAGCAGCACCGCGAGCGGTTCCGTCAAGCCGGGCGATAAATGAGCGATCAATCTTGACGGTATCGGCGGGTAGATCTTCAAGATAGCCGAAGGATGCATGTCCGCTGCCGAAATCATCAATGGCGATCCCGATGCCGAGTTCGCGGAAGCCTTGCAGCTGACTGCATGCACGAAGCGTATCCACGTACCAGGTCTCGGTAATCTCAAGCTCAAGCAGGCTTGGATGAAGGCTAGCCGCAGCAAGCGTCCTGGTGACTACGGCAGCGAAATCAGGCTTGCCGAGCTGAACGCCAGACACATTGACAAAAATACGTATGGGTTTGTCCGCGCCCTTGTTCCAAATCTGTGCCTGTTGGCATGCTTTGTGAAGAACCCACTCGCCGATAGCAACAATATGACCGGTTTCTTCAGCTAGCGGTATGAAGCAATCTGGACTGATAAAGCCGAGCACAGGATGCTGCCAGCGGAGGAGAGCTTCAAACCCGAAGATCTCACTGTCAGCGTCAAAGAGCGGCTGGTAGACAAGAGACAGCTCGTTGCGTTCAAGCGCAAGCGGAAGGGCGGTCTGGATTTGTGAGGCCCGCTGCCTGTCAACCTCGAGCGTACCGTTAAAAACTTCCACACGGTTGCGCCCGGCCTGCTTTGCCCGGTGGAGCGCTATATCGGCCCGCTTGAGCAGGATGTCCGGAGCTTCCCCGTGGAGGGGAAACAGAGCGATGCCGAGGCTGGCTGCGGGTTTGATAGCTTGCCCGCCGAGGTGCATGGTTTGAGATATCTCGTAAAGCACGCGAGCACAGATGTCTTCAGCCTCCGCCTGCACGGCAATGTCGGGGAGCACCAGGATGAACTCGTCCCCTCCGAGACGGGCAACGGTATCAAAGTCGCGAAGATGACGGCGGAGCACCCCGGCGACGTGCTGAAGCAGCGCGTCACCGGCTGCGTGACCCAGTATGTCATTGATGTGCTTGAACCAATCAAGATCGAGGTAGCAAACGGCAACCGACGTTGCTCGGCGGCGCGCCTGCTTGATCGCTTGCTCAAGCCGGTCTTCCAGTAGAAGCCGATTGGGCAGGCTGGTAAGGGCATCGTGCTGGGCTTGATGGCGGAGTTCGTCATGCAGCTTGCGGAGCACGACCGCAAGGCGCGCCATGTCGCAGGCACTGCGGACGTGCTCCCCTTCCACATTGGAAAGTGGCTCCAGACCCTTCCGCCAAACGGACATGGTGCCGAGCACCTCACCCGTGTCAGAGGCCAAGGGGATAGCCCAGCAACGGTCGAACGTAGCGTCTTCAAGCTCAGAGACACTTCTCGAGCCACGCTCCGCATAGACCTCCCGGTTATGGAAGGCGGCTTCGTAGGTAAGGCTGTTCTGCGCAATATCTTGCGCGGGTGTGTGCCGGGCAGACAGCACGGTTCGAAGCCCTGCATGGGCGACCGGCAGGAGGGATGAGCCGTTGCGCAGGTGAAAGGCAATGGCGGCCGCAGGGTGGCAGGCGATAAATGCATCGCAGATGGTAGCTAGAACGAGATGAAGTTCCTTGTGACTGGTAATAGAGCAGAGAATGGCAGTCTTATCCGCTTCCCATATATCGAGCCGCTTCCGTTCCGAGATGTCGCGGAAAACCACGACAGCACCAGTGAGTTTGCCATCGCGAAAGATAGGCGTGCTGGTATAGGAGACGGGAAAGCTGCTGCCATTCTTATGCCAAAAGACCTCTGTATCGCAATGATGCGTCTCTCCATCATGCAAAGCAGCGTAGATGGGGCACTGCTCACGAGGATAAGGCTCACCATTGCTGCGCGAATGGTGTATGAGAAGATGCTGAGGCTTATTCAGCATTTCAGCAGAGCTCCAACCTGTTAATCGCTCAGCAGCGGGATTGACAAAGGTTGTAAACCCATTCGCATCCAGACCGTAAATCCCTTCGCCGGCTGACTCAAGGATGAGGCGGCTGGTCTCGTTCAGCGTCTGTGTCAGCTCCAGTTTCTGCTCAAGCTCACGCCGTGCACTGTCCTGGCCGGCTAACAGATGCACGAAGTCAGGTGAAAGCGTCGGCGTTAAAGGAGCCCTGGAAATGATGTTCTGCATCCTTCGGCATTATCGGCAAGTTGAGAGATATTTCTAGTGCAAATGAAACAAAAGGGGTGACGCAGGGCACTAGGCGCCATTTGTCTTAACAACAGCCTGCATCCCAATACCATGGCTACGAAGACTACAATCCCGATGCGGCGATTTGGCAAAACTGATGTTGAAATTTCAGCAATAGGCCTCGGCGGGCACCATCTGGGCGCTGCTGCAGGGGAAGAGGAAGCTGTCGAGATCGTCCATAAGGCAATGGACGGCGGCATCACCTTTTATGACTGCTGCTGGGAGTACAACCGGGGCAAGTCTGAGGTTTGGCTCGGCAAAGGGTTGAAAGGCATACGGGAGAAGGCATTCCTGATGACCAAGGTGTGCTCCCATGGCCGCGATGCAGCGCTGGCTACGCAAATGCTGGAGCAAAGCCTGCGGCGGCTGCAAACCGACCACCTGGATTTGTGGCAGGTGCACGGGGTGAGCTTTGATAACGACCCGGAGTTGTTTATGCGGCCGGGCGGCGCGGCTGAGGCACTGCTGGCGGCGAAAAAGGCCGGCAAGGTGCGGTTTCTGGGTTTTACAGGGCACAAAGACCCGGACATTCACCTGGCAATGCTGAACACGGGCTTCCCGTTCGACGCGGTGCAGATGCCGCTCAACCCGTTTGACGCGAACTTCCATAGCTTTGAGCAAAAGGTGCTGCCGGTATTGCAGAAACGCGGAATCGCAGCGCTGGGCATGAAGCCTATCAGCGGCCATGGCGAGCCGGTACAAAAAGGCGTATTTACTGCACAGGAACTGTTGCATTACGCGATGAGCTTACCGGTGGCAACGACCATCACCGGAGTATCCGAGATGTCGATCCTGGAGCAAAACCTGGCCGTCGCGCAAGGTTTTACGCCGCTGAATGAGGCAGAAATGCAGAAGCTGCGGGAGCGGGCGAAGCCGTACGCGGGCGACGGGCATTTCGAGTTGTACAAAACCTCTATCAAGTTCGACAACCCGGAAGCCAGGATTGCCCACGAGTTCCCCTTCGACCTGGAGCAGGTAGAGGTGAAGCAGATGATCTACGAGACACAAAATACAGGCCGGGCCTACCCGCAAGTGAAAGACTCTCCCGGCGTATAACGCCAGGTGAAAGTAGTTTCAGCAAGCTTCCAGCCAGACTAGCTTTGTAGATGAATCAAGCGCAAATTGAAAAGGAAACTTATGTCGAAGACCAGTGAAGAGTTGCAGGGAGAAGTGTCACGGAGGCGCTTTCTACAAGGAGCGGCAGTGGCGGGAGCAGCGGTAGTAGTTCCAGGAATCCAGAGTGAGGCGCAGGCTACCTATGCAAAAGGGGCAGCTGACAGCGTGAAGGTGCAAAATCCATTGGTACCGAACTTTGCGGGTGAGTACGGTGGAACCTCCACAGGCACGTTTGGAATACCGAAGCGGGCTATGGGAAGTACTGGTCTACAGGTATCCATTCTAGGAATGGGCGGCTTTCATCTGGGTACTGTAGCCGGGCAGTCTGAAGTGAACGAGATGGTTGCCAAGGCTATGGACCACGGGGTGAACTTCTTTGACAATGCCTGGGAGTACCACAAGGGGATGAGTGAGGAGCGCACCGGCACGGCGCTGAAGGGCAAGCGAGACCGGGCGATTGTGATGACAAAAGTATGTACGCATGGCCGCAAGAAAGACGTAGCTATGAAGATGCTTGAGGAGTCACTGACGCGGCTACAGACCGACCACCTGGATGTGTGGCAAGTGCATGAGGTGGTGTACTACAACGACCCTGAGAAGCACTATGAGGCAGATGGGGTGCTGGAGGCGCTGACGGCTGCCAAACAGCAGGGCAAGGTACGGTTTGTGGGGTTTACTGGGCACAAGAATCCGTCGATCCACCTGGATATGCTGAACCGCGGGTTCCACTTTGATACGGTTCAGATGCCGATTAATCCGTTCGATCCAAGCTACCGTTCGTTCGAGCGGCAGGTGCTGCCGGTGGCGATACAGAAGGGCATGGCAGTGTTCGGGATGAAGAGTATGGGCGGCTCGGGCGAGCCGATTGTGCATGGGGCGCTGACGCCGACCGAGGCGCTGTCGTATGCGATGAGCGTGCCCGGGGTGTCAGTGACTGTGTCCGGGATGGACTCGATGGGCGTCTTGGATCAGAATCTGGAGATCCTGCGGAACTTCAAGCCGCTAGGTGAAACGCAGATGGCGGCACTGCGGGATCATGGCAAGCAGTTCCGCGACGGGCGATATGAGCTGTTCAAGAGCACGGTGAAGTACGACGCCGATGTCGGGCGGGAACAGCACAATTACCCGAGCACTTCGGAGCTGCCTGCCTAGTCTTCAGCGGCTCCGGTAGCATGGGAGTTGATGCTGAAAGAGCGCTATGCGAAGTGGATGTTTGCCTGGGAAACCGATTTAACGACGCGGGATGAGAACCGCATTGTGCGGCCTGTGGAGTGGGGGTTTGAGTGGCTGCGGGATGTGTTGCCGAAGGATATGCAGTGGCTGGGAGAGGCTTCGGCTAATGCAGGTGCCGCAGGGTATGCGAAGGAGACAGCAGGTCCTTCGACTCCGCTGCGCTCCGCTCAGGATGACACGGTTTTTCTAGCGCGTTCCGCTCAGAATGATGCCGTTGTTTCGGCGGGTTCCGCTCAGGGTGACACTTCTTTTTTAGCGGGAACAGCATCGGGTGACGCAGTTTTTCAAGGGCAGAGTGCGGGTGATACGCTGCCGTTTGAGCGGGCGGAACGGGCAATGCTGTGGATGAACCAGCTGATTGTGCAAGATAGTTCGCGCTTCTTCGGGTATGAGCAGCCTACGGATTATGTACTGGAGGAGCGGCATCCGCAACTGTTCCCTACCAATGTGAGGCCGGAGACGCTGGCTCAGGATGCGGAGTTTCGGGCGATGGCGGAGCGTGGAGAGCTGCCGGTTGCGGAGTTTCTGCGGTTTACTTCGCCGGTGCGGACGCCCTTTCCTGAGAATGACCGTGTGAATGCGCGCTGGTACCCGGCGCGTGCGGACAAGCAGACAGGCGATCAGCCGCGCAAAGCCATCATCGTGATGCCGCAGTGGAATGCGGATGCTTTCAGCCACAACGCGCTTTGTACCATCTTCAACCGGTTCGGCGTATCGGCGCTGCGACTTTCAAAGCCTTATCACGACATCCGGCGGCCTGCCGAGCTGGAGCGGTCGGATTATGCGGTTTCATCCAATATAGGGCGGACGCTGGCGGCTTGTCGGCAGGCGGTGGTGGACATCCGGTGCTGCGTGGACTGGCTTGCAGCGCAGGGGTACACGCAGTTCGGTGTGCTGGGAACCTCGCTGGGGTCGTGCTATGCGTTTCTGGCGGCGGCGCACGACCCACGGCTTGAGGTGTGCGCTTATAACCATGCTTCGACTTCGTTCGGCGACGTGGTGTGGACCGGGCAGAGCACGCGGCATATCCGGGCTGCGTTTGAGCAGGCGGGGCTAACGCAGGAGCGGCTGAACCGGCTTTGGGGGGCGATCAGCCCGGCCAATTTCATGCACCAGTATGCGGCTACTGCGCTGAAGCGGCAGCGGCGGACGCTGGTGGTGCATGCGACCTACGACCTGACGTTTTTGCCGGAGTTTTCGTTACAGGTGCTGGAGGATTTCAGGCGGCTGGGGATTGCGTTCGAGTCGCGGGTGCTGCCTTGCGGGCATTACACGACCGGGGAGACGCCTTACAAATTCATTGATGGATGGTATTTGGGCTCGTTTGTGTATCGCGGGTTTGAGGGGTGATTTCGAGCTGTTTTTTGACACTTTTGGGGGAGGGTGTGGGACGTGTTTTTTAGGTGAATTTTAGCTGAAAACAGGTGTTTTTTGTGTGTTTGTAACCTTCCTTTCATATGGTTGCTGCAAAGGCGGTGCTGTTTTCAAGGTGCTAAATAGGGTGACAAAGTCGCGGGAACGGCGGTAACAAAGTTTTGGCTTGTTGTTTACGGGTTTGTGCCTATGACCGGTTTGCCTTCCAGAATGCCTAAATGCCAATGAATTTGAGGTAAGTCTGAGTTTCGGCGAGCTTCGGTCCTGCTCGAAGAGCTTGCATGAAGCTGAAGGTAGTTATATCTGGGAAGGCGAATATGTAGACAGATCTCCTTGAATTTCGACAGACATCGAAATATTCGATTGCAATGAAAGTATCCAGAGTTGAGCGTTAGGTTACTTGAAGCAAGGGTTGTAAGAAGACCCTGACTCATCCATGGCGAGAAGTGATTTCCGCAGACCGTTCGACGGATGACATGGTTCTGTGTGTGACATTGTGAGGCTGCAACCTTTACTACATGGCCTCCAGGAGGGGACCGGTACAGAACACTCGCAAGGGTATAAGGTTCGTTGCTGATGGGGAGCTACTGGTAGTCTGGAACGGTTTGTAAAGGTGGAAGATGGCAATGACGGTGCGCAGGATTGTGATGGTCGCGGTGCTTGGCTTTATAAGCGCAGGAGCGATACAGGGGCAGGCGGCTAAGGCGAGCACAGCCGCCGTAACATCCCCCGCGAAAGCAGCGGAGGATTTAATCGGTAGATTTGAAGGGGAGATGACGAGCGCGGCCAAGGCTATGCCCGCTGAAAAGTATGACTTTACGCCGGCATCGTTGCATATACCGGGTGCCGATTTTGAGAAAGTCAGAACCTTTGCCGATGAGGTCAAGCATGTGGCGCAGTCCAACTACCTGACTGCTGCGAATATCTCTAACTCGGAGCCGAGCGTGGATGTTAAAGCTATCGGCGACTTGAAAGGTAAAGACGAGATTGTAGCGGCACTTGCCAGGTCATTTACAGCTGTACACAAGGCTGTTGCCGCGATTACACCGGCGAACTCGAACGAAGCGGTGGACGATATCGGCGTGGGGCCAAATACGACCAAGGAGACTGAAGCGGCTTGGATAGGGGTGCATGGCTTTGATCATTATGGGCAGATTGTGGAGTATCTGCGGATGAACGGGATTGTGCCTCCGCCGCCTGCGACGGTGTCTGCGGGTAAGTAATTTAGATAGGGTAAAAGCAGATCCTTCGCTGCGCTCAGGATGACCCTGTTTGGAATGTTCTGAAGGAGTTTGCTTAGAGTGTCCGGTGTCTCAAAACAAACGCCGGCATCTCCTTCACACCGTCCCCTCAATAGGACACAGGTTCTATCAGTAACTCGGCGCGGCAAGTCGCTAAGACGTAGACTGATGACCAGTTTGGGACAGAGGAGGCACGATGATCGGGGTTAAGGATGCGGTAAAAGCGCAACCGAGTTTGTTGCGGATTTGTATCCGGGTGTCATGGATATTCGGCTTGAGGAATTTGAAGTTGTTGCGGGACCACCGGAATGGTCTGTTGTTTTGTCATTTAGAACAGGTGAGCCGAGTACTCTGGCTTCTGTCATGGGGGAACAAAGACTTTTTAAGCAAGTGGCCGTTCAGCTGGAGAGCGGCGAACCTATCAGTTTAAAAATCTGGCATTACGAAGCTTGAACGGCTACATCAATAGATCGCTTTACGCGCCCTATCTAGTGTGCTTTGTCATACTATGAGCCAACGTACTGATGCCCAGAGAGCGAAAGCGACATAGATAAGTCGCCAATGCCAAAAGCGGAGCAGTAAGTCTGTACCGTGTATCTCCCTGTACATTTGCGGAATTATTTTATGTCCCTTAAGCAAGAAAGTTCTTCCACTTTCGATTGGCATGTTTACTTGCACTTTATATTCCATGTAGTCGAGACAAATTTGAGACGCCGTCAGAACAAGGATTGCAATGATAAAGGTAGGCCGAAGAAAAAGACCCCTTAGTGTATGCAGTTGATACTTCTGTACACTCAATGCATTAAGAAAAAAAGATATTGCTACAAGTAGTGTAACAATCGCACCCGCCTGCAGCGGAATGTTTTTACGGCTCGTGTGGACTCGCCAGTGCCAGAAGCTCTCTACTCTTTGTGTCACGCTCGTCTCTCCCGTTGACATACGGGGAAAATGCTCGCGAGGCGGGCTCCAGCCAATGCGGCACCGTGACCCCCTCCTACCAGCGAAAAAAACTGCTTCAGGAGAACTCTTTGGCGTACTTTGCGTCGAGGACGGCGATGATGATGTTGAGCAAGCCTATGCCTGAGACTACGCCGCGCACGAAACCGTTTTCTGAGATTGTCAGTAAAAACTGGCCATAGGTGAACAGGTTGTTCTGCGTCCAAAAAGGGAGCCAGGGGAGAACCAGCACCAGCAGGCCCAGGTAGAGGCGGACGACTACGCGGATGAGCACTTCGACGCGGGCCATCCAGTGGATGGGGTGCGGGCTTGCACCGGACGAAGCCGGGCGGCTGCGGGCTTGCGGGTCGCGCGGGTTGGGTGGGTGGAGATCTGATTGATGCGCCATGCTTGTGTCGGCTTGGATGCGCAGCTGCCTAAAGGGCGGCTTTGCACTTCCATTTGACTCCGGAAAGGGTGTCGGGGTTCGATACGGGTTGGAAAGCTGTTGAAGGATCGGAGGTGGGTGCCGGTATGAGGAGAAAAGCAGGTCGACTTCAACCGGCGCTTGCGCGCCGGTTTCCGCTCAGGATGACACTATTTAGGAGAAGCTTCCGTGGAGGGCAAGGGGAAAGCAGATCCTTCGCTTCGCTCAGGATGACCCTTTCATCGGCAGAGTGACTCCTTCGTCACCAGGGTGACCCTTTTATCGGCAGGATGACCCTACTCATTGGCAGAGTGACCCCTCGTCGGCAGGGTGACCCTTTATTGGCAGGATGACCCTACTCATCGGTAGAGTGACCCTTTCATCGGCAGGATGACCCTTTCGTCGGTTAGAATAACTCGTTCGCAGCCGACCCCTTCGTCAGGCTGAAGGGGAGGAGTTGCGGCGGGGGCGGCGGTTGGCTTGCAGGATTTTTTTGCGCAGGCGCAAGGATTTTGGGGTGACTTTCACCAGTTCGTCTTCGGCGATGAACTCGATGGCTTGTTCTAAGTTCATG
>CAXSHS010000022.1:0-36505 GCA_964237325.1 uncultured Acidobacteriaceae bacterium | reverse complement strand
TGGTGGTAAACACCTGCTCATTCATCGACTCGGCGAAACAAGAATCTGTGGACACAATCCTTGAAATGGCCGGGCACAAGACTGCTGTCGGAGGTCGCGCGCAAAAGCTGATCGTAGCGGGCTGCCTGGTGGAGCGTTACCGCGATGAAATTCGCCGGAACATCCCTGAAGTGGACGCTGTTGTCGGCACCGGCGAGTTGGACGCGATTCTAAAAGCTGCTGGGCTAACGAAACCGCCTGTTCCGGTGCAAGTCACTTCCCCATTCACCATCCTTGGCCCCACGGCAATTGTGCATCCGGCAGCGGAATCAACATTTTCAACAAGTACAAGCCGTGAAGTGGTTGCAAGCCGCGTAGGTAATTTAAATTCCAGCCGCCCGGAAGGCGATTTGCGCGAGGCGCAAGGCCGCTTTGACCGCGCGGACTGGGACGGCGCGACAGCCGCCCTGCCGACCTACCTGTACAACGACGAAACCCCGCGCCTACTCGCCACTGGCCGTGCCTCGGCCTACATCAAGATCGCCGAGGGCTGCGATCACCCCTGCACCTTCTGCGTCATCCCAAACCTGCGCGGCAAATTCCGCTCGCGCCGACTGGAGTCAGTGGTTGCCGAAGCCCAACGTCTGGTCGCGAGCGGCGTGCGCGAGCTGACGCTCATCGGGCAGGACACAACCTGCTACGGCGAAGACCTGGGCCTGCGCGATGGCCTTGCCCTGTTGCTGGACCGCCTTGCTGCCATTGACGGCCTGGTCTGGCTGCGTTTTCTGTACACCTATCCGAATCGCATCACCACGCGCCTGCTTGAGACCATGGCGCGCCACGCCAACATCTGCCCCTACCTCGACATCCCTCTCCAGCACGCCTCGCCAGCTGTGCTCAAGAACATGCGGCGCGGTGCCGGAGCGGACATCTTTCTGCGGACACTTGAAAAAGCCCGCTCTATCGTGCCCGACCTGGTGATTCGCACCGGCTTCATCGTCGGCTTTCCCGGCGAGACGGACGAAGATTTCGCCATCCTGAAGCAGTTTGTAAAAGACGCGCGTTTCGACTGGATGGGCGCATTCTCCTACTCCAATGAAGAAGGCGCAAAGGCCTTCGACTTCACCGAAAAAGTTCCGCGCCGCACCATCGAAGCCCGCCGCCGTTCGTTGATGAAGCTGCAGCAAGGCATCTCCAATCGAGGCAAGCAGACATGGGTAGGCCGACAAGTGCAGGTACTGGTGGAAGGTCCCAGCGAGGAAACGCTCCTTCTATGGGAGGGGCGCTCCCCGTTCCATGCGCCTGAAATCGACGGCAAGCTCTACCTGAACGACTTCGGCGAGCACGACAGCCTGGTCCCAGGCACGTTCTACACATGCGAAATTACAGAAGCGCATGACTACGATGTGGTAGCCCGAATTCTCTAAATGGCCCGACAATGACTCCGAAGAAAAAGATCAAAGCCCTGCGCTGCCCCACCTGCGGTACCCTGGTCACCGCCATCGACCCGGAGTTCCCCTTCTGCACCGACCGCTGCCGGGTCATCGACTTGGGCAAATGGGCCAGTGGTGCTTACGTCATCTCCTCGCCCGTACATGACCCGGACCTACTCGATGAGCTCGAAGGCTTACACGGCGCGCAGCACAGCCGCGAACAGGACGAAGACTGACGAATGAACGAGATCGATGACCTGATACCCCGCCCGCCGCGAACCGCCTGGGCCTGGGCAGTCGGTACTTTTTTCGGGGCAGGCTTTCTGAAGCCGGGCCCCGGTACCTGGGGCAGCGTGGCCGCTGTCGTGCTCTGGCTGCTGTTTGCCGGGCTGGTGCAGCCTACGCCCCCGGCCCTGCGCGCTGCCACCCTGCTCGCCGCACTGCTGGCACTGGTCACCGGCATCCCGGCCGCATCGCTTGTAGAGTCCGAGTCTCAGGGAGTTGACCCGGGCCATGTCGTCATCGATGAGGTTGCCGGGCAATGGACCGCGCTGCTTGCCTTCTGCGGCTACGGTCATGCCAACTGGCCCCACGCCCTGCTCGCGCTCGCCCTGTTTCGCCTGTTCGACATCCTCAAGCCATGGCCTGCGCGGCAGTTGGAATTGTTGCACGGCGGCACCGGCATCGTGATGGATGATGTAGCAGCTGGGGTGTATGCGCTCATTGTCTGTGCCATCGTCGGGCATTGGTGGTAGCCGCCCAGTCCGTCATAGTAAGTCCGCTACAGTAAAAGAAGCATGACTCCTGATACGCCCACTCCCGCTTCCCCATCTCCTGCGCAAACTCCCGCTCCCCGCATCACGCACGTGCATCCCATTGCCGCATTACCAGGCGGAGAAATCCAGGTGCACGGCGAGGAACTGGCACCGATCACAGGGCACCTGCCGGTGGCCATGCTCAACGACCTGGCAGCCGGTGTGCTGATGAGCCGCGATACCCGGCTCACCCTTCGTATGCCCGACGAAGGCGAAACCGGCCTGCTCCGCATCCTGCGCAACGGAACTCAAAGCAACAGTGTGACCGTTGATATCGCCCGGCTTCTGGCTACCGGCATCCACCAGGTCACCAGCCCTGCTGTGGACCAGTTCGGCAACATTTACGCCACACTTTCCGGCTCGCGCGGCAAGGAGACTCCGGTGTCGGTCTTCCGCATCACACCCTCCGGCGAAGCTAAACCGTTTGTCACCGGCATCACCAACGCCACCGGCCTTGCAGTCGGCCCGGATGGCTACCTGTACGTCTCCTCACGCAACGACGGCACCATCTTCCGTGTATCGCCGGAAGGTGCAGTGTCGAACTTCTCAGAAGGTATGGGCACCGCGACAGGGGTCTGCTTCGACGCTCAGGGCAATCTCTACGTCGGCGACCGGAGCGGTACCATCTTCAAGATTGCGCCCGACCGACAGATTTTTGTCTATGCCACCCTTGAGCCGTCCATCTCCGCCTACCATCTCGCCTTCGGCCTTGACGGGCGGTTATTTGTAACCGGACCGACCACCTCAAGCTATGACACGGTATACACCATCGGCGAAGACGGCACCGCAACCTCGCTGTACCGCGGACTGGGCCGCCCCCAAGGCATCGCGCTTGATGTCGCCGGTAACGTGTATGTAGCTGCCTCGCTAGCCGGCCGGCGCGGCATCGTGCAGATCTCGCCCGACGGCACCGCCGAATTGGTGGCCGCAGGTAGCGGCATCGCAGGGCTCGCGTTCAAGCCGGGCGGCGAGGCAGTTGTCGCAACCGGCAATGCGCTATTTACTCTTCCGCTAGGTGTGGAAGGTTTGCGGCTGTTCTAGGATGGTCAGAGCTATAGGCCTTAACAGCATCAGAAAGACACTATGAACTGTGACATCATCGCAGTCGGCTCCGAGCTGCTGACGCCGTACCGGCAAGACACCAACTCGCTCTATCTCACCACTCAGCTTAATCAGCTCGGCATCAAGCTCTCCGCTAAGACCATCGTCGGCGACCGGCGCGAACACTTGGTGAGCGCCGTCCGCAATGCGCTCGACCGTGCCGACATCGTGATCGCCATGGGCGGCCTTGGCCCGACAGAGGACGACCTGACGCGCGAAGCCGTAGCGGAAGCATTGGGTATCCGGCTGCGCCGCAACCAGGAAATTGTCGCGTCCCTGTACGCGCGCTTTGCCGCGCGCCGTATCGCCATTACCGACAACAACACCAAGCAGGGTGACGTGCTCGAAGGTGCAGACCCGCTGCCGAACAGCGCCGGCACGGCGCCGGGGCAATGGCTCGACACTGTACACAACGGTCATCGCAAGCTGGTGGTGCTTCTACCCGGCCCGCCCAGCGAGCTTAAGCCGATGGTTGAGGCCGAGCTGCTGCCGCGCCTCCGTGCTGCCATCCCGCGCCGCTATTTTGCCACCCGTACGCTCAAGGCTGCCATGATCGGCGAGTCCGCCTGTGACGCCCGCATCGCACCCATTTACAAGCGCTATGAGGACGTGGAAACCACGATCCTCGCGCACCTCGGCGACATCCAGCTCAACCTCATTTGCACCAAGCCCACGCAGGAAGCGGCCCAGGCTCGTGTGGACGCGCTCGCAAGCGCAATTGAAGAAGAGCTTGATGATGTCGTCTACTCCTCGAAAGGCGAATCGCTGGAGCGCATCGTGCTCTACCACTTAGAGCTGGCCGGGGCAACGCTTGCCACGGCGGAAAGCTGCACCGGCGGCCTGATCGCGCAGCGGCTTACAAGCGTCAGCGGTTCGTCACGGTCGTTTCTGGGCGGCGCGGTGGTCTATTCGAACGAGCTCAAAACGCAATTCGCCGGGGTGCCGCGCGAGTTGATCGCCGCCAACGGCGCGGTGAGCCGCGAAGTGGCCTCATCACTCGCAACCGGCATTCGCACCAAAGTGGGCAGCACCTTGGGCATCGGCATCACCGGCATCGCCGGGCCGCTTGGTGGTACGGAAGAAAAGCCGGTTGGGCTGGTTTACATTGCCGTGGCCGACGGCCTGAACACTGAGGTAATCGAGGAGCGCTTCACCGGCGACCGCGACCGCATCCGCCAGTACAGCAGCCAGCGCGCGCTCGACATGGTGCGCAAACAGCTGCTGAAACGGCAGTAGCCTCTATGTTGCAAGAGCGGGCGGAGCAGATCGCCCGCTTCAAGCACCTGACCGAAACGGTATTGCCGCGGTTGGCCCACGAAGGGCACTGGCCCATCCACTTCGATCACTGCTTCAAGCGCATCTGCCTCGATCATGCGTTTGGGGACGTCTGGTACAACCACCTGCCCCGACCCGCCGAGCGCCACATCGACGGCGAGCCTCTAGCCCGCGCGATCCTATGCGGCGAAGAAATCTTGGCGCACGGCTTGCCTGTACTTGAGAAGCATAACGAGGCCAGCCTGAAATGGCGCGGCAAAGCTAAGCCGAATAGGCGCGCATGACTCTTCCCGATCTGTTATTTGCTATGACCTTCATTTGCCGGTAGGCATGGCAATGCCGATTATTAAACAGGCCGGCGGCGGTCTACTACGATATCTTTTGGCAGTTCCGGTTGCGCTGCTCCTTGGCGCGTTCCTTATTTGGGTAAGTTGGAACTCTACAAGATGGCTATAGGCGCTAGCTGAACAGCAATCGAATCGCATGCAGAACATCATCGTCTTAGCTACTTTTTGTTTAGAGCTGCTCTTGCTTGTTATCGCAGGCATCTCCGGAGTGAAGTTAGCCTCATTGCTGATCCGACTTATTGCCTGAACGCCACCACCCTGGCGAGTTACACCGAGTCGATACGCTACACTCAACCTGCTATGAGCGCCATCCCATTTGTGCTGATCGCCGCAGTCGCGTACCTGCTCGGCTCCATCCCATGGGGCTACCTGCTGGTGCGCACCTTCCGCAAGCAGGACATCCGCACGATGGGCAGCGGCAACATCGGTGCCACCAACGTAGTGCGTTCCGGCGCAAAAGGCCTCGGAGCAGCGACCTTTGCGCTCGACGCACTTAAAGGTTGGGTCGCAGTCGTATTTGCCTCAGGCGTACTGCCCATGCTGCCCGAGCGATGGGTGCAGCATGACGCCGCCTACACCCTGCACGTAAGCACGGCTGGGGCGCTCGCAGCCTTGTGCGCCTTAATAGGTCATATCTTCCCCGTGTGGCTCGGCTTCCGCGGCGGCAAGGGTGTGGCCACGGCATTCGGCGTGGCCTTGGCGCTGGCGTGGCCGGTTGCGCTTACCTCGCTCGCGGTATTTTGCCTGACGCTCGCAGTTTTCCGCATCGTCTCGCTCGCGTCGCTATGCGGGGCAGCGGCCATGACCGTCGCGGCGTTCGCGTTCCCGCCGCACTTGGGCCGTGGATGGGCCGTGCTCACGGTCATGGTCACTGTCCCGGCCATTGTCATCCTCAAGCACCGTGCCAACATCGGGCGGCTGCTGGCGGGTACGGAGTACCGCTTCGGCAGCGGCAAGCGGGCGACTGCGTGAGCCGTATTGCCGTTCTCGGCGCGGGCTCCTGGGGCACAGCCCTTGCACTCAATCTCGCGAAACGCCCCGACCATGAAGTGATTCTCTGGGCCCACACGCCCGCACATGCCGCCGAGCTTGCCGCCCAACGCGAAAACACCCGCTACCTGCCCGGCTTTCCGCTACCGGTTGCGCTCACAGTTACAGACTCGCTGGAGCAGGCAGCCCACTTCGCCGACGCGATCCTGCTTGTCGTTCCCTCGCAACACATCCGCGTCACCGTGGCCGCGCTTGCGCCCTTGCTGCATCACGGGACGGTGCTGCTGAGCGCAGCCAAAGGCATTGAGGACGGCACCCTGCTGCGCATGACGCAAGTGATTGCCGATGCGCTCGGCGTCAAGGCGTCTCAGCACCCCACCGGCGTGCTCAGCGGCCCCTCCTTCGCGCAGGAGGTCGCCGCGGGCGCACCCGCCGCAGTCACCGTAGCCTTTCCGCAGATGCACGAGGCAGAGCAGGCGCAAGCCATGCTCACCACCGACACACTGCGGCTGTACCGCAACACCGACGTGACCGGAGTCGAGCTGGGCGGCGCACTCAAGAACGTCATCGCCATCGCCGCCGGTGCGGTCGCCGGTCTCGAACTGGGCCACAATAGCACCGCCGCCATCGTCACGCGCGGCATCGCTGAAATCACGCGACTCGCACTGGCCTGCGGTGGCCGCCGCGAGACTCTCGCGGGTTTAGCCGGAATCGGCGATCTGGTGCTGACCTGCACCGGTGCCCTCTCCCGTAACCGCTTTGTCGGGGTGGAACTGGGCCGTGGACGCGCCCTGCCGGAGATCGTTGCGAGTCTCAACGGCAAGGTCGCTGAGGGCGTCCGCACTACCGACGCCGCGCTCGGCCTCGCGCACGGTCACAATGTCAGCATGCCTATCACCGAGCAGGTGCATGCCGTACTGCACGGCAAGCGCTCAGCCGCCGATGCCGTCCGCGAGCTCATGTCCCGCCCCGGCCGTGACGAGTAAGGCTAAGACCCCTTGCGCGGGAGGCGGTCACTTCGTGACGTGTTCTCGTCTTAAACTACAAGCATGATCCAAACCCTGTTCGGCTCGCTCGACCAACCGGAAAAACGCAGCGTCTTCGACCGGATGCGCCAGGCAGTCACCCGCACACGCGAGTCGCTTAACGACAAGATTGAAGGCGTCGTCGCGCTTACCCGCGAGATCGATGAAGCCGCATTTGAGGAGCTAGAAGGCGTCCTGCTGGCCTCGGATCTAGGCATGCCGACCGCCACCCTGGTGCTTGAAGCACTGCGCGAGCGCTCCCTTCGGCAAGCCATCCGTAACGGAGCCGAGCTCAAAGCTCTGCTTCGCACCGAACTTCTACGCATCCTCGATGTGAAAAGCTCACTGCCGCCCCGCCGCATCCAGCCGCCTGAAGTTATTTTTCTAATCGGCGTCAACGGCACCGGCAAAACAACCACCAGCGGCAAGCTTGCCGCCTGGCACCGTCGCGCCGGCAAAACCGTGCTGCTGTGCGCTGCCGACACCTTCCGCGCCGCCGCCATTGAGCAGCTTGAGGTCTGGGGCCATCGCGCCGGGGCTGAAATCATCAAAACGCGCCAGGGCGGCGACCCTTCCGCCGTACTCTACGACGCGGTGACCGCCGCCAACGCGCGCAAAACCGACTTCCTGCTGGTGGACACCGCGGGCCGCCTGCACACCAAGACCGGCCTCATGGCCGAGCTCGAAAAGATGCGTCGCACCGCCCAACGCATCATCTGGGACGCCCCGCACGAGGTGCTGCTGGTGATGGACGCGACCACCGGGCAGAACGGCCTCCAGCAGGCACGTCTTTTCACAGAGTCAGCCGGGGTCACCGGCATCGTACTTACCAAGCTCGACGGCACCGCCAAAGGCGGCATCGTAGTCGCCATCGCGCAGGAGCTCAAGCTGCCGGTGCGGTTTGTGGGCGTCGGCGAAAAGATGGAAGACCTGCTCGCCTTCAACAGCGAAGCATTTGTTGACTCGCTGCTCGGGTAAACGGATTTAAGAAACGGAAAGGACCGCATGGCCTACCGGTATCGCGCGGAGGATACACCGGATGCCCGCTGGATGCGTCAGGCTTTGCGTCTGGCGGAAGACTCGGTAGGCCTCGCCTCACCCAACCCCCAGGTAGGCTGCGTACTGGTGCGTGACGGCGCGGCGGTAGGCCGTGGAGCACACCTGTATGACGCGCGCGACCATGCTGAGATCGCCGCGTTAAAGGCTGCCGGGGTGCAAGCACGCGGTGCAACAGCCTATGTCACGCTTGAGCCCTGCTCGCATACGGGGCGCACCGGGCCGTGTGCCGCTGCACTGATACAAGCCGGCATTGTCCGCGTGGTAGCCGCTACCGGCGATCCCAACCCACTGGTACATGGCCGCGGCTTCGCTATGCTGCGCGATGCCGGCATTGAGGTCACCCAAGGTGTGTTGGCGGAGGAAGCCCGCGCAGTCAACGACGGCTTCGCCAGGTGGATTCGTAGTAAAGTGCCGTGTATCACGCTCAAGGCAGGGGTGTCACTCGATGGTCGCATTGCGCCCTCACGGCTTACCACGCCGCCCGGCAGCGTGACCTATTTAACCGGCGCATGCTCCCTCCTTGCCGTGCAAAAGCTGCGCCACGCCGCCGATGCGGTACTGACCGGCATCGGCACGGTACTCCATGACAACCCCCTGCTGACCGACCGCAGCGGCCTCGCACGCCGCAGGCCGCTGCTGCGGGTCGTACTCGACTCGCAGCTACGCCTGCCAATTGCGAGCCGCCTGGTGCAAACTGCACAAAGTGACGTGCTGGTACTCACAACCAAGCTGGACGATGCAGGCCATCGCAGCCGCCTCCAGGCTCTTGAGGCCGCCGGGGTGCAGGTGCAGACTGTATCCACAGTGGGAGGCAAGCTCGATCTGCACGAGGCGCTGCACCTGCTTGGCACCCAGCACCAAGTGCTCAACGTACTGGCCGAGGGAGGCTCGCAGCTAAACCGTGCCTTGCTCTCCACCGAATACGGCGCGCCGCTTGCCGACAAGCTGTGCCTGTTCTACGCGCCCATCTTTCTAGGCGAAGAAGGCGTGCCGCTTATCGCAGGCAGCGCCGCGCTGCCGCTCGACCCGCGTCGCTTCACCATTGCAGAATCCGGTCCGGACTTCCGCATGGATGCCTACCTGCGTGATCCCTGGCGCGAAAGCTAGCTGCCTCTCTTCAGAAGGAAAACGAAGCCGCTGTTCTCCACGCGCATCTATTTTGTAAGTGTCATCCTGAGCGGAGCGCAGCGAAGTCGAAGGACCTGCTCTCCTGCGCATCAGGACCAGACAGGTGGGAGATCTCAGAATGTTTACAGGCCTTGTCCAGGCAACAGGAACCATCGAGTCACTGACGAAAAGCGACGGCACCTTGCGCCTCACCGTGCTAGCCCCGACACTTGCACCAAAATTGGCTATAGGCGATAGCATCGCGGTAAGCGGCGTCTGCCTCACCGCGCTTGCACCGGAAAGCAGTCGCTTCCACGCCGAACTCGCTGCTGAAACTGTCACACGCACTTCACTCTCCGCACTCGCCCCCGGCGCACAAGTCAACCTTGAGCTGCCCACCCCCGCCGGTACCCCGCTGGGCGGCCATATCGTGCAGGGCCACGTAGATGCCACCGGTTCCCTGCTTGGCCTGGAGCGCGTAGGTGAAGGTAAGCGCACAGATTGGCTCCTGCGCATCGCCGTGCCTCCCGCGGTAGGCCGCTTTGTCGTCGAAAAAGGTTCTGTCACCATTGAAGGCATTAGTCTGACGGTCGCCCGCTGGTTCCCCGAGAAAGACGCGGGAGATGACACCTTGACCGGTGCGGGCGAGCTGCACGTCGCCGTCATTCCGCATACCTACGAAGCGACAAACCTACACACACTCGCCCCCGGCGCGCCCGTCAACCTTGAAGCTGATGTATTGATGAAGCTCGCGATACAGAATGGCCTGCTGGTAGCAGGCAAGCGTGAAGACCAGTGGACCCGCATTGCAGAGCAGGACACAGCCGGCGACAGGCCGTTTGAAGTCACACTGCCCTACCTGGTAGCCAACGGTTACTGAGGCCTATCCTCAGCACACAGCTTTGTGTTCAAGGGAGCGATCCATGGCAAAGTACGCCAGCATTCTCGAAACTGTAGGCAACACGCCGGTTGTCAAAATCAACAACCTGGCCCCGTCGCACGTCAATCTCTACGTCAAAGTGGAAGCTTTCAACCCGCTCGGCTCGGTCAAAGACCGCCTAGCCCTCGGCGTCATTGAAGACGGAGAAAAGTCCGGCCGTCTCAAGCCCGGCCAAACGGTAGTGGAGGCTACCAGCGGCAACACCGGCATCGGTTTAGCCATGGTGTGCGCCCAAAAAGGCTATTCGCTGGTAGTTGTCATGTCCGATACCTTCAGCGTGGAGCGGCGCAAACTCATGCGCTTCCTGGGCGCCAAGGTAGTGCTCACCCCCGGCGCGGCGCGCGGCTCCGGCATGGTCGCCAAGGCACGAGAGCTCGCCGAAGAACATGGCTGGTTTCAGACCCGCCAGTTTGAAAATGAGGCGAATGCCGACATGCACTCCCGCACCACAGCTCAGGAAATTCTGCGGGATTTCGCAGGCGAGCGCCTTGACTACTTCGTCACCGGCTTCGGCACGGGCGGCACGCTCAAGGGTGTCTCCCGCGTGCTCGCCAAGGAGCGGCCTGAAACCAAAATCGTAGTCTGCGAGCCTGCGGATGCACCGATGCTGGCCAGCGGCTTACCGCAGCTGCGCAACCCTGACGGCTCTGCCGCGGCCAGCCACGCTGTCTGGAAACCGCACCCCCAGCAGGGCTGGAGCCCCGACTTCATCCCGAAACTAGCCGCTGAGGGCATGGAAGCAGCCAAGGAGCACCTGTTCCACCCGGTGCTACCTATCCCCAATGCCGAAGCCTTCCGTTGCAGCCGCATGCTGGCCGGCAAGGAAGGAATCTTTGTGGGTATCAGTTCCGGCGCGACGTTCGCAGCGGCTTTGCAAGTGTGCGCCATAGCTCCCAGCGGCTCGACAATCCTATGCATGCTGCCTGACACCGGCGAGCGCTACCTGAGCACCCCGTTGTTCGCCGACGTGCAAGCCGAGATGAACGAGGAAGAGCTGAAAATTGCCCAGTCCACTCCCGGTGCCCACTCGCAGCCGGGTGGGGCTCCACTTACCCCTGTGCAGCCTACGATGTAGGCGGAGATCACCATTGAGCATTACCATCAAACCCGCACGGAGAAGCCAAAACTTTGTCTCGCTCAGTGAATTGTTTCGCGAATATGTTGAGCGGCTTGGCATTGATTTGACGTTCCAGGATTTCAAAACAGAACTCGCAAACTTACCGGGCAAGTATGCGCAACCGGCAGGTGAGTTATACCTTGTCAGACGCAAAGATGATTCCTTACTAGGTTGTATTGCCGTGGCACCTTTTGGGAGATCCGGTACCTGCGAGATGAAGCGGCTCTATGTGCGGGAGGCTGCTCGCGGAAGCGGTCTCGGTCGAACTCTTGCAACCGCAGCCATTGATCTTGCTATTTCTAATGGCTATCAAACAATGCTGCTCGATACACTTCTCTTTATGTCGGGAGCCATTGCAATCTACAAGTCACTTGGCTTTGAAACGATTTAGCCGTATTACAGCAGCCCGGTTCCCGGAACTTTATATTTCAGCAAGAATCTCCGGTCAGAGCTGAAGCCTAGGCCAGGTATGTCTACTTATAATTCCATTAAAAGCTTGGGGTAAGCGGCTGCAATCAACCAACTTACAGAGCAAGCAGCTTCTGCACAGGACCGAGTACAGTCTGGGCCACCTTCTCGTATCCGGCAGCATTGGGATGAATGTAGTCCGGGCTCATCAACATTACGTTTCCATAGACACCCTCCAGTAAAAATGGAATCAGCGGCAGGTGGTACTGTGCCGCAAGTGCAGGGTAAAGTGCATAAAACTGTCGCATGTACGGCGTGGTGAGCTGCGGCGGCGGTGTAAACGGAAGCGTAGGAGGGACGTCAATACCGGCCAGCAAAACCCGGACGTGGGCCTGCTGAAAGGCTTCGATAAGAGCGCGAAGGTTGTGCTCGGTCTCGGACAGAGGCGCATTTGAAAACGCGTCGTTGATGCCAAGCTCAAGCACAACCACAGCAGGGTGCTCCTGAAGAACCGCAGGCAGTCGCATCAGCCCCTCCTTGGTACCCATGCCTCCAACACCCTCTTCAAGCACGGTTGCATGCGAGCCGGTTGCGGCAAGATCCTTGCGCAGAAAGTCCGGGTAGGCACTGCCCGGAGGTGCCCCTACACCGGCTGTCAGGCTGTCGCCGAAGCAGACTACCGTCTGGGCTTGCACAGCAGTGCAGCCGCACACAAAAAGAAGAAAAGCGAAAATTCGAACCATGGTTAGGTGTAGTGTAATGCGCCGCGAGGCTAGCTTCCGGCTGCCGAGTTCCCCCGCGTCAATAAGCAACAAAACACGGGCTCAATGCGGTAGTCGCCCGCACCATCTACTGCGGCGTAATGATGCCGCCTACCGGCATGCGCGCGGGGAGCTTTTCCCTCGGGTCGATTGAAGGGATTCCGCCGGGTCGCACCAGCCCCATCGCCTCGGCAGTCAGGTCCGTGTACTTGAGCCCGGCACCGGTGTTGAAAAGCACCACGCGATCGCTCTTCTTGAGGTAACCAGACGCAAACAGCGAGTCATATGCTGCAGTGGCCACCGCGCCTTCCGGCGACAGCAACAATCCTTCGTGCTTGGCCCAGTCCAGCAGTGACGCCAAAATAACCTCATCCGGAAAATCCAGCACCAGGCCGCCAGAAGCCTCAACCACGTCCAAGATAATGTAATCGCCATATGGCTTGGGCACGCGCAACCCGCTGGCAAAAGTCGCCGCGCCCTCCCACATGCGCGAGGCCGCTTCATGTTCCTTGAACGCCCGGGCCACCGGCGCACAGCCTGAGCTTTGCACTGCGATCATCTTGGGCCGCTTCCCGCGTACCCAGCCCAGCTGCTCCATTTCCTCAAATGCCTTCCACATGCCGATCAGGCCTACGCCGCCGCCGGTCGGGTAAAACACTGCATCCGGATACTCCCAGCCCAGCTGCTCTACCAGTTCGTAGCCCATGGTCTTTTTGCCTTCAATGCGGTACGGCTCTTTCAGCGTCGAGATGTCGAACCAGCCCTCGGCCTCCTTGCGCTCGTTCACGATCTTCGCGCAGTCCGAAATCAGCCCGTCCACCAGGGTGGTATGGGCTCCGTAGGCCACGCACTCCAGGTAGTTGGCAAACGGCACATCGCGGGGCATGAAAATGTGCGCCTCAATGCCTGCGGCAGCAGCATAGGCAGCCAGTGCCCCGGCAGCATTGCCCGCCGAAGGCACAGCCAGCTTCTGCAAGCCGAAGTGCCGCGCCATGGTCACAGCCAACGACAACCCCCGCGCCTTGAAGGTTCCGGTCGGGTTGGTTGCTTCCTCTTTGAGCCACACGCCCCCGCCGTTTCCATTGCGAAAACGGCGGCTCTCCAGCATCGGCGTCCAGCCTTCACCCAGAGTTACCGGTTCCACCGCAGGCAGCACATCGCGGTAGCGCCACATGCTGTCGTTCAACTGCCGCTCACGCCCATCAGTCCCTTGTGTCGGCTCGGGCATGCGCGCCGTTTCGCGCAATACATCCATGTCGTACCGCACGTACAGGGCACCCGCGCAATGCGGGCATACTGTCTGCGGCATGTCAGCCGTTGTATGCCGATGGCAACGTGAGCACTGGAGAGAAGCAATCTGTGGCATCCTCCAAGGATACCCGCACCTTTCTCATCAACAAAAGCATTACCACCGGTGCCACGATTCTCTCCACTGCAACACCCGCAACCCGCCGACCCGGTACACTGGGAAAAATGACTCGCACATCTGAACCCCGGGTAGGGGCCCGCCCCTCGCACTGGCCTGCCGTTGCGCTTGCCGCCTTTGACATCGACGGCACCCTAATGCCCTCCGAGGGTGGCCGCATGGGTGAGCGCACCATGGCAGCCCTGCGAGAGGCAGTAGCTGCCGGTATTGAGATCGTAATCGCGACCGGCCGCCGTGCCGCGTATGCCATGCCGCTACTTGAGCCTATCGGCTTGGCACCGGAAACAGTGCTCATTTCCTCTAACGGCGCTTCCACCCGCGACTTTGCCGGTAACCTGATGGATCGCTTCTACCTGCGGCTTGAAACTGCTCGCGCCCTGTGCGGCGAAATGCGCCCGTTCGGCGGCACCATGGTATTTACCTTCGACACAGACGGAGCAAAAGACCTCGTCATCGAGTCCATGGAGCGCCTTCATGACCGCATCGCTTTATGGATCGAAGCCAATAAGGAGCACATTGAGCAAGTCGATCCGCTGGAGCGCGTTTTCGAACGCGGCGAAGCCCCCATGCAGGGCATGATTTGCGGAACAGTTGCCGAGATGTCCGCCGCCGAGCGGCATCTGATGACCACTCCCTATGCTTCGCAAATCGAAATGCATCGGACGGAATATACAGAGCGGGATTTGAGTATCCTCGACATCCTGCCGCTCGGCTGCAACAAGGGCGTCGCCCTGGCCCGGCTTGCCGAGCGCCGCGGTATCGCGCGCGAGAATGTAATGGCAGTAGGCGACAATTGGAACGACCTTGAAATGCTGCGCTGGGCTGGCCAACCCGTTCTGATGCGCAATGCCGCTGAGCCGCTGCGCAGGGAAGCTACCCGCGCCGGCTGGCAAATCACTGCCACCAATGACGAAGACGGTGCCGCGCTGGCTCTTGAAGCCGCACTGGCCCGCACCGGCTTGGCACCGCAGGAAGCCTAGCGTGCACACCGCTGAGACACAACACGCGGGCACCTTGCATGGTAGATTGACGCCAATGCGTTTCCACCTGCCCATACACACCCGGCGCACCCTCACCGCCGCCCTGCTCTGCGCCCTTGCACCCTTGGCGCAAGCCACGGAGCACATCACCCTGAGCAATGGCTACGATCTCGTTTGCGACCACCGCGAAACGCAGGGCGATCGAACCCGCCTTTACACAGACTCTGCATCCACCAGCTACGTCGAGGTACAAACAGCAGCGATTGTGGCCGAGGAAACCATTGTGCCGGTCCCGGCTCACATTGTGCCTGGAACCGCTTCGGAAATTATGCCGGGAACTACCTCGGGAAAAACACCCGAAGTCCTTACCGCACCCGAGCTGCACCAAGTTCTCACCGGCGCAGGCAAGGCGCACGACCTCGATGTAGACCTCCTGGCCAGTGTCGTACACGCTGAAAGCAACAGCCATGTGCATGCGCGCAGCCGCGTAGGCGCCCAGGGCCTCATGCAGTTGATGCCTGGTACCGCCGCCGAGCTGGGAGTCCACGATGCCTTCATCCCTGAGCAGAATGTAGACGCCGGTGCCGCATATCTCGATAGCCTGCTCACCCGCTACCGCAACAACCTGGCGTTTGCCCTGGCCGCCTACAACGCCGGTCCCGGCGCGGTGGACCGCTGGCACGGCATCCCGCCTTACCGCGAAACACGCCTGTACGTGGCCCGCATCATCCATGAGTTCAACGGGCGATACGCGGCTCGCCAGGCAGCCGCACTCAGCGCGGCTGCTATGCCGTCTGCTAAACAATAAAGATGCTTTTTGAAGGAGCCACATGGAGTCGGTGAAAAAGCGCCCAAACCGTACCCCCTTATGGATTGGACTCGCTGTCGCACTCGTTGCCGGCATTTACCTGCTGCGCGACCGTGTGCATTTTGACTGGCACGCCTTCGGGGCTCAATTGCAGCACGCAGACTGGCCGCGCTTCGGCATCGGCATCCTGCTTATTTGGGTCGGCTATGGCCTGCGAGCCGTGCGCTGGGCGTTATTTCTCAAGCAATCCAAACCCGTGCGCCCTGCCTCGCTCCTTGGCACGCAGGTTATCGGTTTTACCGCGGTTGCGCTGCTGGGCCGACCCGCCGACCCGGTACGTCCCTATCTGGTCTCGCGTCGCACCGGGCTGCCGCTCACCATGCAGTTCGCTGTCTACGCGCTCGACCGCATGTTTGACATGGGATCGGTAGCGCTTCTTTTCGCTGTCATCCTGCTCGCCGCCCCTGACCGTCACGACCTGCCTCACCCTGAGCTCATCAACAAGACCGCCATCTCGGGCCTGGTCGTAGTTGTCGCTTTCATCGTATTTGCCTTTTTCGTGCGTGCCGCCGGGCGGCAAGTAGCCGCAGCAGCAGGCAAGTTTTTCAGCAAGCTGTCGCCGAAGCTGGGTGAAAGCGTCCGCGAGAAACTTCTCGCCTTCCGCGACGGCCTCAATTCCATCAACTCCTTCGCTGACTTCCTCAAGGTGCTGGGTCTTTCCCTGCTCATGTGGGTCGGCATCGCGTATGCCTACCTTGAAACGCTACGCGCCTTTTCCGCCTCGCATGAGCTTGCAACCATGACGCTCGCCCGCTGCATGCTGCTCATGGCCACCAGTACCGCGGGTTCGCTCATCCAGCTACCGGTCCTGGGCTGGTTCACGCAGATCGGTATCGTTGCCAAGGCCATGCAATCGTTCTTCGGCGTCGCTGCCGAGCCTGCGGTAGCCGCCGCGGCCATGCTACTGATCGTCACGTTTCTCAGCATTATCCCCGTCGGACTGATCTGGATGCGCTTTGAGCAGGTTTCACTGAAAAAACTGGCTGAAGACAGCGAAGAAGCAGGTGAAGCGGTAGCCGCTCATGCTGATCCGGGATTTGCCCCAGAGTCCTAGCACGAGGTACGCAGCCGAAAGCCCGGCACCGCGCATCTCAGAGGCATATGGCAAAGGATTGGAATGCTTCACTTGCAAAAGGTTTTCTAGCCGGGCTTGCCGGTGGACTTGCCGGTACCGTCGCCAAGGTGATTGGGGAAAAGCTCCTCCCGCCGCGTACACAAGGCCAAACGCCGCCACCCCTGCTGGTTGTGGCACGTACTGCGGCAGCAGCTAATGTCGACGTATCCACCACCGGAAAAAAAGCTGCTGCGGAAGCGCTCCACTGGACTTTCGGCACCCTGACCGGGGGTGTATACGGTGCGGTGGTGGAGTACCAGCCCGAAGTCACCTCCTGGCAGGGCGGCGCTTTCGGTCTGACCCTGAACCGTCTGGCGCACGAAGGCGTGCTGCCGCGAGCGGGCTTGGTAGAGCCAGTGCTGGAGCAACCGGCGCAGGAACGCCTCAGCGAATGGGTCACTCATGTGATGTATGGGGTGACTACAGAATTGGTGCGTCGCGCCGTTCGCAAGCGGCTCTAAAGTTCACCGCTCCACCCGAGCAAAAGGTCATCCTGGGCGAAGTTGAAAAATTTGCTTTCCCGCTCCCCAAAACAAGGATCACCCTGGGAAAAGTTGAAGAATCTGCTTCTCCGCTCCCCTAAACCAAGGGTCATCCTGAGCAAAACGAAAGATATGCTTTTCCGCTCCGCACGAAGCGCTTACAAATACACTGCTAAACTTGATTCCATTCTATGAAATGCCCATTCTGCGGCTTCGCCCAGGACCGTGTTGTTGACTCCCGCGAGATTGAAGAATCTGCGGCAGTCCGACGTCGTCGTGAGTGCGATCGTTGCAGCAGGCGCTTCACCACCTACGAACGCATCGACGAAATCCCCTGCATGGTTGTCAAAAAAGATGGCCGCCGCGAACGCTTTGATCGGCAGAAGATGCTGACCGGCTTGCAGCACGCCTGCGAAAAGCGCCCTATCGCCATGCGCCAGCTCGAAGCCCTTGTGAGCGCCGCTGAGACTTTTTTGAACGATGCCCCCGACCGCGAGCGCACCACCTCCGAACTCGGCGAGCAGATCATGGACGGACTCAAGAAGCTTGACCCGGTCGCCTACATCCGCTTTGCCAGCGTCTATCGCGAGTTCAAGGATGCTGGCGAGTTCCGCGACGAGCTTGAACGCGTGCTACACACCCGCGCACAGTCGCTCACGCAGCCCGAGCCGGAACCGACACCCCAAATATGAGCACACACCGCATCACCCTCATCCCCGGCGACGGCATCGGCCCTGAAGTCACCGACGCCACCGTCCGCATTGTCGAAGCCGCGGCAAAACGCACCGGCACCGCGTTTCAATGGGAGCACTACAACGCCGGTGCCGACGCCTTTGCGAAGACCGGTGAATACATCCCGAAAGCACTCTACGACTCCGTCCATCGTACAAAAGTCGCCCTCAAGGGCCCCGTCACTACCCCTATCGGTGAAGGCTTCAAGTCCATCAACATCACCCTGCGCAAGCAGTTCGACCTGTACGCCAACGTTCGCCCTATCCGCAACCTGCCTGGCCTCACGACCAAGTACCCTGACGTGGACCTGGTGATCGTGCGCGAAAATACAGAAGGCCTCTATGTCGGCCTGGAGCAGGAGATCGTACCCGGCGTCTGTACCTCTCTCAAGGTCATCACGGAAAAAGGTTCAACCCGCATCGCCAAGTTCGCCTTCGAGTATGTGGCCAAGCACGGCCGCAAGCGCGTCCATGCCATCCACAAAGCCAACATCATGAAGTTGACGGACGGCCTTTTCCTGCGCTGCGCCCGCACAGTCGCTGAGGGTTACCCGCAAATCCCCTACGCGGAGCATATTGTTGACAACACCTGCATGCAGCTGGTCACTAATCCCTACCAGTACGATGTCATGGTTATGGAAAACCTCTATGGCGATATCCTCAGCGACCTCTGCTCGGGCTTCGTCGGCGGCCTCGGCCTGGTACCCGGTGCCAACCTGGGCGAGCATGCTGCCATTTTCGAGGCCGTGCACGGCTCCGCCCCGGACATCGCAGGCCAGGATAAGGCCAACCCAACCGCCCTGCTGCAGTCCGCCGTGCTCATGCTGCGCCACCTCGACGAAAATGCCCTTGCCGACACCATCCACGCCGCGATTGAAGCCGTGTATACCGAAGCCAAAACCTTGACACGCGATGTGGGCGGCACTGCGGGCACAAGCGCCTTCGCCGATGCCGTAATTGCCGCCCTTGCCTAGCGTGCAAACACCGGCCATCGGCTGGCAAGTCTACGTGTGGGCCTACGCTGTCATCACAGTCGTAAGCTGCCTCAGCCGCATTGCAATTCATTTCAAACGACCCGATCTTGTGTCGCGCGGCTCGCTGGCAGAGTCTGTTTTAAGCCTTGTTCCCATGGCCGGTATGTTCGGCTGGCTCTACCGTGTACCTCTTCTTTCCCCGATCTTCTGGCAGGTAGTTTTTGCGGCACTTTGCCTCTACGCCGTCGCGCACTATTTCATGCCGACTATGCGCAAGGTCTACAGCAAAGGACTGCTGCCTAGCCTCGGCGTCATTGCTGCGGAGCTCGTCACCAGCCTGCCCGGGTTGTATCTGCTGTACCTTTATGGCTTTCACTTCCCAGTCATGTGGGCGCATGCTCAGCCGTAGAATGGACTGAGAGGTATTCATGCCTGTACTCTCCCGCCTCGTCACCCGCAGCCTCCTGGCCGCTGCCGCGCTGCTCCCGCTCACCGCATGTCAACCCGGCTCGCTCGGCCCCACCAAGCAGTTTGCTCAGATTGACTATGCGCACGGCGGCACCATCACAGGGGTTGTTCATATGAACGAGCCCGCGCCCAAGCAAATCCCCATTGACATGGCCGGTGACCCTGTCTGCGCCATGAGCAGCGAAGCCATGACCGCCGACTACGTAGTTCATAACGGTGACCTGACTAATGTGCTCGTCTACATCAAAAGCGGTTTGGGCCCGCAAGTCTACCCCATCACGCGCAATGCCGTCGTCATTGACCAACGGGGCTGCCAGTTCCGCCCGCACGTCTCAGGCGCCATGGTCGGCCAGCAGGTAGAGTTCACCAACTCCGATAACACCCTGCACAACGTCCACATGTCCCCGACCAAGCCCGGCAACGCCGCGTTCGACGTCTCGCAGCAATCCAACGCCAACCCGATCACCCGCTACTTCAGCTCACCGGAAAACATGATCGCCGTGCGCTGCAACAAGCACCCCTGGATGCACAGCTATCTCAACATCATGGCCAACCCATTTTTCGCGATCACCGACGATAACGGCCGCTTTACCATCAAGGGCCTGCCCCCGGGTACATACACCCTGGTAGCCGTGCACGAAAAACTCGGGGACAAATCAGCCAAGATTACTGTAGCCGCCAACAGCACGGCGCAACAGCAGTTCAATTTTTAGTTTGCAAAGTTTCTACACATAGACAAGCAAGAGGTTAGTGCGAAGAACTTATACTTGCAAAAATTGTGCGCTTTACATCCGGTATCTGAGTTGTGTGACTCGCAATGCAGATCTACAGGAGCCCAAAGCGAGGGGTTATCATGAGCGCAGCAGAGGATCTGCTTTTGTCCTTCTTGATGCTACATGGTAACTCTGAAGTTCCGTCCCCACTACCAGACCCGCTTCACCCCAAAGCCATCCAGTTTCTCATCATTGCTCAACACCACCAGACCCTCCCCCTCAGCCTGTGCCGCCAGCAGCCTGTCAAACGGGTCCCGATGCTCCCCCTCCAACAGACCCGCGCGCACAGCATGCGCCGTCGTCAACGGCAGCAGCGCAAAGCCAAGCCGCAGCACCCAGCCCTCGAAATCCTGCATCATCACTGTCGCTTGCGGCAGCTTGCCCAGCCGGAACTTCTGCGCGATCTCATACCCGCTGATCGCGGAAACAAAGATGGTTTCCGACTCATCGACCAGAACCGCATTGACCACCCGCGACAGTTGTGGGTCATCGTTTGCCGCCCATAGCAGGACATGAGTATCGATCAAGTACCTCAAGGAAAGATCTCACTATCTTCCCAAAGCCGCAGTTCCTCCTCGCTCATCGGCTCCAGCAGGTCCGAAGTGATCGGCCCCATCAAGTCCTTCATCAGACCGACCTTGATCCCGCCCTTCCGCTCCATCGGCACCAGCCGTGCCACCATCGTCTTCTCCCGCCCGGAGGTAATAATCACTTCCTCCCCAGCCTGCGCCGCCTTCAGCAGCTTTGAAAACTGCGTCTTCGCCTGCAACGTCGTGTACTCCATCCCACCTTCCCAACCTGACCAACCTGCTTAGTCTAGCAATGCGTACCCACCGAAGCAATGCCCCATTTCGCCACACCCTTTACACTCAAAACGCAGGAGACACATACAGCAGCATGCAAACGGTTGAAATCGGCATCCTCGGCGCTACCGGCATGGTCGGCCAGCGCTTCCTTGAGCTTCTGGCGCACCATCCCTGGTTTCACGTCACTTGGCTTGCCGCCAGTGACCGCTCCAGCGGCAAGCTCTACGGCGACGCCGTCCGTTGGAAGCTCGCCTCCCCTCTTGCCGCTCGCTTCGCCCGTATGCCGCTCTCCCCGGCGCTGCCAGATGCAAGCACCCCCAAAATCATCTTCGCCGCCCTGGACACCGACATCGCACTCGACCTCGAACCGCGCTTCGCCCACGCAGGCTGTGCCGTCATCTCCAACTCTGCCGCCTTCCGCATGGACCCGGCAACTCCGCTCGTCATCCCCGAGGTTAACCCCGACCACCTCGCACTCGCCGGCAAACAGCAATGGGCCGGCGGCGGCTGCATCGTCACCAACCCCAACTGCTCCGCCATCGGCCTGGTACTCGCCCTCAAGCCCCTCGAAGATGCCTTCGGTATCGACAGCCTCTTTGTCACCACGATGCAGGCCGTCTCCGGCGCGGGCTACCCCGGCGTCGCCTCGCTCGACATCCTCGGCAACGTAGTTCCGTTCATTCGCAATGAGGAAGAAAAGATGGTTGCCGAAACCGCGAAGCTGCTCGGCACTTACACCGATGACCTCGTACAACCGATCGCCCTTAAAATGACCGCCCACTGCAACCGCGTCCCTGTAGACGACGGCCACACCGAATCCATCAGCATCAAGCTCCGTACCCCCGCCACCCGCGAGCAAATCATCACCGCATGGCGCGACTTTACGCCGCTATGCAAGCACAACCTGCCCAGCGCTCCTGCCCAGCCGGTGGAGTACCTCGATGCCGAAGACCGTCCGCAGCCTCGCTTGGATCGCATGCGCGGCAACGGCATGGCCGCTGTAGTAGGCCGTCTGCGCCCCTGCACCCTGCTTGACTGGAAGTTCACTGTGCTTTCGCACAACACCATCCGTGGTGCAGCCGGTGCTGCCCTGCTCAATGCAGAGCTGCTGCACTCGCAAGGCAAGCTGGTATCTAACTCTCAAAATGGTTCCAACGCATGAAGTACGTAGTCATGAAGTTCGGCGGCACCTCTGTGGAAGACGCAGCCGCCATGCATCGCACCGCAGCCATCGTCGCCGCCCGCCGCGCACGCGGGCTGCAACCTATTATCGTGGTCTCCGCCATGGCCAAAGTTACCGATCAGCTGCTGCTCGCCGCCTCCACCGCGGCATGCGGCGAGCGTGAAGCCGCTCTCGCCATCTCCGAACGTCTGCTCACTCGGCACCAAGCCGTTGCCGCTGAACTGGGCGTAGACGCAGCATGGCTTCCGGCAGAGTTCGACGCGCTGCATGAGGTGCTGCGCGGCTTGGCAGCTGTCGGCGAGCTTACCCCGCGTATCAGCGACATGATCGTTTCCTACGGCGAACGCCTATCAAGCCGCGTACTTGCCAGTGTGTTTGCTTTCTACGGGCTCGACGCGCAGCACGTAGACGCCCGCACCTGCATCATCACTGACGCACAGCACATGCGCGCCGTGCCTGACGACGCCCGCATTGAAGAGCAGCTGCGCAAGTTCGTCCTGCCCTACGCCGAGGCAGGCAAAACGGTAGTCATGGGCGGCTTCATCGGCGCGACAGAAGCAGGCGTCACCACCACCCTGGGCCGCGGCGGGTCGGATTACACAGGAGCTTTAGTAGGCGCGGGTATCAATGCCGAAGCCATCGAAATCTGGACCGACGTCAACGGCATCATGACCACCGACCCGCGCGTTGTCCCTGAAGCCCTCCGCGTCCGCTCCATATCGTTTGAAGAAGCAGCCGAGCTCGCCTACTTCGGCGCGAAAGTGCTTCACCCCGCCACCATCCTACCCGCCGTCCGCAAAAACATCCCGGTGCTGGTGCTCAACTCCCGCAACGCGGCAAACGAAGGCACCCGCATCCAGGCTCTCGCGCCGCCCTGCCGCAACCCGGTCAAGTCCATCGCGGCCAAAAAGCGCCTCACCATCGTCGACGTGGTGGCAAGCCGCATGCTCATGACCCACGGTTACCTTAAAGCCATCTTCGACATCTTCGACAAGCACAAGTGCGCCGTCGACATGGTCTCGACATCGGAAGTCTCGGTCTCGCTCACCGTCGACTCCAACGAAGCCCTGCCTGCCATCGCCGCCGACTTGTCCAAACTCGCCGACGTCAAATACGAAGGCCGCAAAGCGTTAGTCTGCTTAGTCGGCGAAGACATCCGCGGCCACTCCGGCGTCGCCGCCCGCCTCTTCACTGCCATTAAGCACATCAACGTCCGCATGATCTCGCAAGGCGCAAGCGAGATCAACATGAGCTTCATGATCGATGAGGACGACGTGGACGAAGCCGTACGCTCCCTCCACGCCGAGTTCTTCCAGGACCCCGACCCGGCGATCTTCGACACAGAGCAAGCTTTCCGATGAAAACTGTTGCCTGCACGCCAAGGGATCTGCCTTTTGGACTTCACCGCTTTTGCGCGCCGGTCGACTACGACACAGGCTCCCGGGAGCGAGGATAAGTCTTCCACTGCTTGCGTCTTCTCTCGTTTCCGTTTCTACTGAGCCCGAAGCCGCAAGTTCGCAATCGCTGAAATCGCACAGGAGCCTATTCAGACATCATGCTCATTCCACTCGATGTTGCTCTTCAATATGGACCGGAACCGCAGACGGTAAGCACGATCTACAGGCGTCTCAAAGCGAACTCGAGAGCTTATCTTGTTTCCACTGCGGATGACAACCTCTTCTACATGAAAGCACCACCTCGCGATCTGGACGCCTGGTACGGACGCCGTGAGCTGTTTGCCCATGCAATTGGAACGCGGCTCGGCTTTTCAATGGCACCCAGGACCATCCTGCAGGTGGAGCAAGCCGCTCTCGCGGAATACAGGGTTTGCAATGCGGGTGAAGATACCGACGATCTCTTTGCGGGAGCTTACTTTGGAAGCAAGCTTCCCCACCCTTCGCGAATTTATGAGTATCTGCCGATGAAGTGGGCCCGGAAAGAACCTGAAATAGCCCGGCAGCTCGGGTGCATCCGCATACTCAATCTTTGGACCGCGAACACCGTCTCGCATCGCTATGCATGCACCTCGAAGGACGGAATACCGAAGCGTCTCGTGTTCTCCTCTCACGCACATCCGCCCGATCAAGAGATTCCGGAGAGATCGCTCCTTCTTGCCTCCGAGACATATCGATTCGCTTGCCTGACGGCGGGCAGCGCAACGCCCATTGATTGTTTCATTGCCGACCTCGGCACCCTTGCCCGCGCCGATCTTGAAGCGGCATTCATCGATGTCCCGCTCGCTTGGCGCGATCCTGACGACGAGGCTGACGATATAGCACTGCTTGAGAGTCGGCGCGATTGGATTTGCGAATTAGCACGCTCGGGGTCTTTTGCAGCGAATTAGGTGGTCTCCGACTCATATGCCCTGCTTTCTCATCCTCGGCCTCGGCAAGACCGGCTCCGCTGTTGCGGAGATCGCCCGCAAACGCGGCCATCAGGTTCAGGCGCTCGGCGCAAGCGAGAACGAGCATGCCCGCGCCCTCACCCCCGCGCTCCTCGCAACGGTTGATGCGGTCATTGACTTCACTACGCCTGAGGCGGTCGTGGCGAACCTCCGCGCTCTGCTTCCGCTCGGCACAAAGGTCGTGGTCGGCACTACAGGCTGGTACGCACATCTGCCTGAGCTTACCGATCTGGCCCAAAAACACAATGCCTCGCTCCTCCACGGCACCAACTTTTCTCTAGGCGTGCAAGCCTTCTTCCGTGCCGCCTTCGAGCTCGCCCAAGCTCTCCCCGGCTACGAACTAGCCATCGAAGAAACCCACCACACCACCAAGCGCGACGCCCCCTCCGGCACCGCCCTGACTCTCCAGCACATCGTCGAGCAAGCAGCGCATTCCAAGACATTCAGCGAAGCCGCAAAACGACAAGCTCCGATTATCTCCCACCGCATTGGTGAAGCCGCAGGCCTCCACACTCTTACACTCCGCTCCCCAGCCGAAACCCTCACCCTCCAGCACGAATCCCACTCTCGCATGGCCTTTGCCGAGGGCGCCATCCTGGCCGCCGAATGGCTAACTATGCAGTCAGCTCCAGGATTTTGGGAGTTTTCAAAAGTTGCTCTAAAATTGCCCTAACAACTTAGTTATCAGGTTCATCAAATGCTTGAGTGAAGTGAATGTGGAGGACATACGCCTAGTAACTGTTAAGTATTTGCTGCTAACTTCAATGATCTCTACTGTGAAATCATCAATTTTTTACCTATCAAGGTAGAAAAGCGTGGCTGGACGCTTATATGGCAGCAGTTCTCCGTCGGCTGCCGCTTTTACAATGATCGTATGACTCATTAATTGATCACCAGGCATAGCGACCTGTTCTATAAGGGCTCCTCGAAGTTCAGGAATAATTTTCCATCACCTTTTGAGCTCCGTGCTTAGCAAATGCAGTTCCTGTAAGAACATACCATTGAGCAAAAACGTCTTCAAGCCAGCATAGAAGTTGGATGGTTTCTTGATCAGCAAGGTATCCTTCGAGAGTTACGTTGACAGAAAAGGCATATGCGTTTCCAAACCATTTAACAGCTTAACTGTTGTAATTGATACTTAAGTTGGTAATTATCATCATGCGTCTTCCACTGCGGGGTAAGGTTTTATCTGGATTGAGCTCTGCCGCATGATGCGGACCTCTGCTACCGCTTGCTCTTCTGCAATTCCTACTTGCCGCGAAACCCTGTGACTTAGCTCTGAGATCTCAAGCTCTCCCGAGTAGGAAAGCCTCATCATCAGACCTTCAAACTGCTCATTCAATTCAGGCTCGATAGCCATCCAGCTCCTTCTTGTGCTGCGCTTAGAGGGAAGCAGCCCGCTTACGCACTAGCGATAACAGAGAAACCTGAGCCCCGGAAGCCAGCTTGATGACGATATGACGGCGTTTCATGTCAGATCGGCGGACGAACTGCCCAGCGTAACCGAAATCCATCAAGGAATCCAGTTAGAAACGCTCGTCTTTCTGAATACTCTTTCATCGCTCAGCCTTTTCAAAAATGTACAGCTTTTTGCGGGCCATTCTACCGCCACCCTTCCGGCACAGCTTCCCGCTCCCGCTCCTTTACCTTCTTCGCAGGCACCCCCGCATACACCCCAAATGGCTCCAGATCCCGCGTAGCAATCGACCCCAGCCCAAGAATCGCCCCCTTTCCGACATTCACCCCGGGCGACACAATCGCCCGCGCACACACCCAGCTATACGCCCCCAGCCGCATCGGCGAAGACACCAACGGAAAATCCGGATCGTTGTACAAATGCGTGGCCCCGCACACATACGCCCCCTGCGACACGATCGCATGCGACCCCAGGTAGAACGGCGAAGGGTTATACAACTCCGCGTCATCAGCCAGTGACACGCGATCTTCGCATACAAGGTTCCAAGGCGCCCAGATGCGCCCCTTGGCATAGAAGTGGCACTTAGCCCCAAGCTTTGCCCCAAACAATCGCAGCAGCATCGCGCGCCACGCATGTAGCGGTCGCGGCGAGTACCGGTACAGCAGCACATACGTGATGCCCCACAGCAGTCGGGCTACCCGGTTACCCAGCGAAAACGCAGGCCGCAGCGTAGGGTCGACTTTTGCTGTTTCATGTCCATCGATCACGATCGTTTTATCTTCCCGCGCATGGCAGCCTTGCCTTCACGTAGCTCAGCAGTCTTCAGCACAATCAACCACTCATAAAACGCTTGCAGCGTGGCATACACC
This sequence comes from uncultured Acidobacteriaceae bacterium, assembly GCA_964237325.1. GTDB lineage: Bacteria > Acidobacteriota > Terriglobia > Terriglobales > Acidobacteriaceae > EB88. The sequence continues at coordinate 9,653 of CAXSHS010000022.1, read as the reverse complement.
AACCCCGCACGCCCATCCAGAATCCCGCGCCGGTAAAATATTAGGTAACACCAGCGCATCAGCGGCCGCCCCGGCAAGCTATAGAAAACAGCCTTGCGCGCAGCATGTTTTTCGTTAAAATCCGCCGCGAACAACGCCTTCTTCCACGACACTTCCCCCGCAAACGCACCCTCCGCCACAATCACCGCCTCGGCACTCGAGTAGCTGTTATGCCGTGCCACCCAGTGCGTCATGCCTTTTGAAAACGGGTAATGGTCAAAATACGCGTCCTTGATGTCCGCAATCGCGCCATCTACCTCAACAACCTCATTGATCTCTCGCCGGAACCGCGCGTTGCCTAGCCGCAGCACGCGGATGTAGAACGGCGTGGTCTGTGCATACTTCAGCCGGCGGCCCAAAAAGTAGTCGCGCCGACGCAACCGAAACGCATCCACTCCCCCCGGAGCACTTGCAGTTCGCTGTGCAACTATGGCGGCCATAGCCGGGTTCGCGCGCTCGTCGGCATCCAGAATCAGCAACCATGGATACTTGTACTCGACCTCTCGAAGCGCAGCGTTACGCTGTGCCGCATAGCTGTCAAACACGCGCTGCCGCACATACGCTCCATGCGCCTCCGCAATCGCAACCGTCCCGTCCGTGCTGAACGAGTCATACACATGCACATCGTCCGACCAGGCCACGGAAGCCAGGCATCCGGCCAAGTCCAGCTCCTCGTTCTTCGTAATGATTAAGACAGACAACACGGCTTGGTATACGTCCTTGAACTTGGACTTGGGACCTGAACTTGGCCCGGCGGGTTGGTTTGCCCATTCCGGCCAACGCCAGTGTACCGTTGCTCGGCGACTGCACGTGCCCAGCGACCTCCAAACGCATGCAATCGATATATTGCATGCTGCACAGCCGTTTTGGAGGAGTCAGCGCCCCTACACTCCGGCCAGGCCGCCCTCCATTACGCCTGCTGCACTTCCCTCTCGCAGCTCGCGCGTCTTCAGCACAATCTGCCATTCATAGACCGCCTGTAGCGTCGCGTAGGTAACTCCCGCACGGCCGTCTAGAATGCCCCTCCGTGCAAACAGCAGGTAAGCCCAACGCAGCAGCGGGCGTCCCGGCAGCATGTAGAAGATCGCCTTCTGCGCCCGACGACGCTTATGGAAGTCGCTGTGAAACAACGCTGTCTTCAGGCTGGCATCGTCCATAAAGCTGCGCTCAGCCACAATGCGCGCCTCCATGGTCGAGTACAGGTTGTGCTTGTCAAGCCAGCGGTCAAAGCCTTTTGAAAATGAGTAGTGGTCGAACCGGTTGCGCAGTTGCCCCGTCTCGCCCTGTACCTCAAGAAACTCATTGATGGCGCGTGTATAGCGCACAAAGCCCACCTTCACCAGCCGCGTGTATAGCGACATCATCTGCGCATGCCGCAGGTGGTGGCCCAGGAAGTGGTCGTCGCGGCGCACACGGAAGGCATGCACTCGCGGCGTAGCCGCAGCCACCGCCTCCAGCGCCTCAGCCCATACCGTAGGGTTCAACCGCTCATCGGCGTCCAGGATGAACACCCAATCATGCTTGAACGGGATCGTATCGAGCGCCGCGTTGCGCTGGTTCGCATACGAGTCAAACGGTCTCTGGTGTACGTGCGCACCCATCTCCTGCGCCAGCTCCACCGTGCGGTCTGTGCTACAGGAGTCATATACATGCACATCGTCGCAGAAGCTCACCGCTGCCAGGCAGCCCGGCAGGTCATGCTCCTCATTCTTGGTCAGGATCACTACAGAAATCATGCATTCCTCACAGTGCTGCATTTCGCTGCTGGTGACTCTATCGGCAACAGCTCCGAGAAAAGCGAGGGGCATGCCGCACTTGTCACACAAGCTTAGTTTCAAAATGGGGCAGCGAACCATTGTGGGAAACTCTGCCTGCTCCAGGCGGCAGCCCCGCCTCTGCCGGCACAGAGCCCGGTATAAACTCTTGAAAGTATGAATCCGAGAGTATGAATTTAGTCGGGTGCGGAACAGCGCTGGTAACCCCCTTTCGCGCGGACGGCGCAATCGACGATGCAGCGCTGCGCGCGCTTGTGGACTGGCAAATCAGCCCGGAACCCGCCGATACAAAGCCGGTTCTGCAAACAGGCATTTTGCTGCCCGAACCAAGCAAGCTCCCAGGCATTGACTGGCTGGTAGCCTGCGGCACCACCGGCGAAACACCCACCCTGTCGCACACGGAATGGCTTCACGTCATTGCCACGGTCGCCGCGCAGGCAGGCGGGCGCGTGCCCGTATGGGCAGGCTGCACCAGCAACTCCACACGCGAGGCAGTCGAGCGTGCCCAAGCGGCCGCAGCCATCCCCGGCGTTACCGCCATCCTCACGGCAAACCCGTTTTACAACAAGCCGGGGCAAGAGGGCCAGTTCCAGCACTTTGTGGCTATTGCTCGCGCTATCGCGCCTTTCCCGGTCGTCCTCTACAACATCCCTCCGCGCACCGGCGTCAACCTTGAGCCCGCAACGGTTGCCCGACTTGCCGATGCCTGCGAGAACATCGTCGCCGTCAAGGAATCCAGCGGCAACCTGGTCCAGATTACCGAGTTGCTCACCCTGGTACCCCGCACCTTTTCCATCTACGCAGGCGACGATGCCATGGCTCTCGGTGTGCTTGGCGTTGGCGGTGCGGGCTTGGTCTCCGTCGCCTCCAACGTCATCCCCGGTCCGCTTACCGCCATGGTCCACGCCGCGCTTGCCAACGACTGGGCCACTGCCCGCCGGGTCAACCATACGTACTTCCCGCTCATGCTGGCCAACTTCCTCGAGCCCAGCCCCGGCCCCGTCAAAGCTTTGCTAGCCATGATGGGCCGCCTGCACGAAACCTACCGCCTCCCCATGCTCCCCGTCTCCGCCTCAACCCGCGAACACCTGCATACACTGGCACATTCGCTGAACCTGCTTGAACTTACTCCTGCGGCCCGGCAAATCTGAGCTGTAAGCTTCCCATCGTCCACCTCAGAAAGTCCGTACCGCTAAAAGAAGCAACACCCCGACAGTTGCTGCGTGTAGAGCAACATGCAACGTATTAATTCGAATGCCGTGACGCCCGGCAAGAACGTGTGAGTGCGGCCAAACATGGCATCGTAGCGTACTATCCGGGCCGCATCAGACCCAAATACATAAGGAACCCACCAAGTTAAGACCTCACCCACGAACAACAAACCATAGCTCCACCACAACCAGTCATATAACCACTGTGGAGTGTTGTGCCGCATCGCGTACAAACTCGCCGTTAGTCCGACCGCAAACGGAAGCATACTGAGACATGTTGTAAGAAGAAGTTTGCCGTTCGGATTCGCTGCTTTGGCCGCAGCGACATCGTTAAAACAGCCCAATGGAACCCAGTCATGCAGAGAAAGAAAAAGAACGTGAAACGATTGCAGGATGAGCAACAAGCCAAACATGCGATCAGCATAGCCTAATCTCCAGCCTTGCTCATAACCCTTAAATCAAGCTGAAAAGGATCTCTGAACCGTGTCGAACTATGCTTTCCATCAGGATCTCCAAGGCCGCATTGAAGCCGCCTTTACCGCAGGCGCAGCCGCATCTGAAGACCCGCAAGCCCTCCCCGCCTTCCATGCCCTGCGCAATGCGCTCGAAGCCGGCACCCTGCGCGCCGCCGAGCCCGACCCCGGCTCTCCCACCGGCTGGCGCGTCAATCCCTGGGTCAAGCGTGGCATCCTGCTCGGCTTCCGCCTGGGTCGGCTTGAAGGCACCGGCATGTTTGCGACTCCGGAAACCGTCTCACCTTCCAGCCTCGACCCGTCACCCTTGCCTTCCCCCTACATTGACAAGCACACCTACCCCGCCCGCCAATGGACACCTGAGCAGAACATCCGCATCGTCCCCGGCGGCTCCTCCGTCCGCGCCGGTGCCTACCTTGCGCCGGGCGTGGTCTGCATGCCTCCCATGTACGTTAATGTCGGTGCCTACATCGACTCCGGCACCATGGTCGACTCGCACGCCCTCGTAGGCTCCTGCGCCCAAATCGGCAAGCGCGTCCACATCAGCGCCGCCGCGCAAATCGGCGGCGTGCTTGAGCCGGTCAACGCAAGCCCCGTCATCCTTGAAGACGACGTACTCATCGGCGGCAACTGCGGCGTCTACGAGGGCACCATCGTCCGCCGCGGCGCGGTCCTCGCCGCCGGGACCATCCTCACCCGCGGCACCCCCGTCTACGATGTGGTTCACGGCACAATTCTCCGTGCTCAGACAAGCGAAGACGGCGACACCCCGCTCATCATCCCTGAAAGTGCAGTCGTAGTGCCCGGCGCACGCGCTGTCAGCAAAGGCAAAGCTGCCGAGTGGGGCCTCAGCGTCTACACGCCGATCATCGTTAAATACCGCGATGGAAAAACCGAGTTAAGCCTCGCGCTTGAAGACTTACTACGCTAATCCTACCAATAACTGAATCTTTATTGCTTCATCGTTCCAACAAATAGCAAGACGCTTCATTTCATTCAAGGTTCAGGCCATCCTTAAAAATGCGCGCCCCTCTTGCGGGTGCGCGCGCGTCTCGCGTCTGAGACGTAGGAATTGCACTTTAAATGTTCCCTAAATAAATCCATAAGAAAGGGTCATCCTGAGCGCAGTGAAGGATCTGCTTTTCCTGAGTAATTATGTAAATTCAAAACTAAGCAGGTACTTACTGCACGGATGGCAAGATGTAATCCGTCAACAACTTCTGCGTCTGCTCGTGCATGCCATGCGTGTTGTAATTTGTACTTGTAATGACTACTGACAAGCGAAGGGAGGGCACGACGACTACCTTGTTCCTTCCATTGCCGCTCATGTACCAGGACGGAAAGAAGCGGCCTCTACTCTGGAATGATATAAGCCACCAGAAATGTCCATACTCCGTCGCATTGTCAATTTGCACATGCGCCGTCGTTGAAGCTCGCACCCATGTTTCACTAACAATTCGTTTGCCGTCGACCACGCCGCCAAGGCGATAAAGTTCCGCAACCTTTAGCAAGTCCCGGCTGCTTAGACGAAGTCCACCGCCGGTCTGCGGCAAGCCAAGGGGCGAGTAGACCCACTGCGCATCATGGATGCCCAGCGGATCAAACAGCTTTCGCTGTGCATATACATCCGCCGGCTATCCTGTTGCCTGCTCTAATACTCCACTTCTCAGAAATGCGCCGGCTGTGCAATAGCTGAAGCGGCGTCCATATTTTGATGGCTTTCGCCGGGGTAACGAGCATAGCCTCGTATTGGCAGGTCGAGCGCAAATTAGGTCCAGTCCTCGACGACGTACATCCGTTCTTCATTTCCCCGTGAGAAATCATTCCAATCATCGCATTCTAAAGAAGAACTCATCGTAAGTACATCGTCTAAGGTGATTTTCATCTTGCGAGAATCGGAATTTTGCAGGATTCTCTTAGGAAAGAAGCGCATAAGCGGAACCGAAACGTCCGGTATCTTATGTTCATCAATAACAATACCGGTAAGAATTGCTGTAATACTCTTTGTCACGGACCGCGTGTCGCGAAGACTTGCCGCATCGCCTTCAAAGTAATGCTCGTACACTACACGCCCGTCCTGTTCATCCACCACACTGCTGATCTTCTGATCCCCGGAGAGAACAACCTGCTCCATGGCCGGAAACAAACTTTGCGCAACCATGGGCAACGGCATCAACATGAGGAAGAGCAGCACAGCCATGGCAGCGTTTTTCATTGAGCTTCATACACTTCAGCCAACCGTTAGGTTCCAATCACATTCAGTGAGCCTACTTACGGGTACAACTGCACCTTCCCCCACCCACCCGCGCCCCGCGTAAACACTACCCGGTCATGCAGCCGATCCGGCCCGTCCTTCCAAAACTCCACCCTCTCTGCCGTCACGCAATACCCGCGCCAGTACTCCGGCAGCGGAATCTCTCCCGGATGCTCGTCCGTAAACACTTTCACCTGCGCCTCCAGCGTCTCCCGGCTCTCCAGCGGCCGGCTCTGCGCCGACACCGCCGCCCCAACCTGGCTCCTGCGCCCCCGGCTATGAAAGTACTGCTCCACCTCCGCAACCGGCAGCGGAGTCACCGCCCCGCGCACTCGCACTTGCCGTCGCAGTGTCTTCCAATGCAGGCATAGCGCCGCATGCGGGTTCGCCGCAAGTTCCTCACCCTTCATGCTCTCGGCATTGGTAAAAAAGCAAAACCCACGCTCATCCACACCTTTCACCAGCACCATGCGCACACTCGGGTGCCCGTCTGCATCAGCAGTAGCCAGTGCCGCAGCGTTCGGGTCATTCGGCTCACTCACTGTCGCCTCTTCCATCCAGCGCTTGTACAGCTGCATCGGCTCGGTTGCATCCACCAGGTCCTGATCGTTCCGTGCTTCATTGCTCATATTTCAATCGTAGTCCCATGCGCAGTAGCAACGTAGTGGGCGCGTCAGCCCCGGCTTTTACTTTGTTCCATGCGGTTCCCAAGCATTGTCGGTACATCAATAAACTCGGCCAGCGGCTGGTTGATGAATCCCTCAACCTTCAGCATCACAAGGCCATGTAGCTGTGCCCAGGCAAGCACAGCCATGCCTTCAATATTCTCGCCGGGAGCAATCGCCGCTAACGTACTGCGCAGGCGGTCAAATGCTGTATCGGCAACTTTCATAAGAGCGCTATCCGGCTTGGCTTCCGGCACCAGACGCGAAGCAAACATCAGCCGGTAGAGCTCGACATTCAGTTCTCCAAAAGCCACATAGGCAAGCGCCATCGCCTGTAGAGCAACCCGTGGTACCTTCTCTGCTGCTGCGTCTACAAGTGCTTTGTCAAACTCCTCAAAACCTTCAACCGCCACGCTCTCAAGCAGTGCATCCCGGTCTGCAAAATGCCGGTATGGCGCAGGCTGGCTCACCCCGGCCAGGCGCGCTAACGAGGTTAGCGACACCGCCTGCGCCCCGCTGCGGGCAATCTCGTCACGAGCGACGCGCAGCAAGTCCCGGCGCAGATCGCCGTGGTGGTACGGCCCGATCTTGCGTTGTTTGCTCAGTTTCATCGTCATAGCAAGATCTTAGCTTTTACCGAATCACAGGATGGCAGACTCATGTTATAGTTAATTACATTATGAATGCACCTTTGTTCTTGCCGTATGGTTTGCAGGCCCATTGGTGTACGCCACGCAAATAAAAGGATGGAAACCATGCCGGTTTACAAAGGTCGTTTCGCTGCGAAGATTGATGGGGATTTTGTTGTCTTTCTCATCGGAATGCGAGTGAACCACATATTCCTGCTTCATAAGTGGTTGCCGGTAGCATTCGCCATGCCTCGCATGCTCAGGGAGCTTGCAAAGCAGCCACACCTTGGACTGCTGCATGCCCAAACCTCTATCAGCGGTAGGACCATTTCAGTGGTTCAATACTGGCGAAGCTATGACCTGCTCCATAGCTTCGCTCATGCAAGAAACTCTGAGCACCTTCCTGCCTGGACTACCTTCAACCGCAAGGTAGGCGGCAACGGTGCTGTAGGAATTTTTCATGAATCCTACCTGGTCAGGGCTGAGCAATATGAGTGCGTGTACGCGAATATGCCCCCATACGGCCTTGCAGTAGCAGGCGAAATGGTGCCGGCCGTAGGCCGAATGCGAGACGCACGGTCCCGTTTGGAAGGTATGCCGGAAAGGGAAAACCTTGAAAAGAGCAGTACACAAACGGTGTAGCTTCCCGCGAAACCGCCGAAGTGCAACAGCTTCCAAGTGCAAGAGTCGGCAAAAGCCTGCCTGTAAACTCAAAATGTGACGCCACGCGACCAACTGAGTGAAATCCACGGAGGCCTCAGCAGCGCTGAGCCGGAAATCGCCGACCTCACCGACATCCCGTCCAAGGACGCCGACCTGCCGCCGAGAGGCCCGCGCCGCGCCGCGACCCTGTTCATCTTCCTCACCCTCGCCCTCGACATGCTCGCCCTCGGCATCATCGCGCCCGTGCTGCCGCGCTTGGTGGAAAGCCTGATTCACGGCCCCGCACAAGGCAAAACCGCACACGCTTCAGTCTTGCTCGGCATCTTCGGTACAGTATTCGCCGCCATGCAGTTCATCTTTTCACCCATTATTGGCTCGCTGTCCGACCGCTGGGGCCGCCGCCCCGTCGTGCTGCTCTCGAACTTCGGCCTGGGTATGGACTACCTCTTAATGGCTTGGGCTCCCACCGTAGGCTGGCTCATGCTCGGCCGCATCATCTCCGGCATTACGACTTCCAGCGTCCCCACAGCCCAGGCGTACATCTCTGACGTCACCCCGCCTGAAAAGCGCACCGCTGCCTTCGGTCTGCTCGCTGCTGCTTTTGCCATGGGCTTTGTACTCGGCCCGGCTATCGGCGGCCTGCTGGGCGGCATCAACCCGCGCCTGCCATTCCGGGTCTCTGCCGGTCTCAGTCTGCTCAACGGTCTCTACGGCGTATTTGTACTGCCGGAGTCGCTCAGCCTTCGCAATCGCGCCCGGTTCTCCTGGCGTCGTGCCAATCCAGTCGGCTCCATGCGCATGCTGTCCCGGTCGCGCCTGCTGATTAGCCTGTCCGGTGTGCTGCTGCTGGCCTATATAGCGCAGCAATCCTTGATGAACGTCTACGTACTCTATGCCGATTACCGCTACCACTGGACGGATCGCACGGTCGGCTTGTCATTGGCGGTAGTCGGCATCGTAACCGGCCTGTACGGCGGTTTGCTGGTCAAGCACGTAGTCAGGCTGGTGGGCGAGCGCGGGTCCATACTCCTGGGCCTGTTGCTTGGCATAGCAGGTTTCAGCATGTTCGGCCTGTCGAAAACGGGCCTTCTCTTGTGGCTTGGCATCCCGCTTATGAATGGGCTGTCATTCGTGTGGCCGGCCTCGCAAAGCCTCATGGCGAATAACGCGGCAGCCAATGAACAGGGGCAGCTGCAAGGTGCCATTCACAGCCTGCGCGGTATCTCCGGTCTTATCGGCCCCGGCTTGTTTGCCTATGTCTTTGCAAGGTCCATAGGTGCCCATGCCGCTATCCCACTGCCGGGCTCGCCGTTCTTCCTAGCTGCAGTGTTGCTGGCAGCGGCAGCGGTTATGGCGCTGCTGCTACGCAGTCGGCTTGCTACGGCCACAGCTTAGAAGGCGGAAGGTCAGAAGGCCGCCAGGTTGCAGCCACCTGCGGTCTATAGTTTGGCAGTCGTTCCGGCAGGGGCTGTCGCTTCCACGCCGCACGTAACCGTAGCTTGAACAAGGCCCAGCTTGTAGGCTTGCGCAGTGCAAACCACAGCACAATCAGCACGGCAAACGCCACGTGTGAGGACGCCATGAATAGCCCCGCCACTGCTAGAATCAAATCGTCCCTTGGGATCCACACATCAGGATGAACCATAAATATTGGATGTTGCGAGGGTGCCGTTTGACGCGCCCGCTGCCTGGATAGAGGTAGTTATGTCAAACACTCCCTAGGGCCTGTCATCATCTGAGCCGGATGGTTGCTGCTGCGAGGTGGATGGCTGCGAGGAAGTTTTGTGCTGTCCTGTCGTAGTGGTAGTGACGGCTTGAAAGAGCTTGAGTTTGGCGAAGAAGTTCTCGATCAGGTGCCTGGCTTAAGGTTTACCAGGCAATGGCGCACCTGGCGCGGCCTCGAACTCAACCTTTCTTCCTGTACGCATTGTGATCGAATCGATG
>CAXSHS010000021.1:0-37372 GCA_964237325.1 uncultured Acidobacteriaceae bacterium | reverse complement strand
TTGGCTGCAAGCCAGTGCGCGGCAGTTGCCCCCACATTGCCTGCGCCTACGATCGTTACCTTCTTCCGCATCGGTTCTCCCCCTCGTCAAACTATCACTGATTTCAGGTGCGGACGATCATTGATGAATTGACCTATGGGAAGCACCTCGCTATGATCGAGTGAGTCGTAAGAGGCACCAACACTGCGGCTAACGTGCATTGCCCCCTCGTTCAATGGTAGGACAGCTGACTCTGACTCAGCATATCGGAGTTCGAATCTCTGGGGGGCAACCAACACCAATGCGGATTTCTCGCTGCTCGCAAATCTAATCAAACATATTGGCCTACTCCTCTCGCAGCACCTCCAGCGGTTTCTGCCCCAGGATTTTAAAGCTTGCTGCCCAGCCGGTACCTACGGCGAGGATGGTTGTAAGAACAATTCCGGACCCGTCGGCGAAAAAATCCGACACAAACGGCACTTCGGCAATGTGCAGTAAAAGGCGCGACAGCGCGTTTGCAAACAGCGTGCCCACCAACCCCGACAACAGGCCCAGCACCACAAACTCCACAGAAAATACACCGGCGATTCGCGGCCGGGTAGCGCCCAGAGTTTTTAGCACCACAACCTCGCGTACACGCCGAAAGCGCGTGCTGGCGATGCTCGATGCAAGGATCACCATGCCCGACAAAATGGAAAACCCGGCAAGGAAGCGGATAACAAGCGTAATTTGCCCGACGACCTGCTGGATGGTATCGAGGATATCGGCGATGTTGATGGCCGTGATGGTTGGATAGTTGGCAAACAGCACCCTTTGCAACTCACCGATCCTACGCGGCTGCATGTGCATGGCCGCATACCAGACCACCGGCATGTCGCGCAGCTGCGCCGGAGCAAAGATAAACTCACTGCGACTGGAGATGTGCTGACCATCCACCTTGTAGATTGCGCTTACGGTGGAGTTGAAGTGCTGCCCGTCGGACTCGAAGCCTACCTGCGAGCCGATATGTAGGTGCAGACGGTCCGCCACACGGTCAATCACGGCAACAGAGTGTGGATCGTCCTTGCTCCACCACGCGCCCTTCTCCACCTTGATACCGACAGGAACCTGGTCGGCCCAGGTAAAGGAGAGTGTACGCCGCAGGTGCATGGGGTACTTCTTGCGGTCGAGCCGGCGAACCGGGGTACCTTCCAGCGTGTCGAGCGTCCCGGTCAGGATGGGCAGTGCTTCAAAGTTTTTCTCGGCACCGGGCTGGGCCAGTACCAGCTGCTTGACGCCCGCCAGCTCATTCGAAGCGATGTCGATAAGGAACACGTTCGGCGTATTGGGCGACATAGCCTCATGCATGCGCGACACAATGGAACGCTGCATCAGGAAGACGCTGAGGATGAGCATGACACCTACGCCGAGCGCCGCCAGTACCGCCGCGGACTGGTTGCCGGGGCGGTACAGGTTGGCCAAGCCATGCCGTAGGGTAGAAGGCAGCGACAGCCGGGTACGGTTAAGCCCGGCACGCAGTACTCGCAGCACGCCGGAGGCCAGGGCCAGCAGAATGAGCAGCGACGCTGCAAGCGAGCCCGCGAACCAGACGCCGCCGCGCCAATTGTCAGAAAGCAGGGACGCGATAACCGCCAGCGCCAGCACGATGAAGACACTGGTAAAGATTTGCAACCAGGCTTCGCGCAACTGCTTGAAGAAAGCGCGTACCGGCTGGCCCGGCTCACCGGTCTCGACGAGACGACGCAGCACGACGCTTGGGCGAATGTTGCGCACCTCAAGCAGGGGCGGCAGCGAGAACAGCATAGTGGTTAGAATCCCGGTAGAAAAAGCACCCAGTACCGGCAGCCAGGGCAGCCGCAGCGGCGGCCGAATGGGCAGCAGCGAACCCAGCACACTAGGCAGCGCCCACTCCACCCCCACCCCTAATACCACGCCGAGCAGAGCCCCTGTGCAGCCCAGTAGCAGCGTTTGCAGCGCGTAGATACGCAGGATATCCGCCGATCGCGCGCCCATGGACTTCATGATGGCGATGCCGTCGATACGCTGCTGCAAGTGCGCACGCATGGCCATAGCCACGCCGATAGCACCCAGCACCATGGCCACCAGACAGATGAGGCTCAGCAGACCGCGCGCCTGGTCCAGCCCTTCAGTCAATTCCGGCGAGCCCTCGCGGTAATCGCCGATTTGCGCCTCTGGCAAGGCATGCTCAAGCGCCGCGCGTGTGCCTACGATAGAGGCACCCAGCGGCAGCTTGAAAAGAAACCGCTCCGTAGACCGGCTGCCGGGCTGCAGCAATCCGATAGCTTCAACGGCGTGGCGGGTCATCATGACACGCGGACCGATGCCGACGCCCGCGGTAAGCCGGTCCGGCTCTTTCGAGATCAATGCAGTGATACGAAACTGCTGCCCACCGACGCGCAGCATGGTACCTACCTGCGTGTGCAGTCGCACCAGCAGGCTTTCGTCAACCACTACGGTGTTATCCGTAAGAGCCTGCGCGAACGGGATGGTCGGTTGCAGCTTCAACGCGCCGTAAAACGGGTAAACCTTCGGGTCAACAACCTTCAGCGAGACTAGCAGCGGTACAGGATCGCCCGCCGTGCCGGCCATCGAAGCCATTTCGGTCACCTGGGTCATCTGCGCGTCGTTTTTGGCGGCAAATGACGCAAGCCGTGCCTGCTCTTCAGGCCGCAGCGTGCGGCTCAACCGCGCGGAAAGATCAGCGGCCAGGATGGACCGCGCCTGGCCCAGCAGCGTGGTAGTAAATGAGTCGGCAAAGCCGCGCACACCTGTGAGCGCACCCACGCCGATAGCAACAGACAGGATGACGAAGATAAACTTGACCCGGGCAAATACCAGCTCACGCGCAGCAATGCGAAGCGCGGTGCCCCAGGGCAGTGCGGGCTTGGACGCCTGCTTCACTGCCATCTAGCGCCGTCCCGCTTCCGCGGCGCCGATCGACAGCATCGCATACGCTTCGCTATCGCCGGTTTCAGCGGCGGCCCCGTATACCAGTTCGTCCTGTACGATCAGCCCGTCGCGCAGCACGATGCGCCGGTCCGCGCGGGCGGCAATCTGCGGATCATGAGTCACCATCACCAGCGTAGTACCTGCCTCACGCTGGCGCGTCGTCAGCAGCTCCAGCACATGTTGACCGTTGACAGTATCCAGGTTGCCGGTGGGCTCATCGGCCAGCACAATGGGCGGTTCCAGCACAAAGGCGCGGGCAAGCGCGACACGCTGCTGCTCACCGCCGGAAAGCTGCACAGGATAGTGGTGCATGCGGCTGCCCAGGCCCACACTTTCAAGCAGGGCGCGGGCGCGTTGCTTGCCATCCCCGCGCGCATTGAGCTCAAAAGGCAGCAGTACATTCTCAAACGCTGTAAGCGTGGGGATGAGCTGATAACTCTGGAACACGAAACCGATTTTCTGCCCGCGCACCTGCGCCAGCTGGTCTTCAGCCATGTGGCTAATATCCACGCCGTCGATCAGCACCGCGCCGTCACTGGGATTGTCAAGCCCGGCCAGCAAGCCAAGCAGCGTGCTTTTGCCCGAGCCAGATGAACCCATGATCGCGACAAACTGCCCGCGCGGCACCAGCAGGTTGATGCCCTTCAAAATCTCTACCGTCGTACTGCCGTTCCGCATCCGCTTCCAGATCCCACGTGCTTCTACCATGCCCGCTCCTTGCTTCTTATAAGACGTACCGGACTTTCTGAGGACACAAAAAGCCTTCCTGCACCTCGAACTCCCCGGATGCCGTCCAATAGCTATGCTCGTTCGCCTAGCTGTCCTGCTCTCGCTTTTGTTTCCGCTTGCCGCTCGTGCTCAAACCGTGGTTTGCTTCGGCGATTCGCTCACAGCAGGCTACGGCGCTCCGGCAGGTGCCTCGTACCCGGATGATCTTCGCAAGACCTTGGCCCAAGCCGGCTCGCATGCAGTCATCCTCAATCAGGGTATCTCGGGCAACACGACAAAAGACGGTCTGGCCCGAGTGAACCAGGTACTTCGCCTTCATCCGGCCATTGTCGTACTGGAACTGGGCGCAAACGACGGCCTGCGCGGCTTCCCTGTCACGGATATCAAGGAAAATCTCGACAGCGTCATCAAACAGCTCCAGGGCGCGCATGTGCGCATCCTGCTCGTCGGCATGAAGCTGCCGACCAATCTGGGTCCTGACTACATCGAGCCTTACGACGCGCTCTTCCCTTCCCTGGCCGCTAAGTACAAGCTGCCGCTGGTTCCCTTTATCCTCGACGGCGTGTATGACCATGATGAACTGCTGAGCCCCGACAACCTGCACCCGAACGCCGCCGGATACCGGGTAGTGGCAAACAATGTGCTGCCATACCTCCAACCGATGCTGGCAGAGCGCAGCAGTATGGCCCGGACTCACCCATAGATTTCCCTAGGTGGTGGCTGGTAACTCCCTGGTGCTCTACACGAACGCGGCAAACCGTGCGCCGTGCCTGCCGAGTTTAGTCAGTCCAACGGTCACAGTGTGCCGGGCAATTGACAAAAAAACGACGGCGCTTGAACGTAAAATCGTCTAAGCGCCCAGTCGTTTTCAACCATGCATGCAACAGTGTCGGGAAAGCTAGATAACCCTTCAACTACGATGCCGATAATGAACGCCACCGCGATGATATAAAGCAAAGATCCCTCAAACACGGAACGGTCCCATTTATACGTCTGTAGTTTGCGTTTGCGCTTACAGTTGTGATAAAAACCGCGCAAGAAAAGTATCATCGGAGTCAGTAGTAACATTCCGTAAATGATGAAATGATGGTGATCGAGAATCCATTGCACCATGCGCGGCCCCTCCCTCATTATCGACTTTAAGTTACATCTGGTCGGTAGTGAAAGTGTCGAGATAGCAAGACGCCTATGCAAGTCGGCAGCAGTGAATTACGGCGTGGTCGTCTGTAAATCAGCTAGCAAGGCGGCCTGATTGATATTAACGCTCATCAAACTACTCACGGGGACCGTGCCGACTGCCGTATAAATCCCTAATCGTAGGCAGGGTTAACCGGCAAAGAAGCGTATAAGCTTGTCAATGCGCTACTGAGCTTAGCCGGGTCGCGCCGTTCGGTGTTACATAAATTCCTTATGGCAAAGCTGCGGCAAATGCGGCCGCGGAAGCGTCCCAATTATATATACCGAACATGGAAATACAAGAGGTAGTCCTACAGGAGTGGTAGACGGAGTGGATCTTGTACTTGACCAGTCAAGTTACGTGCGACTCCGAACCCTGCTAATGACGCGGCAGAGCCCCCTGCGAGCTTGAAAAATCTGCCACGATGCATCAAAATACCCCTTTCACATCAGCATAGTGAAAAGCGTAGAACAATTCGAAGCTTAGATCGTTTCCAGCAAACCGATATTATGGAAAGAGAAGAATCAAAGCCTGTCGAACGACACCTTTTATCACAGAAAAGCTTGATGAATGTTATTCATTTCAAGCCTGCTTTTTAGCAAAACCATTCTTTAATATGTGCGCGAAGCATCCGCAAAAACGCAGCTTCTCCCGACGGAAAGGCTGCATTTGGAATGGCTCTGTGTACGGCAACTATGGTGAAAAAGCTTAGCTGCTCCCTTAACACCTACAACACCTACGTGCCGGGTTCCGCCGTCAATGTGCTGGCCCCGCCTACGACCGGACCGCGGCGACCGCATTACAAGAGTAGGCGGATGGGCACCTGGTGTACTCGCATCCCGTAACTAGCTTCGCATCGCCCTGCCCAAAACCCTGGGGCCGCACCTGCTGGTGACAAAGGCATGGAACACGAGTGGCGTCAGCTTCCGCTCCAATTGCCATGTCACTGTGTATAGAGGTACGCCGGGTGCCCGGCTTACCCAGCCTCGGCAAGCCTGTGCCCGCCATCGGGCGCAACAGGGAGCTGTCCGGTGCACATCCTCGGCAATGGTGCTACGCACTCCAATGGCACCAGCTCCGCCGTGCCTACGGCCGCACAGCTCTACGTAGACGGCAGCCTCATCGTGAACGACACCGGCGGGTCCATTGTTGTGGATGTCGTGCAGCCGCTTTCAACCGGTACGCATGAGTTGGTGTTCAGCTTTGGGACGAGAACGGGTTTGTGTACACCGCAACGAAGAATGTATCCGTGCAGTAGCCGGTAACGGACTGGAAGAAATACACAAACTTAAACTAAAACCACCCGGGGTTGGAACAACACTCCCGCGACCCGATCCGCTATGGCGACAAGCTCGCGCTGGCCCGTGAAAACGCGCACCATCGGCGCGCGAGAGAACTCCGGCAGCGCAACCGGGTTTCCATGCCGAATGCGCTCCAGGGTGGAACCGTCCGCAGTGACGGCGGCGAACTCCGGCAGGATGGTTCGCGCATGCGGCAGGGCAGCTTCGAGCGTCCCGGTGCGGGCAAGCTCGTCGACTTGCTCCAGGGTCATTGCCTGCTCAAGCGTGAACTTCCCTACCTCTACACGTCGCAGCGCAGCCAGGTGCGCGCCGCAGCCAAGCTGCTGTCCCAGCGCATGCGCCACTGAACGCACATAGCCGCCTGAAGAAATCTTCAATACAAAACTCGTGTCGAGTGTTCCATCGTCGCTCTGTTCAAGAGTGTCGATCGTAAAGGTGTCAACAGTGATGGTGACGGCGCGGAGTACCGGTGTCTCCCCGGCACGAGCCAGTACATACGCGGCTTTGCCGCCGATTTTCTTCGCGGAAAACGCAGGCGGCACCTGCTCGCTTTGCCCTAGAAACGCCTTCGCCAGATCTCGTAGCGTCTCGATAGAAAACTCAGGCTGCAGCAGCTCGCCGGCCTGCACGCCTTCTGCGTCATACGTGTCTGTCGCGTAACCAAAACGGATCACACCGGTGTAGGTCTTCGGGAGCGAGCCGTAAAACTTCGCCAGCCGCGTCCATTTGCCCAGTAGCAGCGGCAGCAGCCCGGTCGCCATTGGGTCGAGCGTGCCCAGGTGCCCGACCGACTTCTCACCCGTCAGCCGACGCACCCGTGCCACCACATCGTGCGAGGTCATACCGCCGGGCTTGTCGATCAGAAGCAGGGCATTCATCGCGCACCTGTCCTGCGCCGCGCTGCATCTCTGCTATACACTGCGGGGCGCGCCGGACCGCACCAGCGACAAGAACTCCGCGCGCGTACGCTGCTTCTGGAAGACGCCCAGCATGGCCGAAGTCACCGTGTGCGATGCCTGCTTCTGCACCCCGCGCATCATCATGCACAAGTGCTGCGCCTCAATGACCACGCCGACTCCCATGGGCTCGATTGCCTCCTGCACCGCTTCGGCGATCTGGCGCGTCATGCGCTCCTGAACCTGGTAGCGACGGGCAAACACGTCTACAAGCCGCGGCAGTTTACTTAGCCCCACCACCTTGCCGTTCGGAATATATGCGATGTGTACCTTGCCGAAGAACGGCAGGATATGGTGCTCGCACAGCGAATACATCTCGATGTCCTTGACGATCACCATCTCGTCATAGTCCACGTCGAACAGCGCGCTACGCAAAATCTCCGCCGGGTCTTCACGCAGGCCGCTGGTCAGGAACTCCATGGCGCGCGCAGCTCGCGCGGGGGTGCGCAGCAGGCCGTCGCGGGTCGGGTCGCCGTCAAAGCGGCGGATCAGCTCACCATACAGCGCCTCCGTGCTCGCTTCTTCAAGATTGATTTGAAGAGTATCGGTTTGTGTGCGGCTGCTCATTGCGCCTCCTGTTTTCCGGTACCCGGAGCCCCAGCACCGCCTGTATAGGTAAACGCATTGTTTACGGTCTCTTCCAGACGCACCTGCCGCAGGGCGACACCTTGTGACACAGCGGGCAAGGCCGCCGCGAGCCGGTTATAAATTTCCATGCAGAAGTTCTCACTCGTCGGCACCAGCTCCGCAAAGGCCGGCAACCGGTTCAGGTTGGTGTGGTCGAACGGCTCCAGCACTTCGCGGTCAACCACGCCGTCGAGCTCCACGAGGTCGATCACCATGCCCGTGACCGGATCGACCGGTCCGCCCACCAGCACCTCTACCATGTAGTTGTGCCCATGGCCGTGCGGGTTGGCACATTTGCCGAAGACCTCAAAGTTGCGCGTCTCGTCCCACTCCGGACAAAAGAGGCGATGCGATGCACTGAAGCTGTAGCGCCTCCCGAAGTAGACCGTCATGGCTCTCCGTAATAGTCGGCGAACAGCTCAGGGGTTTCATACACGCGCACCTGGTGCAGCACGGCATTCTGGCCTACTTTGTCTCGGAGCCGGTTCCAGATAGCAACCGCGATATTTTCCGCCGTCGGCAAAACGGTTTTAAACTCGGGCACTTCCAGGTTCAGGTGCCGATGGTCATACACGTCGATGACTTCCCTCTCCATCACATCCTTCAGCCATTTCAAGTCCACCACAAAGCCGGTTTGGGGATCAGACTCACCGCGTACCGTGACCTCCAGTGTGTAGTTGTGACCGTGCCCATTGCGATTGGCGCACTTGCCGAAACGCCGTACATTTTCCTCGTCACTCCAGGAGTCAACCCAGTAGTAGTGCGCGGCGCTCCACTCAGCCTTGCGCGTCAGCGAAATCATTCAAGCTCCCTGTCAGAAGTTAGTGCCGTGCGACCGGGTACTCGCGGCCTTGCAGTCGCACCCGGCGCAGCACGCGCACATGGAACCAGCTTACATAGGCAAGCGCGGCAAATATCGGCAAGCCGAGCACAATGCTCAGCAGCACGTTACCAGTAGTGAAATTAGATCGCGCTGCACGCCGGTAGATGCGCAGCAGCGTACGCAGCCACAGCAGCAGGATGACCCAGGGCACCCATGGCTGAGGCGCATCGTACAGCAAAGCCACTAACGGCAACCCCCACACCAAGGCAACATCGAGCAGCCGCCACAGGGCGAGTGCCAGTGCATTATTTACCAGCACCGCGAAGGTCGCAGTCTCCGATTCCCATACCGCTGCAAAGTCCCCCTGGCGGCGCTCCACCGCATCCGGCGCGTAGCGGTACCGCAGCCCCACTTTGGCACGCTTCGCCAGAAAGGCAAGATCGGCTTCCGCGACCGGCGAGGAAGATACAGCGCCCACACCGCCCAGCTCGCGATAAACATCCGCGCGCACCAGAAAAAAATCAGGGTCGGCAAACGCCAGGCGCTTGGCCGCGTCGTTTACTTGCACGGGCGGGTACGCCGTCGCCGTTTCCGAGAGCACCAGAGGCAACACGGCACGGCCAAGCAAGCCGCCGGGAAGCTGCCGTGCGGAGTACGAAAGCATCGCGGCGTTGTACCGATCTGCTTCGGCAAGGGCACGGCTGTTTGCGCCCGGCAGGTGCATGGTAGCCGCATCTGTCAGCAACAGCCACTGCCCGAGCGCCTGCTCCGCACCTGTCCACAATGCATTGTTTCTACCCGTCCAGCCTTTCGGCAGCGGGTCGCGGGCCGGGAGCATCCGTGCCCCCGTGTAGCCGCGTGCAAGCTCCATCGAGCCGTCGGCGGACTCGTCGTCAATCACCAGCAGCTCCCAATGCCGGCCCAGCACCCAGCCGGGCTCGCTCTGGCGCAATAGCGAATCGAGGCATGCGCCCAGCGTGGCTCGGGCATTGCGCACCGGCACAATTACGCTCAGGATCATGCCCCCGCTCGGGTTTGCCGCCTCCGGGTTTGCAGCTTCTAGGTCCACGAAGCTCTCTTTTCTCCCTCCGATTAAGGGGTGCCATTAAGCTTCTATAGTAGAAGGGTGCGCAGCCCCCTCCTTGCCGCTCTTGCTGTTCTCGCGCTTGTCGCGGTGCCCGGCTGCAACACGGGCAACGGACCGCTGGGCCTGATCGGCAAGCCCGCGCCTGCATTGGCACTGCCTGCGGGCAGCCCGTCGCTTGCCTCGCTACGCGGGCAGGTAGTGGTGCTCAACTTCTGGGCTTCGTGGTGCGCGCCGTGTCTTGAAGAGTTTCCTTCGCTTGAGACGTTGCAGAAGCAGCTGCCTGCGGTGAAAGTGCTTGCGGTCTCCTTCGACCAGGATCCCGGAGCCTATGTGAGCTTCCTCCGCAAGCACCCGTTTGCGTTCCAAAGTGTACTTGAAACACCCGGCCGCTCGGATAAAGCGTATGGGGTCACGGGGCCGCCGGAAACCTACATCCTGGACCGGAATGGAATCATCCGTCGAAAATTTGTCGGTGCGCAGGACTGGTCCAGTCCTGAAATTCGCAGCTTTCTACAGGCAATTCAATAGGCGGCATTCCACTCGATCCATACTCGCTCCATGCTCCATCCGGGCTGCTATGCTGAAGTCACTATGATGCCCCTGGATGTCCTGTTCCGCTACCTGGAACACCCAACCGAGCGGACCATGTTCGCTATCAATAAGCTCTCTGCCGTCTACGGTTTTCGCGCTGTTCGCGTAGACGAGGCTGCACAAACTGTGCGGATCGAGTTTGATGCCACACACCTGAACAAAACCACCGTGCAGCAACTGCTACGCCGCACCGGGCTCGATGTAGTGGAGGAGATTTCTCTGCTGCCGCCGCAAACGGCACCTGCAGCTTCCGCTCCGCCGAAGTGAGCCTGGGTGGACACCTCTCCCCTCCCTTGATATCTTGGAGAAGTGCTTGCGGGCTCCTGCCCGGCACCATGTGCGCCCGTAGCTCAGCTGGATAGAGCGACTGGCTACGAACCAGTAGGCCGGAGGTTCGAATCCTTCCGGGCGCACCATTTTAACTATTGCTAACGAAGGTACGAATAGAACCTGCGAGACCGCTAGATCGCCGGAGTGAACGCTTGTCATCCAATAGATGACAAGCGTTCGCAAAGAAAAGACGCAAGGAGAAATATGGTCCAGCGTAAAGCGGCAGATACAACAGTACCTCTCGACCCCGGCCTGTACCAGGTTTCCCTCGTCACAGGCGTCGCTCTGCTTGTTTTAGGGGTAGGCGGCATTCTACTTCCGAAAGCATCTTCCAAAATGTACGGCGTACCTTTAACCGGCCCTGACGAGGCGGAAGGAGCCTACGTACGCGCAACTGCTGTACGCGACCTCTCCCTCGGAGGCATGTTCCTGTCGTTCGCCGCGCTCCGTGACCGCCGGGCACTTGGCATAGCCGCTCTATTTAGTTCTGTTGTTGCCGTCGGGGACGGCACCATCGCATTGCGGCACAGTCCGGCTCCGCTCCGGGTCCTTCCCCTGCATTGGGGCAGCGTTGTAGCTCTTTGGGGCTTTGCATATGTCTTACTACGTGATGGAACCTTGAAAAGCGACCTCTAAAAAACACATTTGTAGCATTGAAGCTTAGCCGCCTAGCCCATAGCATCTGCATGTGCAGTTACTTCTGAAGTCATTGGACCCACTGACGACCGGAAGAACTACTACCCTGCTGAAGATTTTGAGCAATCATCGCTTGGGGCAAAACAGCGCGCTGGAAACCCTCTGCCTCGTGTGCGGTTGAACTGTCGTAGTTATTTTGGTGAAGTCCCATTAAAGCCTCAAAACAAGCCGAATCGAGCTTGCCGGGAACATCCCGCTTCATGATCCCCGATGCTTCTTCATGCGACAAACCGGCCCGGTACGGTCGGGCTTCTGTCAAAGCTCCGTACACGTCAGCGACAGCAAGGATGCGCGCCTCCAGGGGAATGTCGATCCCGGCAAGGCGATCCGGGTAACCGGAACCATCCAGTTTTTCATGGTGGGCACCTGCAATAACAGCAAGTCCCTCAAGAGCACGAACACGACAAAGGATTTTTCGGGTCAGTGCCGGGTGTTCCTGCACCACGCCCCACTCCGTTTCATTCAGCTTGCCGTTTTTGTCCAGAATGGAGTTGGGTACCCGCAATTTCCCTAGGTCGTGCAGGAGCGCGGCGCGGCGTACAAACTGTGTCCTGGCAGCCCCAAGCCCCATTGCGACAGCAAGGCCGCGCGCAATCTCTGTAACCCCCATGGAGTGGCGGAATGTGAACGGCGACTTCGCATCCACTACATCCGCAAAGGCTTCACATATCTGATCAAGCCCGGCATCGCTCAAGGAGTTTGTGCCGCCAGGCGCCGCATCGAGTACTCTCTCCATTGTGTGTCGATTGTCATCCGGCTCGCAGCCGATCCACAGAGCGCCGCTGTTATGCAAGCTTTGAGCGACCCTGACAAGCTGCGGATCGAACCAGCGGCCGCTACGCTCCTGCATGGTTGTAATCGCAGCTGTGGGACTCTGCTCAGACGCAAAAACATCGAGATGCTGAGCGAGGCATGCAATACGCGCCATCACGGGAATCTGTTTACCTCGCAAACGAGAAGGATAGCCGCTGCCGTTCCAATGTTCATCAAGGCAGCGCACCGCTTCGGCGCTCTCCTCGCTAAGGCCGATCTTGCGGACGATGCTCGCACCACGATCGCAGCGTAAAGCGATCATCTCCGCATTATTGCTATGCTGTTTGGCAGCAATTTTGAAAATGCGCGAGACCTTGCCAAGCGTGCCTGTACCCGGTGAGACATTGTTCCAAAGCAGCCGGATGGCCGATAGTTTCGGCTGGTGCGGCTTTGTCCAGTCTTCCATCTTTACGCCCGACTTTACAGCACGATCGTCACCGCCGCCGATAATCTGGCACATACGCGCAGCATTGCTGCTACAGCCGATATCCTTCAGCAGCAACGCATAGTAAAGCTGGCCTTGCTGGGCATCACTGAGACAAAACTGATCCGCAATTCGCATGCCGATCAAACAGCTGCGTAGCGCATGACCGGGTTTTGCATCCTCTGTAAGATCGAGCGCGAACGAAAGTGAGGAAAGGATCTCCGGGAGTGAGATAGTGCCATTCAGGTCTGCAACTTCTCGCAAGCGAGAATGACTGGAATAGGTATGCGTTCTCATGCGCCGTATATCGGCTGAACGACTGTTTCTGTTCAGAGGATCTTCAGGAATATCACCCGGACGTAACCGCTGGAACTGACTATCTTCAGCTACCGGCACTCGACTCTAATGCGCTGGAGCTGCCTGCTTGCTGCCCTCGCGCGGATTGTTCTTCCGCAGCAGAAACGCCAGCAAAACCATGACAATCGATGCGGCGAAAAGAAGCCAGAACACGTCGATGTACGCCAGCGTGATGGACTGCGACTGCAGGTTGTTCAAGATTTGCCCATTCGCGAGCTGCTGCGCATTGGCCCCTCCCATCCTGCCGGCAAATATGCCCTGGAACATGCCTTCCATCCGCTGGTAGTTCATGTTCGACGGCACCACATTTTTAAGCAGCTGGTCCTGATGAAACTGGCCGCGCTGCGTGACCGCCGCATTCGTCAAAGCAATCAGGATAGAGCCGCCAATGTTACGCACAAAATTGATAAGACCGGAAATCTGGTTTGATTTCTCGCGCGGCAGTCCGAAGTACACCGCTGTGGTAATCGCAATAAACACAAGCGGGATGGAACCGATCTGAAAGACACGCAGCCAGGATGCCGTTACAAAGGATATTCCTGGGTTGATTTTGGTGGCGGTGAGATAGTAGGCGAGTGCAAGAACCGCAAACCCGAACGCAATGATATTTCGAGCAGGAAAGCGTGTAACGGACTGCCCCGCAAGCGGCATGACAAACAACAGGGCAACACCTCCGCCGGCCAGTGAAAGGCCTGAAATGGTGGCTGTATAGCCGATTTGCGCTTGCAGATACTGCGGCTGTAGCACTGTGGTCGCATTCAGCAGGCCGCCTGTAAGCAGCATCAGGAAGCAGCACACGGCAAAGTTGCGATTCTTGAAGAGCTTGAGGTCCATAAGCGGGGTCTTGGCACCCCACCACTCCCAGACAATCAGCCCGATAAAAGCCAGAAAGAACGTAATGCCGAAGAACTGAATAAAGTGCGAACCGAACCAGTCATTCTCCTGCCCCTTGTCCAATGTGATCTGCAAGGCACCCATGGAGAGCACAAGCAGGGCTACGCCGATGTAGTCAACCCTGAAAAAGTTTTTCAGATCAGAACTGGCCCATGGCGGTTCCTCTACCAGACGTGAAGTCAGGAAGAAGGCAAGAATGCCGACCGGAATATTGATGTAAAAGATCCAGCGCCAGCTATAACTGTCCGTAAGCCAGCCGCCGACTACCGGACCGATCGAGGGTGCCAGCACTGCCACCAGGCCGTACAGGGCAAAGGCAAGTCCGCGTTTGGACGGTTCAAACGAGTCGGCCATAATGGCTTGCGCCATGGGCTGCAAACCGCCGCCGCCTGCCCCCTGCAATACACGAAAAAACAGCAGCAGGTAAAGAGATGGAGCAATGCCGCATAGAAATGACGAAATTGTGAATACAACGATGCAGCTCATGAAAAAGCGCTTACGCCCAAGTACACTTGATGCCCAGCCACCCATTGGCAACACAATCGCGTTCGACACCAGATAGGACGTCAGAACCCAGGTGCCCTCATCGGTGCTGGCCCCGAGTGAGCCGCTGATATATGGAAGCGCCACGTTGGCAATCGAAGTATCGAGCACCTCCATAAAAGCCGCCAGCGCAACCGTCGCCGCGATCAGCCAAGGATTGACCTTGGGTCTCCAGTTTGCGTCGTACTCCCCTGCCATCGGTGCTCCATGGGTGCCCGTAACAGGCAGCAGCCCGGCTTCTGCTCAGTAGATGCGCCACCCTCCTGGAGGGACGCGTAAAGAGAGATGCGTAAGTATCTACGGCACCGTAATCGGAGCTATAGCGAGGTAGCCCTCGCGTGCAAACCGATTGGTGACAGAACGAATGCGGTGATTCACTCCGAAAACCTCCTGAACAATGACAAGCGCCGCCTTTGGTGTGCCTTCCGGCACGGCGACATAGGTACCCAGTTCATGTCCATCGGCTGCGTGCAGCATTATGGTTTCACTCATGTTTCGCCTCATTGGCTGTATCCGCGGGTGCAGCGACCCAGTAGTCGGTCCGAGCTACCACCTGCGCCGGCAGCTCTCCCTTTAACTGTACCTGCAACCTATGTAGCCCCGGCTTTAGCTCCGCTGGGCGAAAGCTGAGAATGTAGCGGTTGCGAGCATGGCTGGCTAGCTCAGAGATGCGTTCTTCAAACCCGCGCTCGTTTGTGAAACTCGTCGCCTCGCCACCGCTCATCACCGCCAGTGACTTGGCCGCATTTGCCTTCATGGCGTTTGCCGCCAGCACCGCCAGCTGTACCAGGTTGCCCGAACCGGGATTTATCAACTGATCTAGAAATTGGGCCTTCACCGGCGACCACGTCAGGCTCAGCACCAGAGTGTTGCTGGTACCGATGCGCTCCACCAACTGTGAGGCGGTCACGCGCTTGCTGCCGTGGTCGCGCGACTCGCTAAGCAGCAGCAGGATGCGGCGTCGATCCGCAGGCCGCTGTTCCAACAGATCAATGGCGTACCCTGCCGCATCGAGCACAGCCGCCCCGCCGTCGCCCGGCTCAAGCGCGTTCAGGTCGCTCCCGATCGCGTCCGTGTTCCGGCTCCAGTCCTCCGTAAATTCAAGCTGCGAATCAAACTCTACAAGCGTGACTTCGCCGTTGCCGTTGCCCAGAAACAGGTTGAGCAATGGAGCCAGCCGCTGAAACTTGGCAAACTGCAGCGCACTCGACCGGCCTTTTTGGAGGCACACAACCAGCGACACAGGCGTCGCGTCCAGGTCGTCATCCACGTGGAGCGTCTGCGGCATACCATTGTCGGTGAGTGAAAACGCGTTCGCATCGAGACCGTAGATGACGTCGCCGCTTTTCTGCACCACCAGTGTGGGCACCAGTACTACAGTCGAGTTCACGCGAAACGTCGTTGTTGGCCCAGGAGCCTGTAGGCTAAAATGCGGATTTGCCTGCGCACGCGCGAATACGGATGCAGCAAACAAAACCGGCACTGGCCACCGGCAGAGCATGCTAGTTCTCATGAGCGGCTTTCTTCCGGACGTTTATCTCAGAGGTCCAATGTAGAAAGCGCAGCAACTGCCGCCGCTCGCGCCAGGTAAACCGCAGCACGTCCCAGCCGGTTAACGTCTCCGCATGCAGGCCGGAGTAGGTCTCAATGCGCCAGCGAACGTAAGGGCTGCGCCACGGCCGTAGCCGTGAACCCCGTGTCGCATTCCAGATAAAGCGTATGGCGGCAAGCATGGTGCCAGTATAGTGGGGGAGCGTCCAGGCCTCTATTGCGGCAAGGCAGCCGGTATACCCTCCGGCAGACGGCAGCACGAGTTCTACCTGAATCAATCTTCGGCACACATTGCCGATGTGGCTGCGGATTATGTTCGTACGAGATCTTGCTCCTCATTCACTTTGAACTCGCTCAATGGAGAGCTAAGATGGAGGTAACAAAGCTGACGCGGATCATTCCAGACAGCATCGCTTCCCGCTGTATGCACTGAGAAGCGATCCCCCAAGTAGTGCTTCGCGATCAGCAGGATACATTGCACAGCCATGTTATACGGACGAAATCCGGACGCCTACAATGGAAGCCGGGCTTGCTCATCATGTCTGGACAGGAGAGAAGCTTATAACGCTTCTCCAGTCAGAAGAACCGAAAAAGCGCGGGTCTTACAAGAAGAAGTAGAACAATGCGAAGACTTTAACGGCGGCTTGCGAGCCGCTTTTTTGTTGTGCAGCTTCTAAGAGCCTGAGAGTATGACCGCTATGGGACTGATCCATCACTGCTTGCATATCTTGAATGAGTTCACTGGTGCCATTCTTCTTCTAATCGCCGTTTATATTCGGTCCGGTGCCTCTATGCTGCGATTGCTAAAGCTGGAGGTTGAATGCTTACACGAAGACTATGACGCTATGACGAACACCCATGAACATCATGCTCAGCAACGGGAAGCTTTAGCGGATGAGCGGGTCGCGCAGGCAGTGCGAATTAAAAAGTTAAACTGACTCACTACCGAAAGCTATCGTAATTTGACAACTGACTGTAGCGATCAGAAGTATCCGCTGCATTAGACGAGAACAATTTTGATTAGTACGAGTTGCCTCACAGGTAAACTGATAGATGATGATCCCTACCCTTGAATGGACCGATGCAGGCGTCCGCTTTCTGGACCAGACCAAGCTGCCGCTTGAAGAAACCTACGTACTGGCAACCACTTACAGCCAAGTCGCCGATGTGATTACGACGATGGTAGTGCGCGGTGCACCGGCCTTGGGAGTAACCGCAGCCATGGGCGTGGCCCTGGGTGTAGCGCGTAGCAGCGCGGGCACGCTCGCCGAGCTCAAGCCGGACTTTGAGCGCATCTGCACGACCCTTGCCGCAACCCGGCCCACCGCCGTCAACCTGTTCTGGGGCATCGCCCGCATGCGCAAGCTCTTCAACGCGCTTGCCGCCAAGCCGGACGCAACGGTCCCGGCCGTTCAAGCCGCGCTGATCGCCGAAGCACGCACCATGTACGACGAAGACATCGCCGCCTGCCGCACCATGGGCGGCCACGGCGCGCCGCTGCTGCCCAAACAAGGCGGCGTGCTGACCCACTGCAACGCGGGCGCGCTCGCCACTTGCGGCTACGGGTCTGCCCTTGGGGTTGTGCGCTCGGCGGTTGCCGCCGGAGCCGCCATCCGCGTGTATGCCGATGAAACGCGACCCTTCCTCCAGGGCGCTCGCCTCACCGCGTGGGAGATGATGCACGACGGCATCCCCACTACCGTGCTGTGCGACAACATGGCCGCCACGCTGATGCGCCAGGGAAAAATCCAAGCCGTAATTGTCGGCGCGGACCGCATTGCAGCGAACGGCGATGTAGCCAACAAGATCGGTACTTACGGCGTCGCCATTCTTGCAAAGGA
Source organism: uncultured Acidobacteriaceae bacterium (assembly GCA_964237325.1). GTDB lineage: Bacteria > Acidobacteriota > Terriglobia > Terriglobales > Acidobacteriaceae > EB88. Next base: position 19,683 of record CAXSHS010000021.1, on the reverse strand, counting down.
GCACGGCTTGCCCTTCTACGTGGCCGCCCCTTGGTCCACCGTCGATACCGCCACGCCCGACGGCGAACACATCGAAATCGAGCAGCGAGCAGCACGCGAAGTAACGCACCACGGCGGCACGCAGCAGACCCCGTATGACGTCGACATCGAAAACCCTGCGTTTGACGTAACCCCTGCGAAATACATAACCGCCATCATTACAGAGCGCGGGGTACTCCACCGGCCCAGCCGTGCTTCCATTCAAGCCATGGAAAATATGGCCGCGGAGAATGAAGCCGTCCCGGCGACGCACTCCGCTTGAGCGTACTTCGCCCCATAAACCCGGGCACGAATCGCAACGCCCGAAGACCGCGCAAGCGCTTGCCCCACACCACTCTGCTTGTACTCTCTGCGGCGCTGGCAGGGTTTGTAGGGTATCTGACTTGGCCGGCGCGGGTCACAGTGCTCTGCGAGCAGTTGCCGCAGCTTACAGCCTTTGCCATGTGCGCGGCCACCATGCTGGTGTTTAGCTTTCGAGCTATGGCTGGCGCGCGTACCGCAGGTCAGGACCTGCGCATTGCCGGCAGCTCAGCCATTCTGGCAGGGCTGGCCTTCTTCCTTGCAATCCATTTTGTTGCCCAGTACCGCAAGCCCTGCTTCGCCGTGCAGCAGCAGCTCCATCCACAACCAAACATGAAATCTCACTAGTACAAGCCGCTTTTACTTGCATGGGCGAGAGAGCTCGCGTAGATTGCATGCGAGCGGCAACCCCATAGCCGTGCTGAACTATACATCTTCCCATCTGCAAGGAGTACCCCATGTTAAAAGGCTTTCGCGATTTTATTCTTCGCGGCAATGTACTCGACCTGGCAGTAGCCGTCGTCATCGGCGCTGCATTCACTAAAATTGCGACCGCCCTGGTCGATGACTTCATCAACCCGCTCATCGCAGCCACGGTCAGCAAACCCGATTTTTCTAAATTCTCCTTCACCGCGCACGGCGGCGTCTTCAAGTACGGTGACTTCCTGAACGCGACAATCAACTTTCTGCTGGTTGCCGCGGCCATGTATTTCTTTGTGATCTTGCCGGTAAATGCGTTGATGAAGCGCCTGCACCCGACCACGCCTGCCGCGCCCTCTACCAAAACCTGCCCGGAGTGCCTCAGTGAAATCCCGCTGGGTGCGCGCCGTTGCGCACAGTGCGCGCAGCCTGTGGCTGCCGTCGCGTAAAGCGACTACCGGCTGCTGTCACCCGTTCCGGTTTCAGTCCGGCGAATGAATGCGGCCACATGGTCATGCAGCTGGTGCAGCGACTCCCCATGCACATAGACCATGTGGCCCGCTTCATAGAAGTCGTACTCGATATTTCCCGCCAGCTTTCCCGGGATCGGCAAGTGCTGTTCTTCATACACGGCAGCATAAAAAGGCGTAGCCAGGTCGTAGTAGCCGCCGTTTAGCATCACGTGCAGCCCCGGGTTCTGCTTCATGGCTTGCGCCAGGTCGGTCAGTACCTCGGTAGCGGTAGGCAGGCTTACGTGCTGCCCCGCGCGGCTCCAGTCCCAGGTAAAACCGGGCAAGCCGTAAGCTGACGGCTTGAAGGTAAGTCCGTCGCCATACTTCAATGTATTGCGGGCATAGTCGTTGAACAATGAAACATAAGCTGAAGAAAACGCCGCGCTGGCCGGGTCATACTCCGGCGTTTTCGACATCGGGTCAATAGCCGGGCTACTAAACCGCGCATCGAGCCGCCCTGTGTCGGTGTCGTCATCGCCCAGCAGCGTGTGCTCAAATTGGCCGCCGATGACGCGCAGGTTGCTTTTAAGCAGGTAAGCCACCGGCAGCCCGGTGTAGCTGTGCAGCTTATCGGCAATCGACTGCTTCTCACTCGCAGGTAGCGCATTGCCCTGTACCAGTGCCTGCAGGTACGGCCCGGTAGCAAAAGTCTCGACTTCTTTCAGAAAAGGTTCAAGCGTTACAGGCTGTTGCGGCAGCTTGTGGTGGTAGGCAGCCGTAGCAGCGTAGGTAGGTAACGCCAGCGCGTAGGGCAGGTCATTTCCGGGTGTCACGGTGTCGATGTCTGTATCGAAATCGAGAATCTGCGATAGCAGAATCACCCCGTTCAGCCCGATGTCTTTGCGGTTTGTCATCAGGTTGGCAAGGATGGCCGAGCGGGTAGTGCCATAGCTCTCCCCAAACAGGTACTTGGGCGAGTTCCAGCGATTGTACTTGCTCAGAAAACGCGCGATGAACCGCCCAAAAGCACCCGCATCTTCGTCAAGCCCCCAGAAAGCTTTCCCTGCGTCCTTACCCTGCAACGTACCGAAGCCGGTACCCGGCATGTCGATAAACACCACATCGCTCACATCAAGCAGGCTGTACGGGTTCTCAGCAAGCTGGTAGGGCGCGGCACCGGTAGGCGTGTGGTCGGCCGTCACTACATGCTTAGGCCCAAGCGAACCCATGTGCAGCCACATGGTAGAGGAGCCCGGCCCGCCGTTATAGAAGAACGTAACCGGACGCGGTCCATGCTCGCCCGCAACCGAGTAGTACACGTAGCTCATACGCGCAACCGGCGGGTCTTTGTCAGGATCAGGATGCGGCTTACCGTCCATCGGCTTGCCCTCAGGCGACAGCGCCGCATCATCGGCATCGGTCCCACCCACAGGCAATGTACCGATTATGGCTTTGTACGTCAGGTGGAGCGAGCCGACGCTAATGGAACCGGTCGTAGTGCTGTCCGGCGTGTTGACTGCTACCGGTGGTGAGGGCGGAGTGTCTTCGGCAAGTAGCGGCGCTGCGAGCAGCGCCGGCAGCAATAGCGATAGAAAAGCAGAGGGCAAGCGTGAAACCTCCGTAACGTGAGCCGACCGACTCAGATGAGCGCCAGTATAGCGCGGACGCTTTCCGTGGCGGTCTTCATGCAGGATTGCGGAAGCGATCCCAGCAGCTAAGCCAGACCGACTCTTCGCGCAAGATTCGACGTGAAAACCCGGTTGGGATCGTACTTGGCTTTCGTTTGGAGCCATCCATCAATCGCGGGATACATGGTTCGGAACGTCTCAGCATCCGAGTAGGAGTCCTTGCCGAGATAAATCCGCCCCCCGGCATCAATCACCATCTCGTCCAGTCGGCGAAGCAGCGCCGGGGTCTTCTCACGGATAGGAAAGTCGATGGCAAAGGTATACCCCTCCCGCGGAAATGACAGCGTGCCGCCGCTCTCCTTGCCCATGCGTTTCAGAATATTTAAAAACGGCAGCTCGCCCGAAGACAGAATGGCTGTTAAAATCTTTCGCATCTGCGCCAGGCCGTTCTCAAAAGGAATCACGAACTGGTACTGCGTAAAGCCGCGCCGCCCGTAACCCCGGTTCCACCGGGCAATCTTGTCGAGCGGATAGAAAAAAGCCTCGTAATGGCCGATCGGGGTTGCGTGGGCCTGAATGTATTGAATAGCAGCATTTACCGCGCGAATACTAAGCGGGTTCAGCGTGAACTCAGGCAAGTCAAACGGGATGGTAATTTTCGGGGCACCTGAAACCCGAAGCGGGTTCGACGCCAGGCGCGGGGGCAGATCGGCGAGCTTCGCATGGTCGCCTACAGTCAAAACGCCCCGTCCCAGCTCCGCCCCGGTCGCCATAATGTCGAGCGTAGCAACGGAATAGGGAAACGTATGGTCGTGCTCATCCAGCGCGTCCAGCATGCCTTGGAGATTCTTGACGATTATGGACTTCTGATGGAAGTAGGTCGTCTCGATCGGCCGCAGCTGCATGGTAGCTGTGAGGATGAAGCCGAGCAGTCCCATGCCGCCGAAGGTAGCCCAGAACAGGTCCGCATTCTCCTCGCGGCTGGCCGTGACCACCTTGCCGCTCGCCAGCAGAATCGTCATGGACGCAACACAATTACTGAAGCACCCCTGGGCATGGTGCGCCTTGCCGTGGATGTCATTGGCAATACATCCGGCGACTGTGACGTACTTTGTGCCGGGCGTAATCATCGGGAACCAGCCGCGCGGCGCGAATGCCGCGATGATGCTTTCAAGGCTGATCCCTCCCTCACAAACCAGTGTGCCGCCGACATCATCAAAACTGAGTACGCGGTTCATGCGGGTTGTGCCGATAACCTGCCCATTGGCATTGATTGCGCAATCGCCATAGCTACGGCCGAGTCCTCGCGCAATGGTCCCAGTATGATCCAGCAAACCCGCTACCGCCGAGCTGGTTTCAGGCTCGGTAAGCAGGCATTTTGCTCTCAGGTTCGCGCCCCACCCTGCCAGTGTCGTCATTGTGCCCATAGCGTTCATGCGACTCCCTTAGCAAGAGCTTACAGATTCACTCCAGGACAGGGAACGCACTGTTTCAGCATACGAATTGCCACGCCTCCACCTTCCCTCACAACTGCCATAACTGCGAGTTCCTCCCTCCCGCTTTTCGCGTGGAAGGCAACGGGCAGTACACTCATTGCAATTGCCGTTAAGCTTTGTTCATACGTTTTGAAGGAGTGCCGCACTTGCCCCTGCGCCTTGTCGCTGTTCTTGCCTCCGCCGCCGTTACCGGTCTCTCCCTTGCCGCACTGCCCGGCACACCGGACGCCGCCATGCCAGCCATGCCGCAGCAGGTCTTCGGCTTCCACGACTTTCAGGCGGAGCAAGCCAAGTGGGACCGCGACTTTCTCGCCGTGCCCGATGCGAAACTCGCAGGCGAGGCGCTCAAGACGCTTACAGCCGAGCCGCACATAGCCGGTTCGCCTGAGGACTATAAGACAGCCCTCTACGTCGCGGACAAGTTCAAGGCAGCCGGGCTCAAAACAGAAATCGTGAAGTATACGGCCTGGCTCAACCACCCCGGCGAGCAGCACTTAACCGTGCTGGCCAAAGACGGCAAAGTCCTGCTGCAAGGGCCAACGCCCGAGCACGTTTCAAGCGACCCCTACCAGGACGACCCCCGCGTCATGCCCGGCTTCAACAGTTCCTCCGCGTCAGGTGACGTGACCGCGCCCGTGGTCTACGCCAACTACGGCACCCCCGCCGACTTCGCCAAGCTCGACGCGCTCGGCATCTCCGTTAAGGGCAAAATCGTGCTGGTGCGCTACGGCACCAACTATCGCGGCGTCAAGGCCTTTGTCGCGCAGGAGCACGGCGCGGCAGGCGTGCTGATCTACTCTGACCCGGCAGACGACGGTTACGCGCGCGGCGACAAGTACCCGGACGGCCCCTACCGCCCTGACACCGGCGTGCAGCGCGGGTCCATCCAGTACATGTTTCAATATCCGGGTGACGTGACCACGCCCGGCGTCGCGTCCACGCCCGACCTGCCCGAGTCAAAGCGCGTACCGCCTGACAAGGCCACCAGCCAGCCACGCATCATGTCGCTGCCCATCTCCTACCATGACGCCGAGCCGATCCTCGCCAATATGGGCGGCCCCGGCGCGCCCGCGGGCTTCCAGGGCGCGCTTCCCTTCCACTACCACGTAGGCGGTGCGGGTGACGTGCGCGTCCACCTGCAACTAAAGGAAAACTATGCCTACCGCACCATCTGGGACGTAACCGGCACCATCGACCCTGACCCCTCTGCCGGAACCGATCCCAATGCCTGGGTCATTGCCGGCAACCACCGCGACGCCTGGACCTACGGCGCGGTAGATCCGAACAGCGGCACCGCCGCCATGCTTGAGACGGTACACGGTGTGGGCGCGCTCCTCAAAGAAGGCTGGAAGCCCAGGCGGCGCATAGTCTTCGCCAGCTGGGACGCGGAGGAAGAGGGGCTGATCGGTTCCACGGAATGGGCTGAAGACAAGGCCAATCTCCTGACCCATGCAGTCGCGTACTTCAATATGGACGTAGGCGTCTCCGGCCCGGAGTTCAACGCCTCTGCTGTCCCCTCGCTCAAAGACTTCATCCGCACAGTCACGCGTGAAGTACCGAGCCCCAAGGGCAACAGCGTGTACGACGCCTGGCGCGAAGACCAGAAAACCCAGAGCACCCGCCGCGTGAACAACGGCTTCAACGAGCAGCGCCCCGGTGCGGCGAAGAGCACCGACGCAGTCCACATCGGGGACCTCGGCTCAGGCTCCGACTACACGCCCTTTATCCAGCACCTCGGCGTACCTTCGACGGACATCGGTTCCGACGGGCCATATGGTGTGTACCACTCGGTATTTGACAACTATGCCTGGTTCACCAAATTTGCCGATCCGACCTTTGTATACGAGCAGCAACAGGCTCGCGTCTTTGGCCTGGAAGTACTGCACATGGCTGATACAGACGTGCTTCCATACGACTACGTGACCTACGCGCAGGAGATCGCCGAGTACCTGCAAGCCGCGAAAACCAAGGCCCAGGACGCAGGCCTGAAGCTCGACACGACAGCCGCCGAAGCCGCCGCGCAGAAGATGCTGGCCGCAGCCCAGACCGTTCACACTCGGCAGGGCAACGCACCCGCCGGCAGTGCCGCCGCGCTGAACGATTCCCTGAGAAAAGCGGAAGGCGATCTGCTCGCCGAGCCCGGCCTGCCGAACCGCAACTGGTTCAAGCACACTATCTACGCGCCGGGCACCTACACCGGCTACGCCGCGGTGGTCATCCCCGGTGTCAATGAAGCGCTGGATGCGAAGGATGCAAGTGCCGCGCAGGCGCAGCTGGCTGTCATTACCGGGGCGGTGAACCGATGCGCGGCAACACTGGAGAGTGCAGCGAAGTAGTAAATTGCAAATGTCACCCAACACAGTGTCATTCTGAACGGGTGTGTGAGAAGGGTTTATAACCTCAAACGTCAGCCACAAAATTGTGTCATCCTGAGCGGAAATCGGCGCGCAAGCGTCGGTTGAAGTCGAAGGACTTGCTGTTTGCGGACGGCGACACAAACATCAAATCCAAAAGCAGGTCCTTCGGCTTCGCTCAGGATGACACCCTGTTGCGGATCTCACAAAATAGGAACGCGACGGCAGCCGCTATCTCACAATTACCCGCGCAATCGCCGTCTCCAAAATCTCCGGCGTAATCACCAGCCGGTCCACCCGCCGCGTACGACGCCGGTACAGCGCAGTAGTCTCACACAACACCACGATGTCTTCGATCTCAGCAGGGTTCATCGCACCTTCAAGCACACGCCTGCAAAACGCTTCATCGCTCAGGCCATGCAAGGCGGAGCCCCGCCGTCGCGCCTCCGCAAGGTAAAAGCGGGCCACCTCGGCAAACATACGCTGCGAGTCCTCAGGAATCTCGCGCCGATCCGTCTCCAGCACCTCGGCCCCGGGCAGCACCAGCTTGATGCCGAAAGTATTGTCCAGGTCCGAGTCCGGCACAAACGTGGTCGCGGTCGCCACCACCAGCACATTGGCCCGCTCCGACGTGCTTTCAATCAGCGCATCGAGCTCCGCCAGCACCTCGGGATCGCTTTCCTTGTAGGCCCGGTCGATGCGCGGCAGCAGCAGCATGATCTTCTGCCGCTTGTACCCGCGGACCCAGCTTTTGGCCTGCGCCAGCGCGTCCGAGTCGCGCGGGTTGTACACCGTGACCAGCCGCTCCATGCCGGTCAGTTTGGCCAGGGTCTGCGCCAGCGACTTCTTGCCGCTCTGGTGCGGACCGATAATCAGCACCTCATTGCCGATCTTCAGGTCCTGATAAATCTCCGGGTGCCGCGCCCGGTCCACCAGGTCCTCAATCGAACGTAGCAAGTCGTCCATACCGGCCAGGCGCGGACGCAAGCTTTCTACGGTCTCATCTTCAAGCGAAAGGTCGATGCGCTCCCTGCGCTTGCGCCGCTCCGTCATAAACTCAATAAACGAAGGCAGAGCCCCAACCGAACCGACCACCGTGGCAAACACCAGCAACTGCTCAGTAATAAGCAGCGCCTGGTCCGAGCCTGCCGCGGGGTCGTAGTACATAGCCCAAGTCTAGCAACCGGTGCTTCACAAGGAAGGGTGGCGACGCGCAACCACCCAGGGGTAATCCTGAGCAAAGCCGAAGGACTTGCTTCCCCTCTACTCTAAGCGGCTCCAAACCACCCTCAGCACAGCTAGCTGAATTAAGAATAAGAGTTATAATCCGCGCATGCAAACCATTCACATCTCCGACATAGAAGCAGCGAACGACTTTGCCGGGCTGCTGGCAAAGGTACGCGCCGGGAGCGAAGTGATTATCGAACATGGCTCGAAGCCGATTGCGGTTGTGCGTGCTCCCGAGCTGCCGGCTCTTTCTCTTGATGAGCGGATTGCCTTGCTACCGGAGAACTCACTTGCGATTATTGATGAAGATTTTACCCGCGACATGGATGAAGTAAAAGCTTATTACCGCGACCAGCCACGTAATTCTGCATGGGATTGATTCTACGGAGTACGTCCAGTTCCGTCACAGAGATGTGCAAGGTGATTAACGCATGGCAAAAAACAGAGAAGAGTTAACAATTTTTGTCGAACGATACATGCATTTTAGGAATTTGTGGACAATCTATAAAGATCTTTTGACCGGACAATACGTTCCATCAGTTAATTCAGAGGATGATCCTAATGAATCGGCTTATCAAGCATTTACTAAACCAAAAACAACAATGATGCTAACTCTATATGCCTACTTCTATAGCCTTATAGAAGACTCCAGCGATGCGATAAATGCATTTCGAATTTGGCGAGAACACTTCCCGGAAAAGGAGGCAGCCATTGCTGCGGTCGAAACACAAATCAAGCCAATGACGAATGACTTGAGAGTATACCGAAATCGTCTTGGCTTTCACGGGAGCCGTTCAATAGCGCACGAAGAGAGGGGATTCGACTTTTTTGCGAATACGACAGGAACAGAAGCCTGGAACGCTATGATTAATTTTATGAGTCTGGCTGCTGCCTTGCTCGCGGCAGATAAGGCGGCTAAAGACTTGAATGATACAGAGTTGCTGAAGTATGGCAAATGGATTGACGGGATTATGGAACTCGCCAAACAACAAATGAACTCCTAAGAGAGGCAGCGGTTTACCCACGACAATGCCGCTTATCGGTTATCTCACTCTAAGCAAACATTTCCAACACCAGCCTTACACTGCCACCACATCCCCCTCACCCGGCGCAAGAAATAGATTCTCCTCAATCCCATGCTGGCGCGTGTACAACTCGTAATACCGCCCCCCCAGCGCATACAGCGAGCCATGCGTCCCGCGCTCGATAATCTCCCCACCCTCCACCACCAGTATCTGGTCGGCCTTGCGAATGGTAGAAAGCCGGTGCGCAATTACAAATGTAGTACGCCCCTGAACCAGCGTGTTGAGCCCCTGCTGAATCATTGCTTCACTCTCAGAATCAAGCGAAGAAGTAGCCTCGTCCAGGATCAGCAGCCGGGGATTCGCAAGCAACGCTCGCGCAATGGAAAGCCGCTGCCGCTGCCCGCCCGACAGCTTCACCCCGCGCTCTCCCACCACCGTGTCGTAGCCTTCATCGAAGCGTTCCGCGAACTCATCCACACGCGCAATCCGACACGCATTCAGGAAATCCGCATCACTGGCATGCGGCGACGAAAACACAATGTTGTCGCGGATCGACCCGTCAAACAGGAACGACTCCTGCAGCACCACGCCAAGCTGCGAGCGGTAGCTCCCTAGGTCCACGGTAGACAAATCATATCCGTCTACCAGAATATGTCCAGCGGTCGGCGAGTGGAAACCGCAGACCAATGAAATGATCGTGCTCTTGCCCGAGCCGGACGACCCGACCAGCGCCGTCGCTGTCCCTGATTTCGCCGTAAACGAGATACTGTGCAGCACCGTTTTATCCGCCTCATACGCAAAGCGAACATCGCGGAACTCAACCTGCCCCGCGATAGGCGGCAACTCCAGCTTGCGATCAGGGTCGTCAAACTCCTGGCGCTCACCCAGCACCTCCATGGTGCGGTCCATCCCGGCCAAAGCCTCGGTGAGCTGCGTGCCTACATTTACTACCTGAAAGATAGGCGCAATCATAAATGCCAGAAAACCCACATACTGAAAGTAGCTGCCTGGCGAGTTGAGCCCGCTGGTGTGCAATCCTGCCGTATGCGCAATTGCCTGGTTCGCCAGCACCTCGCGCCCGCCGAAAAACATCACCAACCCGCCGACAACACCCAGAATCGCAGTAGCCGAAAGCGCAAGCAGGCTGGTAGCCGTAAGCGATGAAATGACATTATTCAGCAGCCGATGTACTCCTGCTGAAAAAACGCCGGCCTCACGCTTCTCCGCGTAATACCCCTTGATCACCCGCACGCCGCCCAGCGACTCCGTGAGCCGCCCGGTGACTTCTGCATTGATCTTGCCGCGCTCCCGAAAGATAGGCCGAATTGTCTTGAACCCGCGCTGCAACACGAATATGAAGCTGAATAAAACCAGCAACAAAACAGTTGTCATCTGCGGGCTGGCCTTGAACAGGAACGAAACCGCGAAGATGGCAGTGGCGATGCCGCCCACAAACTCGATCAACCCTGTACCGATCAGGTTCCGCACGCCTTCAACGTCCGTCATAATGCGAGAAACCAGCACACCCGTCCGGTTGCTGTCGTAAAACGAAACCGGCAGCTTGCCGATATGCCCCTGCACCTGCTCGCGCAGTTCGGTAATCATGCGCTGCGCAGCCTTCGACAATAGCTGCGTCAGCGAGTACGACGTAATCGCCTGGACAGCTGTTGCGCCGAACACAAGCAGCACCAGCGGCAGCAGCAACTGCGGTCGATGCGGCAGAAACACCTTGTCGAGCAGCGACTTGGTCGTGTACGGCAGCACCAGGCTGGCCGCGCTCTTGATCAAAACCAGCAGCAGCCCGAACAGCAGCAGGAAGCGGCGCGGCCGCACCAGCTTCCACACCTCGGGCAGCACTTTTTTCAGATTGGGTTTGCGCTTGGGCTGGTCTCCCGCGGCAGCTAGCCGCGCGGCCCCGCGCGTGCCTCCGCGCTCGGCGTTCAGCTGCGGCATCGCAGTACCAGTGCGCATGGCCAACGGTTACGCCCGCAACCGGCGCGCTTGAGCTGCCTGGACGAAGTTCCGCACGCACGCAATGGTGAACACCAGCAGCAGCACGGCGGTCGCGGCTTTTTCTTCGGTCGCGATCACAGACTTCACCTGCAAGCCGCCCTGCATGCGGAAGTAAGTCACAATGTCCTTGGCAGTAAACAAAAAACCGAGCACCCCGACAGTCGCGGCAATATGCATTGCCAACCCGCGGCGTTTCAAGTCGGTGGTCCGCGCCAGCGCCCCGCAAATCGCCAGGATAAGGCCGATAGCCGAAGGAATCAGAGAGGTCGGGTGCTCGTGGCCCGTGTTCATGTAGCAGAACACGCCCAACAGAATAAGAATAATGCCGAACAGAATCGTAAGCCGTGGCAAAGGGTATGTCCTTTCGCGTCAATCCCATTCTACCGGGTTGGCGCATGCCCAAGCCCTTCCATGCCGCTACGGCTTTGGTATCGCTTCCATCTGCTCCACGATCTCCTGTGCGGCGGTATCGGGTGTCTCCGTCGCCTGGATATGAATCGCATGCTCGGGAATCTCAAGCGTCGCCAGCTGGCTGTTCAGCAGCGCCGGGTTCATAAAGTGACCTTTTCGATTGTCCAGCCGGTTCTCCAGCACCTTTTTCGGTGCCTCCAGCAACACAAAATACACCAGGCCCTGCGGCAAGCCGGCCTCCAGCTCGTCCCGGTACGATTGCTTCAGCGCCGAGCAGGTCATCACCCCGTTCTTGCCCGCAGCCGCCCACCCTGCCAGGATGTCGTGCAGTGTCGCCAGCCATGGAACGCGATCCGTATCGGTCAGCGGCACACCGGCCCGCATCTTGGCCACGTTCGCTTCGGAGTGGTAGTCATCACCCTCGACAAACTCCCAGCCGGTGCGCTTGGCAAGCGCTTTGGCCACAGTACTTTTACCGGTTCCGGTCACACCCATCAAAATAGCGATCAAGCATGCGCTCCTGAGTTCGCGGTCAGGTTCTGCTCCAGGCTTTTCCGTACATTGGCCATCACCTCGGCAGGGGTCCACTGGTTGCCCCCGTACCACTTCACAATCTTGCCGTCCGGCCCGATCACGGCAGTAGACAGCGTATGCGTCAGGGTACCGTTCGGCGCGGGGATGGAACCCAGGTCGAAGAAGTCGAGCATCGGCGCAAGCTCCGCTTGCCGGGGTGCGGCAAAGCTCCAGTGTTTGAAAGTTTCGGTAGTGTACTTGCCTGTGTACGCGCCGCCGTAGGAGCGCAGCACGGCGGGGGTGTCGCGCGCCGGATCGAACGAAATACTCAACAAGTGTGTTTTACCGTAAAGATCGGGCGCGGCAGCCAATGCCTGGTCCACATCCGCAAAGTTCCGGCTCATACGCGGGCAAAAGTCAGACAGCGGGCAATGCGTGTAGATAAAGGTCACCAGCAGCACCTTGCCATGAAAGTCCGCCAGGTGAATCACTTTTTTGTCCTGGTCCAGAAATACAAAGTTCGGTACCGCCTCGCCCGGCACAATCGGCTTCAGCTGGCTTTGCGAAACGGGCTCGTTCAGCTCCTTGCTGCGGTCACTCACCTCGATCTTGTCGATCACAGTCCCATTGCCGCCCACGTCAAGCACGCCTGCAATCACATCGCCGCGCCGCAGTTTTGATAGATCATGCGGCGTTTTGAGCTGGTAAGGCATGGTCATCGCGTCCATAAAGCCTAGGATTGGCCCGGCGGCCAGCTCAACCTCGCCGCTCTCGGCATTGGTACCCACTACTTTGCCGCTGATGGGGTAGTGGCGAACCGGACCGGCATTTACAACCGGTGCGGGCGCTCGCCGGCAACCGGCAGCAAGCAGCGCGGCGCACATGAGGGTAGCGGCACGGGCAGTGCGTAAGAGAGTAGCCACGCACTTAGTTTATATGGCCCGTTTTAGCCTGTCCCTACCCGGTACACTGTTGGCTGCCATGGCTCCTGTTCGCCTGCCTTCGGAGATTGCTCAGGCCCTGCTGCGCGGTGCCACCGTGCTGACAGCCAACGCGCGAGCCGCACGGTGGCTGGGCCGGGCGTATGCCACGGATGCCCGCGCGTCCGGGCAGCGCAGCTGGCAACGGCCTGCCATCCTCGACTGGTCTACCTGGACCGGGCAGCTGTACGCCTGCCTGGCCCGCGAGGGCGTTACGCTGCCGCTGGTACTGACCGGGCTACAGGAAGAGCTTTTATGGAAGCGCGTCCAGGCCCGGGACGCAGCCGCGGTTGTCTCTCCTGAGCGCTTGGCCCAGCTGGCATGCAGCGGCTATGCACTGTTGAGCGCCTACAACGTGCACGGCACCCGGCGCACCGGGGGCGCGGCAGGGCTGTGGACCGACGCACATGAAGATGCAAACCGCTTTCTGGGATGGGCTGAGGCGTTCGACCGCGTATGCGCGCAGCTTGATGTCATTAGCTGTTCGCGGGTAGAAGCGGAGCTGCAACGGCACACCGCCGCCCTGCCCCACCATGCAGAACTGCTACTAGTCGGCTTTGACCGCCTGACCCCCGCGCAGCTTGCGCTTACGCAGACGCTTGAGGCCGGGGGCAGCCGCGTGTCGCAAATAGCTATCGCGGAGCCGGCAGCTAAGCAACAGCTACGCTGCACAGTAGACGAGCAAACCGAGCTTGAAACCTGCGCCCTCTGGGTGCGCGGGCAGCTTGAAACCGCTTCGTCAGAGGGTGTAGCACCGCGCATCGGCGTGCTGCTGCCGGAGCTCAGCGGAGCACGCGCAGCCGTGGATCGCGCCTTCAGCAGGGTTCTGCTGCCGCAGTCCGCGCGCATGGCCGCCGACACTCCTTCACCCTACGAGTTTTCACTCGGTGTACCGCTGGCCGCGGTGCCCCTGGTACACGCCGCCCTGCTGCTGCTGCGATGGTCGGCGCGTCCGCTGCCCGCGGCAGAGCTGACAGGGCTACTGCTGGGCGGCTTCCTGGCTGTAAGTGCCGATGAGCATCCGGCACTGGCGCAAAGCGATGCCGCCTTGCGCAGATCAGGCCTATTGACGACTGAAATCAGGCTCGCGACGCTGCTGCGGCACGTGCGGCGTCACCCGGCGCTGCTGCCGGAGGCCTTTACCCGGCGGCTAGCCGGTGTCGAGCAGTGGGCGGGGCGCGAAGCCCGCGGCAGGCGCTCCTTTGCCGTCTGGGCTGAGGCCGTGCCGACGCTGCTGGAGGGGCTGGGCTGGCCCGGCTTCCAGCCCCTGAGCTCCACGCACTACCAGGCGCGCGCAGGCTGGGAGCGCCTGTTGGCCGACTCTGCCCTGCTCGGCTTTGCCGGGGACGCGGTGACCTGGGGCGAGTTTGTGCGCGAGCTCGCCGGTTTTGCGCACGGCAAGCTGTTCGCGGCAGAGTCGCGCGATGCGCCCGTGCAGGTCATGGGCATTGCCGAAGCCGCCGGGCAAAACTTTGACGCCGTGTGGCTGTTGCAGGCGACAGAGGACCGCTGGCCGCGCAGCGGACGCATGCACCCTCTGCTGCCTGCTGCCCTGCAACGTGACGCAGGCATGCCGTACACAACTGCCGAGGGCGACTTGGCACTGGCGGAGTTGCAAATGCGCCGAGTGGTCGCGAGCGCCCCGCTGGTAACGGCAAGCTACGCAAGCCAAAGCAGCGGGGTGGACGCGCGCCCCTCGCCCCTGCTGAGCATGCTGACCGGCTCTGATTCGGCTAGCCGGGCCGCCTCGGGAGCAACCGCAAAGCCGCCCGCGCCCGCATGCGAAGCCGTGCGCGAACCGGACACAGCAATCGTCGCCCCATGGCCCACAGAGCGCATCGCGGGCGGCAGCGAGGTACTCAAACGCCAGGCAGCATGCGGCTTCCAGAGTTTCGCGTCCAAACGGCTGCGTGCCGTCGCTCTCGATGACGAAGCCTGGGGCCTCGACGCGGGCGAGCGCGCCACGCTGCTGCATCGCGCACTCGAACAGCTTTGGTCTGATACGCCGGTAGTCCCAGGCACAGAGAGTGAAGCCCGCCTGCACACACATGACGACCTCCGGCGCGCGATCGGCTCCGGCGAGATCGAGACGATGCTTGAAGCCGCAATCGCTCGCAGCTTTACCGCGACCATGCGCGAGGCGGAAGGCGACAACTGGCGCACGGAGTACCTGCAAGTGGAGCAGCGGCGCTTGTTCATACGCCTTCGCCGATGGCTCGATGTGGAAGGGAACCGCGCAGCCTTCCGTGTGGTCGCTATCGAAAGAAAGCTGGAGGGCGTAGCAGTAGGCCCCCTGCGGCTCAACCTGCGCTTGGACCGCGCAGATGAAACAGGCGAGGCCGGCAATGGCCGCACGCTGCTGCTGGACTACAAAACCGCCGGTACGGTCAACACAAAGCTATGGAGCGGCGCGCGGCCCGATGAACCGCAACTACCCATCTATGCCTTGTTCGGCGCGCCATTCGGCGGTTTGGCTCACGTAGCGGGTATAGCCTTTGCGCAGATTCGCGCAGGCAACGGCAAAACCAGGCTCCACGCGCTGGCGGAAGACCCGGAGGCACTGCTGGGCAGCGAGGGGCATAAGGAGGGCGCGACAGACAAGCGCCTGCTGACACCCGAGGTACGCGACGAATGGGCTGAGGCACTGCTGATTCTTGCCGAAGCGTTCGCGCGCGGCGAGGCTCCGGTAAACCCGAAGTACGGCGCGGAAACCTGCCGCCTGTGCGGTTTGTATGGCATATGCCGCGTACGCTCGCAGGCCGGGGGAGTGACCGCGCTGCCAATGGAGGAAGACAGTGACGTCTGACGAGCAAGGACAACTGTTTGCCATGTGGAACGGACTCGATACGTCTGCAATGGCCGAAGAGCTTCCGCCGCAAAAGCCTGCTCCTTCAAAGCCCGTGCCCGAAGACGCAGACGCACGGCAAGCCGCGCTTGACACCGCACATTCCATCCTGATGCAGGCACCGGCAGGCGCAGGCAAAACCGATCTGCTGACACGGCGTTACCTGGCCCTGCTGGCGGAGGTGGAAGAACCTGAGCAGATCCTGGCCATCACCTTTACACGCGCGGCCACGGCAGAAATGCGCCACCGCATCCTGAAGGCGCTTGATGCAGCGGAGCGCAAACCCGAATCCACTGACAGCGATGGGCTGGCACTGGCACGAACAGCGATACGCCACGCACAGCTGCGCGGCTGGCGTCTGCTGGAGCAGCCGCACCGGCTTGACGTGCAAACCATTGATTCTCTGTGCCTGCGACTGGCCCATGGTCAGCCCTTGCTGGCACGGCTGGGCGGCGCAATGCAGCCGACGGAAGACGCCGCCGCCCTCTACGCGGCCGCCGCCCGCCGTACCACGACGCTGCTGGGCGGCACCTCACCTGAGCTGGACGACGCCCTGCGCACCTTGCTGCTGCTGCGCGACAACAATCTCACCGAATTAGAAGCTCTACTAGCAGGTATGCTGGCGCGCCGCGATGCCTGGCTTGGCGTTCTGCCCCTCGGCGGCGATGAAGTGGACTGGGATGCCGTGCGTGAGGAGCTGGAGCAGCCCTTCGCCGACGAGCACGCCCGGGTACTGGGCAGCCTGGAAACCGCATTTGAAGGGATGCCGGAGATCACGGAAGAGCTCCTGGAGCTCGCGCAGTATGCGGCTTCGAACCGTGCTGACTCCGACAAGAAAGGCTTGCGTTTAGAGCTTCTACACCACCTGGAAGAACTGCCCGAAGACCGGGAAACCTGGCTCGCTCTAGCCTCGCTGCTTCTAAAACAGGACAACGGCTGGCGCGGTCGATGGACCGTCGCTGAAGGCTTCCCGACAGACGGCAAAGGGAGTGAAAAAGAGCGGCTGCTCCAGTTAAAACGGCGCATGGAAGCCTGCTGCGCCGACCTGCAAACCCATCCAGGCGGCGGCGCGCACTTAAAGCAACAACTATGTCAACTACGCGATCTGCCTCCCCTGGGCTACACAGACAACCAATGGCAAACCCTTCTGGCCGTGTTCCGCGTGCTGCGCCGCGCCGCCGTCGAGCTGCGCCTGGTCTTCGCGGAATCAAACGCAGTCGATTTCGTCGAAATAGCGCAGGCCGCCGAGCAGGTGCTGCGCGACGAGGGCAGCGCGCGCGGCCTGCTTGAAAGCGAAGGCAAGCGCCACCTGCTCATCGACGAATTTCAGGACACCTCCCGCGCCCAGTACCGACTCATCGCGCACCTGCTGCGCGAGTGGAGCGAGGGCGACGGGCGCACGGTGTTCCTGGTCGGCGACCCCCTGCAATCCATCTACGGCTTTCGAGAGGCTGAAGTCGCCCTGTTCCATGAAACTCGCACGCACGGCCTGCCCTGCGGGAACGACCTCAACCCGGGCCGCCGCCACGCCTGCCGGCCGCTGCAACTGCGGCACAACTTCCGCTCGCATCGCGGTTTGGTCGACGAGCTGAACACGCGCTTTGCCGCCGTATTTGCCGGTGGCCGCGAAGACACCTTCGTCCCCGCCGCCGCATGGCCGCAAGCCGGCGCAGAGCACCCCTATTCCCTGCACCCCTTCTTCATCGATGCAGATGCAGACACAGATGATGACGCATCCCAGGCACGCCTGCGCGAAGCGGAAGAAGTCATGCGTGTACTGCAAACAGAGCAGCCTCGCATCGCCGCTGCCGAAGCCTGCGGCGACGCCGAGTACCGCGTGGCCGTGCTGGTACGCTCGCGCTCGCACCTCGGCGCGATTCTGCCCGCACTGCGCGCAGCCGGTATCCCCTACCGCGCAGTGGATCTGGAGCCGCTGGCCGACCGGCCTGAAGTGCATGACCTGTGGCAGCTGCTGCGCGCCCTGCTGCACGCCGATGAGCGAAACAGCTGGCTCACCGTGCTGCGCGCACCCTGGTGCGGCCTGCTGCTCCGCGACCTGCACATGCTGGCTGGAAATGACGACCCGGCACTTCTCGCGCGCCCGCTGCCCGAGCTTGCCCGCACACGGCTGCACCTGCTCTCCCCTGATGGGCAAACGCGTCTTTCGCGCGTGCTGGCGATCTTGGAGGAAGCCCTGCGCACCCGCTACAGCGATAGCAATGTGCTGTCACTGTCGCGCTGGCTTGAGCGTACCTGGACAGCCCTGGGCGGCCCCGCCTGCGTGGACGAAACCGCGCGCGAAAATACGGAAGCCTTCTTTCGCCTGCTCGATGACGTTGCCCCGGACGGTACCGACATCTTTCGCGGTGACTTCGCGCAGCGGCTGGAGCGCCTGTGCGCCGCGCCCGACACGCGCGTGAGCGAGCGCTTCGGCGTGCAGCTGATGACGGTGCACAAGGCCAAGGGATTGGGCTTTGAAGTGGTGCTGTTGCCCGGGCTCGAGCGCAAAACCGGCCGCGACCGCGCCGAACTGCTGGCCCTTCTGCAACGCCCCCGGCAGGATGCCTCCATCGACGGCGGCACCCTGGAAGATGAAACCCTGCTGGCCCCGGTCAGCAGCAAGGAAGACGCCGACGGAGACAGCAACGCCGCCTACGACTGGGTCAAGCGGCAGCGCAGCGCGCGAGAGCGCGACGAGCGCAAGCGGCTGTTCTACGTAGCCTGCACCCGCGCGCGAACGCGCCTGCACCTGTTCGCAACCGTGGCGGTTACAGACGGCAAACTCCGTACACCGGCAGAAGGCTCGCTACTGGCAGCAGCCTGGCCCGCGCTTGGCCCGGAACTTGAGGCTTCAATGCACAACATGCCCGGCACCGTTGCCCCGTCACCTGTCACAGTGCCCACCACGACCATAAGTGTACAAACCGCGCAAACAATGCAAACGATAGACCGCCTGCCTTCCGGCTGGTCCCCCGCTGCCTGCGCACCCGATGTCGCGCTGTACACAGGGCAACCCGCCCCCGCCCCGCCGCTCTTCACCCGCACTGAAGGTTCGCTCGCAGCCCGCGCACGCGGCACCGCCATGCACGCCCTGCTGGAGCAGCTGGCAATTCTCCACACACGCCAATCCAACGCAGGCACCTGGCGCGCGGGCCTTGAAAAGACAGCGGCACGCACCCTGCGGGAAGCCGGCCTCACCGCGGCACAGGTCTCTACCGCAATCCCCGGCATGGTAGAGCAGGCACTTGCCATGAACGCGGACGCCACAGGACACTGGCTGCTGCGACCCCACGCCGAAGCACAAACCGAGCGCGCATGGCAATGGGATGACACAGGAACCCTGCGCAGTCTGCGGGTAGACCGCAGCTTTCTTGCAGGCGGGCAGCCCTGTACGGAAGGAGAAAATTACTTATGGATTATCGACTACAAAACCGGCTCACACGCAGAATCGTTTCAAGACGATACCCAACGGGAACAGTGGCTCGCCGCCCAGCAGGCACAGTGGCAGCCACAGCTTGAAGCGTACGGTAAAGTCCTGCTTGCGGCCTTGCCTGAGCCGAAGCCGCTGCGTTACGGTCTGTTCTTTCCAGAGCTGCTACACCTGCGCTGGTGGTCGCCGGTGTCAGAGAGCTAACTGGTGATGGGTCCATCTTCCGCTGCTGTTATTGAGCCGTCGATCGACGAAGGCGACGGCACATAGTGGCGTACATCCGCCCCGCGAATCCAGAAGATAACGTCCTCGGCAACATTCGTCGCATGGTCGGCCACCCGCTCCAGCGACCGCGCAATCACCAGCGCATTCAGCGCCTGCGCAGTGTAGTGCGGCTGCTGCCGCATCACGTTCAACAGAGCAAAGTAGGCACTGTCATTCAGCTTATCCACCGCATCATCAAGCGCCAGCACCTTCTGCGCCCCCTCTGCATCGCCCTCGATAAACGCCTGGAGCGCACGCCGCATCATGCCGATGGCAAGCTCGGCCA
>CAXSHS010000020.1:0-37715 GCA_964237325.1 uncultured Acidobacteriaceae bacterium | reverse complement strand
GCGGCAGGTAGTTCCAGAAGTAATGCGGAGCGGAAGACACGTATGGGTCACCTGTTGCAGTGGTCTGTTGTCAGACTAGTGGGCTGTCCGGGGGGCGTCAAGGCAGGATTGAGCAATGACTTTGCCAGCCCAAAGTAGAACGCGATGCACCGTGCATGGTGCCGAAACGGAAGGTACAAGCGCAGCCGGGCTAAACCCAAATCGGGAAACAGGCGAAGTCGAGTCCCAAAATGAGCCACGAGCGCAGATACATAGAAAATTGCTCATATTCTGCCGTGGAACTGCCGATAGAGTCTGGGAACAGGAAGGAACTTTCACTATGCATACAGCTCAGCTCACCCCGACACACCCCACCCCGGGCAGCACCCCTGATACTCATAGCCACCCTACCGCTGCTCTCGGTGAGTTGCCGGAGCTTGCAACCTGGAAAGTTCCCGGCAAGCCGCATACCCACGATTTAGATGCTTTGATCCATCTTGGATTCCCGCATAAACATTCCCCAACGCGCAAGGCAACTCCGCTGCCGGAGACAGCGTTTGAAGTCGTTCTGGATGCAACGCCTGGTATTTTCCTCGGTTTACGCCTGGCTCTGATGTTCAATGCCGGGCTGGGTGTAGCGGCACTGGTTCTATATGAAGGCTGGATGATGTTGGCTCGGTAAGATACTGCGGGCCGGTTTCAGCTTTTCTGGGCGGCGCTGCGAGGTTTGAATCGCATGGATTTGGAGCGAGCCTCCGCGGCTTGTTCCACCAGGGCGCGGATGCGTGCGGCACAGTTCCTCATAGAAAAGCGTCGCTCAAACGATGCATCTGTCCGTGCCGCCATGGCAGCCTGCTCTCCCGGTGCAAGGGCAAGCCAGCGTTCCAGCAGCCGCAGTGTTCCAGCTACCGTGTCAGGCTCCACAAAGCCGGTGCCGTCTTCTGTCACATAGTGCCAGATGTTGATTTTGTCTGAGATCAACACGGGCAAGCCGCAGGCAATAGCCTCGGCCAGGGCGATGCCAAAGTTTTCCTGGTGCGAAGGCAGTACAAAGGCTTCAGCCGCATAGAAGGCACCCCACTTTTGATCGCCTTCAAGCATGCCGGGCCAATGCACACGTTCGCCAAATCCCTTGTCCCGCGCAATGGGCTCGAGTGAGGCTCGCAGCCCCTCCCGATCCGGCCCCGCGAGTACCAGGTCCAGGTCCGGATGCCCGGCAGCAACCTTGCAAAATGCGTCCAGCAGTAAATCGCACCCCTTTTTCTTATGGATGCGACTCAAGAACAGCAGAAATCGTCGTCCTTTCAGGGCAGGCAGGGCGCTCAAGAAAGCTTGGCGCTGCTCGTTTTTATCACCCTGTGGTCGGCTTGTCCCAAGCGGCACGACGGCACCCTGCCAGCGATGCGGCCAGAAGCTTTGTGGGGCTAGTTGCTGCTCAGCCTCAGTGGTAAAGATCACACGCGCGGCATCCCGCATGACGCGCAGTTGGGCGAACCACCAAAATATCTGTTTTTTCACATGCTTGAGCGGGTAGGTACGGCGAAACCATGGGTCCAGCATGCCGTGGGGAAATATGAAGTAGGGAACGGAAGCGCGTAATGCGGCGGCGCGAACGGCCAGACCCAGGTAGAACCAGAGCCCGTCAATGAGGATGGCATCATAGTCGCCAGCATGCTTATCGAGCCAGATACGCGCAGCACGGTTGTATCCGAAGCTTGAAGAAGTCGGGCCAAGTGCATGAACCGGAAAGGGATAACGCGCCAGGAAGGGAGCATCCGGCGCGTTGAGTGACAATGCTTCCATCGCAATGCCGACCTGCCTGTACCCTGCGGCAAGTTGCAGCAGGTTCTCCTGCGGACCGCCGCCGGCCGGGGATAGATCGTGAATGACGTGCAGCAGACGCATGCGTGGTAACAATCTCCAGGTAATGAATAATTGCATACCGAGCATATCCGGCTTTGGATCGGATTGTTCGGTTCAGTTTCGGGGTTGCCGGAATCGACGGATTTTAGATTTGTATGAATCGCCGTGCGTGCATGGCAATTACGGCATCCTCACTGGCGGGCAGTATTCGAATCGGTACTTTACTGTCGACGGCTTCAATGTTGCCGCGTTGATCAGCATTCGCTGCCGGATCGAGCTTGAGTCCAAAAGGTACCAAGCGCTCCACTACGGCTGCCCGTAGCGTTGCGCTGTGTTCTCCGATGCCCCCGGCAAACACCAGCAGATCCAGCCCTCCCAGAGAAACAGTGAGCGAGGCAATCGCTTTAGCGACAGCAACGGCAAACATTTTAAAGGCCAGCGCAGCATCGGCTTTCTCCTGTGCGCTGCACACAGAGTCGTTTATAACTTTCTGAAGTTGCTGCATGTCGCCCGACGCGCCTGAGACGGCTGCGAGACCGGCTTTATGGTTCACCAGCTGCTCCAGCGCATCCACGTCGAGCTTGCCTTCGCGCGCCAGGAAAAACAGCACTCCGGGATCGATGTCGCCGGTGCGGGTGGCCATGGGAACACCGCCGGCCGGGGTAAGGCCCATGGTGGTATCAACCGACGCACCCCCCAGCACGGCGCACAGACTGGAGCCGCCCCCCAGGTGCGCGCAGACGATCTTCTCCGGTAAACCCGATGACTCTGCCTTCAGTTGCAGCACCAGCGACTCATAGGAGAGTCCATGAAACCCGTAGCGCTCCACACCTTGCGCAGCAAACTCCCGCGGTACCGGCAAGCGCCGGGCGACCGCAGGCATGCTGTTGTGAAACGTCGTATCGAAGCAGGCTACTTGCTTTGCCTGGGGGTACAGCTTGCCGGCTTGCTCTACTAACTCAAGAGAACCGGGTAGGTGCAGGGGGGCAAAGTGTATCGATTGCTTTAGAGTCGCCAGCACCTCAGCAGTCAGCAACGTGTGCTGCCGCAAGCGCGGGCCGCCGTGTACGATGCGATGCGCTACGGCGGTTGGAGTCATGCCTTCACTGTGTTGCCGCAACACCTGCGCCACTCGTGCCAGGCTTTCCCCTTGCGAACCAAGAGTATGGCTGTCAGCGGAGATAGTATTACCGCTGCCGTCTTGCACCTTGAGCCGACCGTCGCTATGCCCGATGCCGCTAACCTCTGCTACCAGAACAGCTCGCTCGCCGGCAAAGG
The DNA here is from genome assembly GCA_964237325.1 of uncultured Acidobacteriaceae bacterium. Taxonomy (GTDB): domain Bacteria; phylum Acidobacteriota; class Terriglobia; order Terriglobales; family Acidobacteriaceae; genus EB88. The sequence continues at coordinate 34,595 of CAXSHS010000020.1, read as the reverse complement.
CTGAAGATTGATCGGTGTCGTCCAGCACAAACAGCCCTGCTTTCAGGGAAGATGAGCCGGAGTTCAATACCAGAATCGCGTCGTTTCCCGCGCGGCTCATGCGTTGTCGCCGCCGGTGTCATCGGCATCCGCGTTTTGGGTGTCGCCCCATGTCCAGTTGCGTACCTCGGTCATATCCTCACCATGGTCAGAGACGTACAGCTTATGCGACTGCATTTTTTCAGAGTGGCGCTGCTCCGCCTGTGCGACATGCGCAGCCAGCTTGGGCGTACGCTGCACTACGTCAAGCACCAGTGTAAAACGGTCGATATGGTTCAACACGCACATATCAAAGGGCGTGGTTGTCGTGCCTTCATCGCTAAAGCCGTGGACATGGAAGTTGTGCTCATTGGTGCGTCCGTTAATCAGCGAATGGATCAGCGCAGGGTAGCCGTGGAAGTTGAAGATCACCGGCTTGTCCGCGGTAAACAGGCGATCGAAGTCCTCATCGGGTAGACCGTGCGGGTGCTCGCTTTGCCGCTGCAATGTGAATAGGTCGACCACGTTGATGACCCGGACCCGCAGCTGCGGGTAGTGTTTGCGAAGAATGGATACGGCCGCAAGCGTTTCGAGTGTCGGCACGTCACCGGCGCAGGCCATTACGACGTCGCAACTTTCACCCGGCGTCCCGGCTCCGTCCGGCCCCGCGCTGCCGTCATTGCTGGCCCACGCCCACACGCCGAGCCCTGCCGTGCAGTGCCGCACCGCGTCCGTCATGTTGAGCCAGACCGGTGCAGGCTGCTTGCCGGCGATGATCAGGTTGACATAGTTGCGTGAGCGTAGGCAGTGGTCGGCGACGGAAAGCAGGCAGTTCGCATCAGGCGCAAGATAGATGCGTACAACTTCAGCTTTCTTGTTTGCGACATGGTCGATGAAACCCGGGTCCTGGTGCGAAAAGCCGTTATGATCCTGCCGCCATACATGCGATGACAACAGGTAGTTGAGCGAGGCAATCGGCTTGCGCCAAGGCAGGTCGCGGCATACCTTGAGCCACTTCGCATGCTGGTTGAACATCGAGTCGATGATGTGAATGAAAGCTTCGTAGCAGGAAAAGAAGCCGTGACGGCCGGTCAGCAGGTAGCCCTCAAGCCAGCCCTCGCACATATGCTCGCTCAGCACTTCCATCACGCGCCCGTCAAGCGCCAGGTTTTCGTCAACATCCTTGTAGAGCGCATCCCAGCGCTTCGGCGATACCTCGTAGATGGCCTCAAGACGGTTGGAAGCAGTTTCGTCCGGCCCAAACACGCGGAAGTTGCTGCTGTGCAGGTTTGCCCGCATAACGTCGCGCAGGTAGGTACCCAGCACTCGCGTGGCTTCAGACTGTGTCGCACCGGGAGCCTCGATCGGTACTCCATACGCTTCAAACGACGGCATCTCCAGCGGTTTCAGTAACAGGCCACCGTTTGCGTGGCGGTTCATGCCCATGCGCAGACGACCCTTGGGGGCAATATCGGCCAGCTCTTTACTGAGCTGTCCATGCTCGTCAAATAATTTTTCAGGCTGGTAGGACCGCATCCAGGCTTCAAGCTGTTTGAGATGCTCAGGGTTAGTCTTGACCCCGTCGAGCGGCACCTGGTGGGCGCGCCAGGTGCCTTCCACCTGTTTGCCGTCTACTGTCTTCGGGCCGGTCCAGCCCTTGGGCGAACGCAGAATAATCATGGGCCAGCGCGGGCGATCGGCCGCGGCCTCTTGCTGCCCCTCTTGCCGAGCTTCTTTCTGGATCTCCCGAATGCGGGCATATGCCTGGTCCAGGGCCTCGGCCATCGCCTCGTGCATGGGTGTCGGGTCGTCGCCCGAAACAAGGATCGGGTCATAACCGTAGCCTTTGAAGAGCGACAGCAGCTCCTCCTCGGGAATCCGTGCCAGCACTGTTGGATTGGCGATTTTGTACCCGTTCAGATGAAGGATAGGCAGCACCGCGCCGTCAGTCTTCGGGTTCAGGAACTTGTTCGAGTGCCAGCTGGTAGCCGCCGGCCCGGTCTCCGCCTCGCCGTCGCCGACCACGCAGGCGACGATCAGGTCGGGATTGTCAAACGCGGCACCGTAGGCGTGGAGCAGGGCATAGCCGAGCTCGCCGCCCTCGTGGATCGAGCCCGGAGTCTCAGGCGCGGCATGCGACGGGATGCCATAAGGCCAGGAGAACTGCCGAAACAGCCTCTTCAAGCCGTCCTTGCTGCGCTCGATGTTTGGGTACACCTCGGTGTAGGTCCCCTCAAGGTACGTCTGCGCCACAAAGCCCGGACCGCCATGCCCCGGACCCATGATGAACATCATGTCTACTTCGTGCTCGCAGATAATGCGGTTCAGGTGCGTATAGATAAAGTTGAGACCGGTAGTAGTACCCCAGTGCCCCAGCAGCCTCGGCTTGATGTCGGCAGGGGTTAGCGGGCGCTCCAGCAGGGGATTGTCCTGGAGGTAAATCTGGCCGACAGTAAGATAATTGGCAGCAAGCCAGTACGAGTTCATCTTTTCAAGCAGATCAGGGCTGAGTGTAGACATACCATTCTCCAAACCATGTAGCCGGTATGCCTCAGCATCGGCGTTTCATGTAGACCGCAAGTAAATTCAAGCGTTCTGAATGAATAGGATGCGCCGGTCCCGAGAGCACGTACAGCAAACCGGATGCTACCGCCTCTGTGGTAAAGTTTTCGCAGGCCGGAGAGATGGCAGAGTGGTTGAATGTACCGCCTTGGAAAGGCGGCGTACTCGAAAGGGTACCCAGGGTTCGAATCCCTGTCTCTCCGCCATAACATGCCGAAAATCAACGATTTCAAACGAAATCTTACGAAGCGTTAGGTTTAGCTGTTTCCAGCTTCGTCAATACATCCACACAAAACGTCTAATATAAGGCGCTAAGCAAGCCTGCATCACTGCTCTGCCTTATTACAGGGACAGGTTTTGGTAGCCTATCGACTGTTTCCATGCCCATTCGTGCGTTTTCAATCAAATCGATCTCTCTTATCGTGCTCGGGATGGCTTTGCCTGCGGTCGCTCAGGTAAATATCGGCGAGCTTCGCCTGAAAGTGACAGATTCGGTGGGGCTCGGTCTCAAAGCCTTTATCGCGATATCGAGCGAAACAAACCAATACCGGACTACGTTCACCACAAGCGACGCAGGCGAGATCGATGTAAAGAGGCTGGCGTACGGAATATACCTGGTCGATGCAGAGAAGAACGGGTTTACGAGAACCACAAGGATATTTGAAGTAAGGTCGGCTATCCCCATCGACGAGTCGCTGACACTTGAGGTGGCTCCAGTCAAAGCATCGGTAGACGTAAGCTCCGCGCCTCTGATCGATCCGTATCGTCCCTCCGCGGTAACGCAAATTGGCTCGCAGCAGATTCAGGAGAGGGTGGGGTCTCTGCCGGGACGATCCGTGCAAGATTTGGTCAACTCTCAACCGGGCTGGCTCTATGAGGGGAATGCTGTCCTGCATCCGCGCGGCTCGGAGTACCAGACGCAGTTTGTTGTCGATGGAATCCCTCTTACCGACAATCGCTCACCCAGCTTCGGCCCGGAGATTGAGGCCGACGATCTTGAATCCGTGAGTATCTATACGGCCGGCTTTCCTGCGGAATACGGCCGGAAGCTGGGCGGTGTGGTGGAACTCAACACCCGCCGTGAAACCGGTCCGGGCCTGCACGGACAAGTAGTTCTCGCCGGAGGCAGCTACGATACCGGTTCCTCCTATGCCCGTCTACAGGATGTGCTGGGAAAGAACACCTTCACGGCAAGCGCCTCGGGAAGCATGTCCGCGCACTATCTCAATCCCGTGGTACCGGAGAACTACACCAACCGTGGGACAACCGGGAACTTCTCTGTCCACTACGAACGAGACTTGACGGCCGGCGACCGGCTGGACTTCAGCGTTCGTCATGAGCTCTCCCGTTTTGAGATTCCCAATGAGTTCGTGCAGCAACAGGCAGGCCAACTGCAAACCGGCAGCAACTTTGAAACCATCGGAACGGTCGGCTACCAGCACATATTTTCACCGGACAGCATCGGCACGCTCGCGGGAATGGTGCGCGACAATGCAAACAACCTCAACTCCAATGAGAACTCGACGCCGATCCTGGCCTTTCTGGGGAATGATTTCCGCGAGGGCTATTTCAAGGCTGCCTATTCGTTGCATCATGGCAACCAGGAGTTCAAAGCCGGACTGGAATCGGATACGACGTTTCTGCACGAGAAATTCAGTTATCTCGTCACCGATCCCACGCAGTTCGATCCCGACACTCCCTCAACTCTGGATTTCGCTGCCGACCGCCCCGACCTGGAGCAATCTGCTTTTATCGAAGACATGGTTCGGCTCGGCCTGTGGACAGTCAGCGCGGGCCTGCGCTGGGACCACTACCAGCTGCTTCTGAACCAGAATGCATGGAGCCCGCGGCTTTCCATCGGCCGTTACCTGCCGTCGCTCCACATGGTGTTGCACGCTTCGCTCGATCGCATCTACCAGACGCCTTCGTTCGACAATGTCCTGATCTCCAGCTCGACGCAGATTGCTGCGCTGAGCGGTCAATCCTTGCGCTTGCCCGTGCAGCCGTCACGGGGCAACTATTACGAAGGGGGCTTCACGGAGGGATTCAGCGACCGGATGAGCGTCGCCGTCAATCTATATCGCAGGGATGTAAGAAACTTTGCCGATGACGATCAACTGCTGAATACCGGCATTAGCTATCCGATTGCTTTTGATAAGTCGGTGATCTATGGAGCGGAAGGGAAGCTTACCCTCGTTCGCCTTGGAAAGCTCACCGGCTTTGCCAGTTACTCCTACATGGTGGCTAACGTCTGGTTTCCGGTGACTGGAGGTCTTTTCCTCGGCGACAATGCTGCCGCCGCCGTCACGCAGCTCACCGGGCACTTTCCCGCCTCGCAGGATCAGCGCAACACGGTGCGAACTCGCTTTCAGTACCGGATTTCGCCGCGCCTGTGGCTCGCCTCGGGCCTGACCTCCGGGTCGGGGCTGCCGTTCGCTTACACCGGCAACCAGGCAGACGCGCTGAGCCAGTATGGGCCGCAGGTAATTGGCCGTATCAACTTTGACCGGGGCCGCATCCTGCCGTCTTTGGCGGCAAATGCCTCCATCGGCGCGGACATTTTTAAGAGCGATCGCGTCACCGCGCGCTTCCAGGCGGACGGAGATAACCTCAACAACCGCCTCAATGTTATCGACTTCGGCGGTCTTTTCTCAGGCAATGCTATTGCTCCCGGACGCAGCTTCGCGCTCCGTCTCAACACGAGCTTCTAAAATGAGTTGGAGGCTACCTGAGCGTATGGCTGCCCACCCATGCAAACTTTCCGAAACAGACTTTAGTAACACCGCCCGGCTTCTTCAACACTTTTCTCGCTCACCTATGCCTGTACTCTGAGAAAAAGTCTGGAGCAAAGTGCACGCGTGAACCGCATTTCAAATCAGGCATTGTGGTTGCTGCTCGCTGCATCGATCTCGCTCCTGAGCACGGGTTGTTCTGTTGTCTCGAACCCGGCTCCTTCGGCTGCCGGCTCGTCCGAAATCGTCGTCATGCTCCCCAACTCCTCGGTTGCGGTAGGCAGCAGCCTTACCGGCTCGCTCCTGCTCAAGGCAGCGCCCACCTCCGACATCCAGATCAACCTGTCTACTTCAGCGCCCGGCGACGTCTCAGTCAGCCCTCCCACGGTGTCTATAGCACCGGGCCATGTCACGGCCTCATTCACCTATGAAGGTGTCTCTCCAGGTACAGCCTTGTTGAGCGTCACGGCACCCGGCTATACTTCCGCGGCAAATCAGGTGACAGTTTTCAGCCCGCCTGCAGCGGCTCCGGTTCCGCCGCCGCCGGCTGTTCCACCGCCTGCTACGCTTCGCGAGGCGGCTGCCCCGCTCATGCGCCTGGTCGGTGCGGCCGCCGATGCCGACGAATTCGGCTACGAAGATCCCTTGGTGGTCGAATTGTTATACGCGACCACTCTGGGTACCCAGTACAACATGCTGGAAGCGGAAACCGCGATGAAGTGGATTGTGACGCATCCCCAGCAGGATACCTACAACTTCCAGCCCGGCGATGAGCTGGTCGCTTTTGCCCAGGCACACCGGATGGAGGTGCGAGGACACAATCTTTGTTGGAACGTAGGCAATCCCGACTGGCTCAACGCTCTTTCCGCCGGCTCGCCTTCCGTCCTCTCCAACGCTCTTGAAAGTCACATCGATACAGTCGTTTCTCACTATCGGGGCAAGGTTTTTGCCTGGGACGTGGTCAACGAGGCAGTGGACGACAACGCGACCGGCATCGGCACACAATTGAAAGACTCCATCTGGTACAACCGACCGGGGATCGGGCTCACCGGCACCGGCTATGTCGAACAGGCATTCCGCTGGGCGCATGCCGCGGACCCGGACGCGCTGCTCTTCTACAACGATTACAACTTCTACACACCGGGGCCGAAGTTCCAGGCTGTCTACAACATGCTCGCGGACTTCGTGAAGCGGGGTGTCCCCATCCATGGGGTAGGCATGCAGATGCACATCGACACGTTCGGCTACCCTGACTCGGCCGGATTGGCGCAGACGATGGCGAAGTTCACAGCGCTCGGACTCCAGGTTCACATTACCGAGATGGATGTTGCCCTGCCGGTCGACGCCGCCGGAGTAGCCGCGCCAAGTGATCTTCAGGCGCAGGCTCTCGAATATCAAAGGATTCTCAGCATCTGCTTGCAAAACCCGGGCTGCACAGCCCTAGAAACTTGGGGGTTTACCGATAAACATTCCTGGATACCGGCAGCGCATCCCGGTCTCGGCGATGCCTTGCCGTTTGACAGCAACTACAAACCCAAGCCGGCATTCGACTCCCTGATGCAGACTTTTGAAGCTGCTGCGAAGCCCGGCAGCTCTCCGAACGCTACGTCTGTCTTCCCGAGTGTTCCTGAATCGATTGCGAAGCCTCTTTGCCCAGCATTCTTGCATACAAATTCACGTACTGCGCCCCCACCGTCTCCGGGCTGCACAGTGCCTTGAGATACTCGTGGAAGCGCACTCCGTCACCTGCAACCGACTCGGGTGAGCTGAGCCACTGCCCCAGGGTGACGCTTAGCTGTTGAGCATTGCCGTAGGGCAGCCCGTTTGGGAGAGCCAGTGCCGGAGGAAGAGTATCACGCGAGCCCTCTACATCGGTCAACAGAGTCGGCACGCGGCGCGACGCGGCCTCCGCAACTGCGTTCGGGAATCCTTCAATCGAGCTGACAAGTAGATTGAACGCATACTCGCTAAAGCGGTCCTGCAAATCTGGTGCAAAGCCGCAGAGCTTGACATCATGCTCCAGTCCACGAGCTCGAATCAACTCCTGAAGCGACGAACGCAGGGGACCTTCCCCGAAGATGTCCAACTGCGCTTCCACCCCGGATTGCTTCAACAGGCTCCATGCCTCAATCGATGTTTCGTGCCCCTTCACAGCATCAAGCCGTCCAATGGAAATTACCCTCTTCGCGCTTTGCGGCTTGAGGTTCACAGTTTTATTCCGAAACATGAGCGGGTTATAGATCAGGCTGATGTCTTTTGCTTTTGTGCAGTGCTCAAGATACCTGACCACCGATGGACTCACCCCGGTAGCCCATCGCGGAGCCAATGTCTTGAACCACAAGGCATCCGGAAACGGAAGGTGACCTGTAAACAGCACAGGGATATGGGTAAATCTTCGAAGAAGGTTCGCGAGCACAGCGAGCCGACGATGATGGACGTGTACGAGTTCGCAGCGCGTTTCCCGCAGCCATTTCGCAAACCGGTAGAGTTCGGGAAGCAGCGTCCCTCCGCTGCTCATGAGCGCAAACGACCGGTAGTGGTCCGGCGGCACAATTGCCGCCTCCCTTGCCCCCGGACCATGCTGCTTCAAGGAGGAGCATCCCGCCAGAAAGAGATCGATCTCCGCGAAAGCCGCGCACTGCGACAAACGCTCAATCACAAGCGTGATCCCGCTGCCGCGATAGTAGTTGTCCGTGAGAATACATACACGCATTTGCTCGTCCGTCGTTCTTTATGTTCAGGATTGAGTCGCAGCTTGCCCAGCTTACTGCAAAGGATGGGACTTGGTGAATCCTTGCAGGTGCATCGTAAGCTGCTCGCGCTTTCACGGGAGAAGCGCGTCGATGCGCCGGTCTATCTCTTACACTTAAGAGTAAGACTCCCCCTGTACAGAGACAGGTCCATACGCCGTATGCTCTTTTACTTCAGGCGCAACTTCTGTTTCGCTAGACTCGCTAGCAGTAGGCATGGTTCACCAAGATAGCGAAAGCCAAGCCGACGAGGCTCGTGCGCCAGCCTGTAGAGCCATTCCAGTCCGGCCATTCCTACCCATCGCGGTGGGATCGGGAGCGCTCCCGCGAAATAGTCCAGCGTTGCTCCTGATGTGACGATCACGTTGGCATGCAGGGCGTCATAATTTTCCTCTACCCAGATTTCCTGGTGAGGCATGCCCATGCCGACAAACAGAACATGAGGTTGAAACGCGGCGATTTGCGCCAGCACGGCTTGATTTCCAAAACTCGCTTTTTCCTTCTCGAAAAAACCGTGATGCGTCTGAAGATTGAGACCCGGATACGATGCTCGCAGTATGTTGCCGCCCTTGGTGGAAACGAACTCGGAAGATCCCAGGTACATGACCCTCCAGTTCTTTACTTGCGCCAGCTTCAGTAAGGAGGGAAGCGATACATTGTGAGCGATCCGATGCCGACGCCGAATCGCATAGCCGTGCAAGCGCGCAAGCAGAATCATTGACATTCCATCAGCCTGCACCCAGCGCGCCTTTTTATAAAAGCGCTGCAGTGTTCCAGACGAGCTACCGGGATTGCCGTCCTTATGTAGCAAGTACAAACTGTGTAGATTGTGGTGTGCAATCAGCCACTTCTGCCCCGTCTCTATGGCAGCCGCAATCACTTGGTGAAAACCGGATACCGTCATGGCGTGCACGGAAACCCCCAGGAAGCTGGCTTCAGTAAAATGCAGCCCCGGCTTAGAGGGGTTTGACAAGGGTCGTGAGGTTTCGATCTCTGGCTCTAAGCAATGTTGCTGACGGTGCAAAGACATTCCAATAGCCTCCAGGGTGTGTATCGGCAATAGTCCTGAATCCGAGAGGTTAATTACGCAATCAGTTGTTCCCAACCCCCAATCAGGAACTGGAGGCTCCGTGATCCACCCTGAAAGGGTAAGCATGTAGTCACGTTGTAGAGGAAAAACAGCCTTATATGAATGGTACATAAAGTAATGAGCGGGTAGACCTTGAAAATCAAGGTCACCACTGTTAGTAATCTCTATGATGTCTACAACAAGTTACTAACTTCTACTTACATGATACCTAACAGGGGATACGTTGCGCCTATTCTGATGTAAACTAGCGCATAGTCTGCCTTCTGCTTCGGTTGATCTTTTTTCAGCGGTGATGCTCCTTCTTGTATAAGCTCAACTTGTTAGCCATGGTCTTACTCATAACAGTATGCTTAGAATGTTCTGGCGCTGGTGTAAGATCCGGTTGATACTGAGAAAATGTGGTTCCTCCATTCCAGCATTGCGCGTGAACTAGTCAACCATCCACTTGGCACAGTCCAGATTCACCGCGCAGAGCGAACGTATCGTACTCTGTGGTGGCGCGCGCGTCGTACGATCGAGTACATCGCCTTCTTTCCTGATTCGCGGGCAGACACAAATCTATCTGAAGACCACTTACGTGCAATGCGACGGGCTGTTGGTGTGGGTATGTCGAGGGAGGCAGCGCTGCTTGCACTCGCGGCTTCTTACCGCTACCGCATGCAGCTTTGTGAACGGGAGTCTGAAAGTAAGGTGGATACCGTTCAGGCGTGCGCGAGCTTTCCGCCCGGCACGCGCAATGCACTAACAAACCCGCACTTGCAGCAGGTTGAGATAGATATGACCTGTTAACCAGTATGAGTTGCTTCGAGGCACGATGAACGCACAACTAGAACTTACAAACCACAGGTCCGCTATCTTGCAGAAGCTTTACAAACGTAAAGTCTGTAAAGCCTCCGCAGCCGTAACAACGTCTTATCGCTTAAACTTCCATGTTTTTATTAAAAATCGGTAAGAGCTACCCTGCGCCAGTGATTCATTTGCGTACATACATAGTGGTAGTTCCGGTCATCGGTAAACTGACCGGCAGTGCATACGGCTGAAGACGTATTCGGTGTCTGAAGCGTTTCATAGAACGTGCCGGAGGAATTGGCACCGGCAACGCTTGCCCCGCTGCTGTTTCTTACATTGAACGCGTAAGTTCCCGAGGCATCACCCAGCTCGACGTTAGAGCCGAGCGGCGAGATGTGCCACTCCCCCGTGCCCGTGCCGCTGGCACCGTCAAAGTACCATTTGGCGCTTCGGTAAGGGGCTCCAGACTCCTGGACACCTACTGCGTTGGCCGCTGAGTACGAAGTTTGGTACGTGAAGCCTCCAGATGGGTTTGCAAAGTTAAGGTTTCCATAGTCAGCACTGATCTGCGCAGCATTCGTAGCGGTACCGTTCAGCCCCTGGTAGAAGTACAGGGAGCGTGCAGGCGCACTTGCATAGGAACCGATATAGGTGTCTCCATTCGGAATCACCGTAAAAGCCGCCGCACCGTTCGCGCCGTACAGCACCATGTTGCCCGTGTTTGACGCACCGCTGTGGCTTGAGGCTCTCAGTTGAAGACCGTTGCTCGCTGAAGGCCCTCCCGACACAATGGGGGTCGAAAGCGATTGCCCGAGTATGGTGTTGGGACTGCCGCTGCCGCAATCCATCTCGCCCAGCAGGGAAACACCCGCAGGATAGGCTCCCTGGCCGGACGCCGCCAGCTGGTTGTATCCGCCGGCCGATTGCAGGTTGCCGCACTTGCCGGCAATCAGGGTCACGTTGCCGACGTAGGGACCGAACAGGTAGCCGGAGGAACCGGGAAAGCTGCCGTTCCAGTAAAACTGCGTACCGATCAACGTCGATGCTGAATTGCCCCCGAAGCTGAAACCGTAGCTACCCACACTGTCAAGCTCCGTAGCCGTCCAGGTGTTGGTGCCCGCATCGATTGCGCCGACCGGCATGCCGCAGCATGGATGAGCTTTCTCGATGTGGTTGTTGCCGCCGACTACATACATGGCTGCTGTTGCCCCTACTTGCGGCTGCAGCGAGATGGCAGTCGAGTCGGTGTACTGGTCCAGAAAGATGCCGTACTGCACACCGAAGACATTGTCATATGCCTGTGCGTAGACCGTGCCCCCGCAGCCTGCAAACCCCGATGCCTTGACCGCCGTAATGGCCCCATTGGTAAATATAGGGGTCAGTGTGCCCATCGTTGTGCATGGTTTGCTACCCGCACCTGTGCCGTTCAGAAAAACTTCGGTGTTCTTTGAGTAACCACTGCCGCCTGCCATGACCGTCAAGGCAGGCGTGCCGTTGCTCAGTCCAACTGAAAACGTCGCACCGGTTCCTGCGTTTCCTCCGGAAGTAACTGAGATGTTGTCCAGAAATACCTGGAACGACCATGAAAGATTCGGGTACTTTGAGTTGCCGAATCGTATGCCGTTAGCGGTCGGTGTTCCATCGCCCGCAGCCCCGTTACAGACAAGATTCTCAAACTTTGAGACATACGTCGTACCTTCCATATCCATGCACGCACTGGCCCGTCCGTTCGCACTGATGGCAAAATCGTGCATGTGGTACGAAGTCAGGCTGAATGCAGCCGGTACAGGTTCCCACAGAAAGGCTTGCGAGATCGTGCTGCCGTTCTGACTATTTGGCGGCAAAGCTGTACGAGCAACCGTGCAGGCCAAGGTCAAAACGGAGCCGACCTGCGAGGTCCCGGCCACGTTCACCCCGGAAGCTCCTGAGGCGTGAGGCAGTACCCATCCTTGCTGGTTGTTGCAGACCGGCCACATCGACTGTCCAAGATCTACCATTGCACCGTTATGCGAGCCTGCGTACACCACCGCGGCGTTGAAAGCCGCGTCCGCCTGGCTCACAAGAGTGTTTCCGCTTCCGGTAGAAGAGAAGCAGCCGGGCCGGAAAACGCCGTTCGCTGCTTCGCCGCAAGGACCGCTGCCGGCAGCATCGAAGGCTGTTGTCGGCGCAAATGCAGCTGTGCCGAGAGATACCGCGTTATAGGTTGTGCCTGGGCCGGCTGACAGCGGAACCTGCCCCGCCGCATTGGCGGTTGGTAGGGTCCCGCTGTCTGCGCCTGCCTGCAGGGCCGCCGGCTGCAACCCATGTGTAAGCACAGGGAATTTCGGTCCAGTTTGCGCGATTGCTGCCGTGACCCAAAACGATACTGCAGCCATTACGGAAAGCCGGACAGCGGAACCGCTCAGAAAAGGGGAGCCGCAATATGCTTTTTCGGAGCTCAACTTCATCTCGACTCTGGTCGCACATTGAATCCTGGACCATCCGGCTACAATCAGGGTCCGCATTTGAGAGCTGTTGGACACTGCGTACAAATTGAAAGGTTTGCTTAGAAGCAAAGTGCGAAGTCTTGAAGGGACCTGTCTAAAGTGCATGCTTTTCTCCACATCATGTTGTCCGGCACCTTCGAGGCGCGCAGACTTCCAGCCGCGAAGAGCAACCTCCGCGTTCTGGCTATTTATAAAATGACGTTTCAGCCTCGAATGCAACGCACCTTCCCGGCAGTGGGCCTGCTCGCCTGACAGGAACAACGCGCCTCTTAGCTAACGGAACCAGGCTTGAAGCACACTGGCTAAACCAGGCTCAAATAGCCTGGCTCTACTTCAGAGTCCCACGCGACATGAAAACTATATGCCGCACTTGACTACTTTGAAACAGCAGCATGCGATTGGTACCTCTCGCCCCGCTCAAGAGCTTGGTACCACATCATCATAGGGCCGGTCACTTGCCGGAGCATGCCTGGTTAGCCGACAGGATATAGCAAAGTTGTCACCTGGATAACCCCATTTTTGACGAACAAACGACCAATTCCTAAGCCGCCTTGGTTACGAAGGTATGTGTTTGGTGACTTTATGGGTATAGAGAACACTGCTGAAATTCGACAAGATGCCGATATACTCCAGCAAGTGATCAGATAGACAAACTGAATTGAGTGACAGCCGGCTTACCTTAAGCAGCTTCTGCTTGCTTTCGAGTCGTATCTCAGGATGATAAGACGGAATGAAGAATCAAAATGCGGGTATGTTGCACTCTCCAGCAGTGGACTCGGAAGTAGATTTGAATTTGGCCGATATTTTTCGGGTCATTTCGCGCCGTCGAAACCTTATTTTCAAGTGCCTGGCCGCTGTCATGCTTCTGGCAGTGCTCTATTTATTGGTAGCCAAACGCACCTACCGCGCCGACGCGGTGATGCAGCTGGCGAATGAAAATATCTCCTCCGGTATCTCCTCTCTTGCCTCCGCTGATGCCGATACAAGTACGCTCCAGTTAAGTACGACCCTTCAAACCTATGTCGGGGTGCTTACTTCAGAAAACCTTGCGCTCCAGGTCATTCGCGAACTGCATCTGGAGCAAAGCCCCGAGTACCACGCAAAAGTTAGAAAAGATGAGCAGAATCTTCCGCTCGAACAAACGCGCTATCATCGCGAAGCCGTCCTGCGTCGCTTCAAGGGCAACCTTGCAGTCACTGCCGGGTCCGGTTCCAGAATCCTTTCTGTCAGCTTCAAGTCGACGAGTCCTGATACTGCCCGGCGTGTGCTCGACCGCCTTCTCCAGGACTTCATAAGCTACAACGCAGATCTCCGCTTCAGCGCCTCGGAACGCAGTGAATCCTGGCTCCGGGGTCAGCTGGTCGACCTCAAAGCTCAGGTGGAACGGACGGAAAAGGCTGCCGTGGAAGCGCAGCGCGATACCGGCATTTACGGCAACGACGGCAGTCATAACCTTGTGCTTTCCCGCCTTGAGAGCCTCCAGGCAGAGCTTATCGGTGCCGAGCAGAACCGCATCGTCAAGGGCGCGATCCTTCACGTTGTCGAGCGCGGCGACCCTGAGGCGGTTTCGAATCTTTCAAGTGCCGCCGGGCAGTCGATAGCTCCCGGCTCAGTAAATTCACTCGCCCTGGTGCAAACCCTGCGACAGCAGGAAGCGGTTCTGTCGAGCCAGTATGCCCAGTTGTCGGTCGATTTCGGACCGGGTTACCCCCGCCTGGCTGAGGTCGAAAAACAGCTCGCCGACGTACGCGCCTCCATCAGCCGCGAAACTCTCCGCCTCACCCAGCGTGCCGTCAATGACTTCAAAGCCGCTGCCGAGCAGGAAAGCTCACTTACCACTGAAGTGAATAAACAGAAGGTATTGGCGAATCAGTCCAATGATGCGGCCATTCGGTACCTTGTAGCCAGTCGTGAGGCTACCTCGACTCGGGATTTATACGAGCACCTGCTGGAAAAGGCAAAGGAGCTCGGCGCCGTAGCCGGTCTCACGGCAAGCGATATCGAGATCATCGACTCCGCCCATGTCGGGCCCGCAGCCAGCCCCAACATACTCTTGACCCTCGCCGAAGCAGCCGGTCTAGGTCTCTTCCTCGGCCTCTGTGCCGCCCTGCTCCGCGACAGCCTGGATAGCTCCCTCTACAAACCGGAACTGTTAGGCACCCTTACAGGGCTTCGTCTTCTCGGCGTCATCCCAAGCGTGCGTCCTCGTGATCTGGCAAAGAACCTTCACGCCGGCAATCTCCGTGGACCCGTGACCCTCTGGAGCGCTGCCGATACGTACCCCCAGTCGCAATTTACCGAGTCATTTCGAGCAATCCGTACCGCCGCACTCTTGCCGCCGCCGCCGCGACCCACAAAGGTCATCCTGGTCGCCAGTCCAGCGGGCCATGAAGGCAAAGGCGTATTCACCGCCAATTTTGCAACGGTTCTATCGCAGGAAGGCCGCCGCGTTCTAATCGTGGATGCCGATCTGCGCCGCGGCATGCTCTCTCGCAGCCTCAATCATGCCTCAAACACAGGACTGGCAGACTTGCTCTCCGGTGCGACAGCCGCTGAACATTATCCTTCACTCCTCAAACGCTTCGGTACCGCCGACTTCCTCCCGGCCGGTTCCACGCAACCCTTCCCGGCGGCATTGTTCGACTCCCCTGCATGTAGCGCGATGCTCGACCTCTGGCGCACCCAATACGATTTCATTCTGCTCAGTACCGCACCGGTGGTTTCCTATACTGACACCGTCATCTTGGCCCCCCGTGCGGATGGCGTGATCCTCCTCGGTCGCGCCGGTGTCACCTCGAAAGCAGCCTTCCTGCGCGCCTACCAGCTCCTTACAAGCGTTGGAGCCCCGCTGCTTGGCTCCGTCTACAATGCTATGAATACTCGCTCTCCTGAGTACGCCTTCTACGCCGGCACTGACAAGGAGACGGTATGACCACCTTTCTATCCCCCGACAAAACCTCCGCAAAGCTTCGCTCCAGGAGTACCATGACTCCCCGACAAGCCACCCGCTTGGTCCGCAGTCTGTGTGGGGCAGTTCTTGTCTTCTTCATGCCTCTCACAATATGCCGCGCACAAACATCCAACGCAGCACCTGCGCCGGTTGAAGGTAGCCGCTCAGCGCAAATCCTGATTCGTCCCGGCGACACGATCGGCATCACCGTCTTCAATGCCGCCGACCTGTCGCGCGATGTGCGCGTCTCTGAAGACGGCACCGTCAACCTGCCGCTGCTCGGCGACTTCCCGGTTGCTGATCTTAGCGAAGCTGAAGCCGCCCACCAGATCGACCAGGCATTTCTTCTCCATCATGTCTTGCTTCACCCGCAAACCGCCGTCTTTATCCGCGAATTTGCGACCAAGGGCGTCACCATCGTGGGCGAGGTCGTCCGCCCCAATGTGTACGCCATTGCCGGGTCGCGTTCATTGATCGATATCATCGCCCTCGCCGGCGGCCTCACACCCAGGGCCGACACCCGCATCACCATCGAGCGCCGCAACGGCACCATCGATCAGGCAATCATTCCTCTCCCTCTCGATAACGGCGTGCTCACACTCCGCAACGACACACCCGTCTATGCCGGCGACCGCATCGTCGTGCAACGCGCCGGAATGATCTATGTGCTTGGAGAAGTCTCTCGTCCCGGCGGCTACGTGATGGAGCAGAACGGCAACATCACTGTGCTCCAGGCCATAGCCGCGGCAAACGGAACCACCCGCGTCGCGGGCAGCAACAGCGCGGTGCTCATTCACCGCACGCCAAGCGGCTACACCACCGGCAAGCTTCTGCTCAAGGATATTTCCAGGGGCAAAAGACCGGACTTTGCCCTTCAAGCCAACGACGTCATTTACATCCCTGAAAGCACACTCCGCAACTTCGTCGTCAATGCTCCGGAGATTCTTGGAAGCCTGGCCGGGGCAGCCATCTACTCCGTCAATAAATAAGATTGGACTCGCTAGCATAGAGGCACATATGCACGAACTGCAAAGTACTGACCCTGACCGATTGATGAGGACGAACAGCCTTTCACATAGATCGCCTGTGCGCTGGAACCATGTGCAGCTGCTGCTGTTAGGATTCCTCGCTCTTGTCGCCGTGGTGTACGCCTTCCGTCTTAAGTCCAATCTGGGTTTTGTTGACGAGCAGTTCTACTATCAAATCGCACTCCACCTGCGACACCTGCATACGTTTTCACTGTATGGAGCCGTGCCGACAGCAATCCGGCCTCCCGGCTACCCATGGGCGCTGGCTTGTATCCAGTCGATCCACGAGGGTGTTCGCTTTGCCAAGGCAGCCAATCTTCTACTTTGGCTCGGTGCAGCCGCGCTGACCGCAGGCATCACGCGCCGCCTCTTCGGGCAACGCGCCGCCACCATTTCCATCCTGTTCATCCTGGGGTATGCCGTTGAGCTTTACACCGCAGGCGCGCTCTACCCGCAGGCCCTCGCATCCGCTCTCTTTCTGCTCTCTTTATGGCTGCATTTTGCCTGGAGACGATCCGGGAGCATACACGAAGTCCTGCTCCAGTCCGTCACCTGGACAGCCCTCATTTTGACGGTTCCAACGTTCCTGTTCAACTTCATCATCTATCTCGCATGGCTGGCCTGGAAGCGCCGTCCCCTCCTCCACCTCGTCATTCCCGCTCTGATCGTCGCCGCCGCGCTTACCGGCTGGTCCGCACGCAACCACGCGGTTTTCCACGCCAAGGTATTCGTCTCCGACAATTCCGGCGAGATGCTCTTCTACGGCAACTCCTCCGCTACGGGAAGCAACACGGGACCCCAGGTGCCCATCTGGCAGCTCGCTCCGAAAGCCGCAGCCCTGCCGGATGAACTCGGCCGCGAGAATGGCTACAAGCAAGCAGCCGTGGAATGGATTCGAGCCAATCCGAAGCGCGCCCTTGTTCTATATGTCGAAAAAACACTGAATTGGTTCAACTTCCGCACCAACCTCTACACCGCCGGCAAAAGCTCCAGGTTGTACGACGTACTAATCGCTGCCTCTTACTATCCACTGCTGTTGGCAGCCCTGGCATCTCCGTTCCTCCTGCCCGCCCAGCGCCGGCTTCAAGCCTTTCTCGCAGCGCAGTACCTCACAGCAGCTCTCGGCTACGCGATCTTCTTCACTCGCATTCGATACCGGCTCCCCTATGACTACCTCCTCATTATCCTCGCTGCAGGGACAGTCGCAGCCCTGCTCGACCGACGCAAACAAAACATGATCCAGCAAGCTGGAAGCGAAGCCATACCTGCAGAAGAACTGGCAGCTCCAATGTCTCTCCAAGAGGGAAGAGGACAAGCGTGATCCGACCGGCATTCACCTTTTTCGCTTGGACCCAGCCGTTGCTCGGAGGGCCGGCACCGTGCGCAATCTGCTAGAACGTATCGTCATCTACGCCCTTCTCCTGACAACGATCGGCTCCTTCACAGTCCTTTTCCTCGGCTCGGGCTTGCACGAAAGGGGTCTGGAAGAAGGCGCGGCTCAGACTAGCGTCGGCATCCGTCTTGTCGAGGCATTTGTTTTTACAGGCTGCGCAGCGCTCATACTGCTTCGCTACCGCCGCATGCTGGTTTCGCTTCGCTCGGCATGGCCGTTTGTCCCTCTCGTGCTTCTTGCTGTACTGTCCTCCGCTTGGAGCGTCGACGGGGCAACCAGCATCCGGCACAGCCTGGTTTTCCTAACCACAACAGCCTTCGGAATCTATCTCGGAGGCCGTTTTACCACCGCCCAGCTGCAGAAGAAGTTACTCTTCTTTTTCCTGCTTGTGCTGGTTTCAAGCCTCGTATTACTTGCCGTAAAACCGAGTTATGCTGTCGATACTTTTCACGACAATGCCTTCCGCGGTATCACCGAGCATAAAAACCTCTTCGGCGAGTACATGGGAACGTTTTTCCTTCTATCGCTTACGTATCCCTTCCGGGCAAGCTTCGGGTATGCGCAGCTCGGCTCTGTTTTGGTGGCAGCTACAGCGCTTGGTATTTCCCACGCCGGTACAGCTCTCGTTGCAGCCGCTGTCACCGCGCTCATGCTACCTGTGCTGGTGATATTTCGCTTTCCTAAAAAGCAGGTGTTTCCCCTCTTGGTAGGCAGCCTCGTACTCGTTGCCGGTCTCTCAGTGTTCGCTTACAACAATTCCTCTACCCTGTTACTCGGACTTGGCAAAGACAGCACCTTGACGGGCCGTTCCACTATTTGGAGCCATGTTATTGAAAGCATCGTCAGACGGCCCTTGCTCGGCTATGGCTATGACGCTTTCTGGCAGGGCCTCAAAGGCCCCTCCCTTCTGATTACTTCAGAGGTCGGCTGGCAAGTCCCGCACTCCCACAACGGCTATCTCGAAGTGTTACTTGCACTTGGAGTCGTGGGTCTTGCCCTATTTCTTCTTTGTGCTTTGCGCATGATGCGCGACTCTATCCTTTATCTCCGCAGGCATGGAGGTCTTCGCGGACTCTGGCCCATCATGTTTCTTTTGTATTACCTCTTCCACGCCACGGCTGAAGCTTCCTTGCTGGTCAGAGATGGCCTGTCATACTTGCTATTCGTCGCTCTCTCAACATCTATCGCTCTTGAGCGGCACGCAACCCATGCGGAACAGCAAACATCGCATCGCCACAGCACCTTGGATTGGACGCCGCTCGAAGCCGGCTACCCACGCGAACTACCGCAATCCTGATCCGTTTGAATCGCCAAAATACTGCTCGTCCAAGCCCTCTAAGAACTCTGCCATCCTAAGTAAAAACCGTGCCATGCTGCGCAAAAACTGTCATCCTCAACAGAAAAACCGTGTCATCCTGAGCGAAAACTGACGCGCAAGCGTCAGTTGCAGTCGAAGGACCTGCTTTAGCCTTACCACCTACATGATCTACCTTTGCTCTACAGCCGCGCGATACGTCAGCATAGTGCTCGCCGCGATATTGTCCCAGCGCAATGTTGTTCTCCCAAGTATTTCCGCGTTCTTTCGAATACGAGCTTGCAACTCTCCATCCTTGAGCACGCCGATCAAGCAGGAAGCCAGGGCAGGGGAATCCCGCGGTTCCACCAGGACCCCGGTTTCCCCCTCCGTCATAAGGTCCGCCAGACCGCCCACCCGTGAAGCAACCACAACCGTACCCGTCGTGAACGCAACTGCCGAAACCCCGCTCTGCGATGCTTCAATGTAGGGCAATACGGCCACCGAGCTCCGTTCAAACAACCCGGCTACATCTTCCGCGGGAATATAGCTGTTCAGTACCTCGACACCCTCAAGCGTTGACAGCAAGTGTGCATTGGCTTCAAGATCACCGCCACGACCCGCGATAATCAGCCGGGCATCCGGTATAACACGCTTTACCAGGGCGAAAGCTTCAAGCAGGTAACGCAGCCCTTTGTAGGGCCAGATACGTCCAAAAAAGAGCAACGTGTTCGGCTCTCGCGGTGCAACGGCAACCCCGGCTTTTGCTGCCAGTTCCTTATACAGCGATCCAAGCTCGCCATGGGGAATGACATCGATCCGTCCCGAATCGATGCGGAAACGCGAAGCAAGTTGCCGACGCATACCCTCCGTATGCACAATCAGCCGCCTCGACCGCCAACAGCTTACCGCCTTGGTATAGGCCAGCCCAGGCGCGGCATGGCCGTCCCCAGGGTGGGGAACCACATCGTGAATGGTCGTTACCAGCCTCGGAAATCGAGCAAACACACTGTACAAGTCATATGCATAGTCAAACATCTCCTGCACATGCAAAACATCTGGTTTTGACTCTTCAATCAGCCGCAAAGCACGCGGGATCGCCAGCAGATTGCCCAGGTCTCGCCGCCGCTCCGGCCTCCCAAACGAGCGCAGACGCAAGCTCGGGATCGCTAAGGAAGCGCATAGTGCCGCAAGACTTTCCGGATGCACAACCGTGACCTCTGCGTGAGCAGCAAGCGCATTTGCCAGGCCCATCGTGTACTCTGCAAATCCCAAATGCAGCAACGTCACGCGCATTCGACGTCCCCTTTGCCGGATTGAGTCAGACCTTCATAGTCGCAATTCATACAACTCCTAGAACGCGTGTCCAGTTTCGATGTAACGCGTAAGTATCACCACACCGCCGAAACAACCGGCAGTGCCAAGCAAGCTGCATGCCTTGCTCAATGAAGTAGAAAGAACCTCCTTCTGCATGACTCCCTCCCCAAGGATGAAAGTTTTGAAAATGACAGAGAATAGCAGGTTCGTCACAATACCGGCATAGAGAATGCCCGGCATTTTAAGATCATGTACCAGGAGCAGTCCAAGAAATACATAAGTGCACGCTTCTAGAATCGGTAGATAAAACCCTTTGCTGTAAGCTCCTGTTGTGTCAATCCAGATATCATCATTCATCTTCAAAACATTGAGCATTAACAAAATGGCAAACAGTGTAATTGCGAGCTTGTCCGTGCTTGCGCTTTTATAAAGAATCCGTACCGCCAAACCAGTGAACAGATAAAATCCGGATCCACATAGAACCGCAGCACCGGCTGTAAGAAGCAAGGTCTTCCGGTACAGGTGTGGAAAGCTTTCTTTGCCCAGACTAAGTTGTTGCCGGGCTACCTTCGCTGTAAGCGTCCCGCCGATGGCAAGAGAAAAGCTCAACAGACCCGCATAAATATACTGATACCGAGCATAATAGCCGAGCAGCGAAAGGGAAGACGAAAGTAGAAGAATAATATAGTCGGATTGATAGGCAAATAGGTAACCCACGCGGTGTGCAAGGACGAATTTTGCGCGGCCTCGAATTGCAGTACGCGCCTCAGACAGCGAGTCGCTTGAAACCGGCTCGATCCCAAGATAGGGAAGAACCAGACGTCGCTGAACAACATACTCAACGATACCTATCAAGGCCGTACCCAAGGTAAGTCCGACAAACGAGTGCAGCAACTCGGCTAGCGCAATCCCAACTGCTACTTTAGCCGTAAACCCGCACCCAAGCACGAAATTCCGCATCGGAACGCGGTCCGTCGCATTCAAGTGGCTTTGGTATGGCAACGCTAGAAAGGTAAGCAGTGCTGAAACACAAGTCAGAAGAAGAGACAGGCATAAAGGCGCAATCGGCACCTGCTTTCGCAGAGAGAATGAGAGACCGATTGCAATCAGAAACGACAACGGCCCAAGCCAGGCAACAATCCGTTGTACGTCCGTTTGTAAAACAAGAATAAGGGCTTTCACCCGCGCGAGATCACCCTCATGGACCGGCGCAAACAGAAGGGAAGTCGTCGCGGCAGCCAGGCCCAGCTCCGCCAGTAGAATGTAGAACGTAAGCTGATTGAGCAATGCAATCAACCCTGCAAAGTTTGCGCCGAAAGCATGTCCGGCGTAGTGCAACTGGTAGATAACAGCACCTGCCCGGGACGCAAAGAGGAAGGCTGCGGAGCCCACACTCCAGAGCAGAATCGTTACTCTCGATTTGCGAATCGCATGCTCCTCACCTCATCCGGTATGCAACCTGCCCCTCAACATAACACTGATAGCAGGTTGAAACGATTATAGTGAAAAGCTCAAGCTATGAAATTACACGATAGTAACCGGAGGCGTGTATAGCACTGTTATAACCTCATGGAACGTATAGCATAACTGGCATATGAGAAGTAACTTCGTCCTTCCATGGTTTTAATAAAGAAGCGCAGTCTATGTATTGGATCTACTAGGCATTGATATATCAACCTAGTTATGCTTGCCTAACAAGCCCCCTAAAGCTCCTTTAACCGAGTCACCTACGTTCTTGGCATTCGGCGTTGCTGATGTACCCGGTGCCGCAGGTCCAGGCTGACCTTTCTGCAAAAACCCCTGCGCCGTCCCTGCTCCAAGTGTCGTAGCTAAGCCGCCTATGCTGGGAGTAAAAATCGGATTACTGGTAGTTCCTGTAATAGCAACCGGAATTCCATTCTTCATACTTCCTCCCAAAGTTTTGCCGATGAGTCCACCCGCTGCACCGCCTCCACCTCCACCCATCAGCCCGGCCAAGCTGGTCAGTGCCCCTCCACCGGCTCCTGCTCCTGCCGCTGGTGCAGCCGTGCTACCCGCGCTTTTACCGAACAGTAAGGGCTTAAGGATGACGTGATAGTTAAGCGCCCCACCCGCACCCACACCGCCACTGCCAGTAGCCGAGCCTAACCCCGGCATGTCCAGCAACAGCTTGTCGGTTTCAATAACAGGACCCTGGTCACGTAAGTCCATGCTAAGTAGTTTGACCTGCGTTACGGAACTCGGCGATGCCCCGGTAAGCTGCGTGAGCACGCGCAGCTTTGAAGCTAAATCAAAGCCTTGCAGCTGGGTATTGTCGAGGCGGACCGGGCCACTAAGTATCGGGTTGGCACTGGAGCCGGACACAGTAAGCTGTGTTGTAAGTGTGCCGCCTTGGAGCCGCGAACCCGAGGGCAACTTGACCCCAAGTGCAGGTAGAAATGCCTCCAGTTCATCGACCGGCATCGCCTGCCCATTCACCTTCATATTGAGCGCCGTGGTCGCGCCGCTGGTCTGATACGTGCCGGCAATGCCGATAACAGCACGACCTATAGTGATCGTAGCGTGCTCAATATCACCGGTAAGCGCCTGCTCATTCTGGTTCAAGGCAAACTCGATATTCACCGGCTTCTGCGAGGGTGTACCGGTTTTCGCCAGCCGAATGCCGTCCACCTGTGCTTGGCCGTTTGCCTTCAGTATCTGGCCGTTCGACACAATTTGAGCATTCGCATTTGCCACACCCCCTACCCCTGCATCCGGTGCAATCATGCCGCTGGTTTGCAGGTCCAGGTGTTTGACGGAAACCTGTGCCTGTAACGGTGTTTCGGCGTTATTACGAGCATCGTAAGGGCCGATCTTGCCGTTCGAGCTCAACTGCCCGCCTCCCGGCAGATCGGCACTCAGCGTAAAAGGCGAAGCACTGGTAGCCGTGAGGTTGTTCAGGGTGGCACGTATATTCTGGTACACGGCAGGCGGGCCGGACTGGCCTGCGGTTGTCATGGTAAGAGAACCGTTACTGACCTCAGCACTGTCTACGGTAAGCTGCTGCAATGGAGATTTCGCACTTGCCTCGGTTTGCTTAGCGGCTTTGGGCACGCGGCTGCGAACCAGGGTAAAGTGCGGTCCATCCACTTGCAGCTTGGTCACATGCAATTGTTGACCGGTCCATGAAGCATCCAGTGTCAGGCTCTCCAGCGTCCCTGAAAGGCCTGCCGAAGCATCCACAAGGCCCGCCGCAAGTGGATCAATATGTTTGGCTTGCACCCGTCCACTAAAAGGAGTGGATGAAGCATCAGCCTGGTTCACCGGCCCTGCAGAGCCGTCAATACTGATGGTACCGGCACCCGGCAGGCTTACCGATGCCGTAAAAGGGAAGGACGCGGTAAAGGAGAACTTCTTAACATCGACATCTACCTTGTCATAAATCCGGCTGCCGGCGGCAATGGCGCGTGCGGGTTGCGCCTCGGTAGTCACAGTAGCTCGCCCGTTTTCGATTTGCAGTTCGCCGATCGTCAAGTCTGGGAAGGTACTCTTCGACTCCTCATCATGTGCAGCCGGACTGCCTGCAGCCTTGCCGATCGTTGCATAATTCCATTGCCCGTTGGCCCCCTGAATAAGCCTGACCTGCGGCGCATCGAGCACAAAACCGCTCACCTGGATCTGCTTCCTGGTAATCAATGGCCATAGTGCAACGTGTACCTTGACACTCTCCGCCTGCACAAACGGCTGGGAGCCAAAATGCGGATCGTCGGCGATACTGAGATTTTGTGCAAGGAGTCCGCCCGACAGAATAGACAATTGTGCCTTTTGGATTACGACCTGACGGCCAAGGGACTTGGTAAGCGTGGATTCAATCCTGGTGCGAATGCTTTCTGTATTCAGAAATAGTGGCAAAGCTGCTACAGCCGCCACGATGAACACCACAATGGCAACGAATGTAAGGAGTAAACCCCGTGAGCGAGACACCATCCATCACCTCAAAACTGACGTTGTGATGAGCAGGGAAGGCTCGCAGTTGCTATGAACCGCTCTGAGAAGCGCGGCAGCATGTTTCCACGGAAGGAAAATCCAGGTCAAAATGCCCATGCAGAGTGCGCTGCATAGCTGTCGGATCCCGGTTCTGCCGGCAGAGCAGCGGTAAGTCGTAAAACTGTCTGGCGTCGGTTTACAGACGGCCCCAGGGTGTAGGGACCAAGCATCGCCTGTGCCTCAAGCGCCTGCATCTGGCAGGCTCCATCATCGCAAATAAACTCGCCTGGTGGAAGCGCGACATCACAGACTTCACATCCTTCCGATTCTTGGCGGGCCTGAAATATGTGGCATACCTGTCGTAAAGTCAACATGATGTTCATGGAAGCCTCCATCCACAGGCTGTATCGGCACAATGCGGGATTGCATGAGCAGCCGCAGCGTCAGCGTCAGAAATACTGCACAGGGCAGCGCTCGCCGACCCAAACTTTAGAGCAATTCGCACTCGTAGCGGAAAAGCATGTCCCAGAAGAAGAGGTCACTCGTGTCTGATAATGCATATTCTGTACTGTCGATCCGCAAAGTCAACATGCATTGTAGATTTCTACGTCTCAGTCAAAATCATCCTGAGCCGACATCCGCTTCAAGGATTCATAGTAACTACAACAAAGCTCAAGCCATGAAAGCAGTAAACTGAGCTTCTCATAAGCCCATGTGAGCATTAGATAAAAACCATAGGAAGCGTAGTCGAAGGACCTGCTTCTGCTCTACACCCGCGCCCCAAGAGCGCATATCCATAGAAGTATGTGGTATTGGTTGTCCAACCGTACAGCAGCGCCTTGGCAAGGTCATTATCGACGATCTAATAGATAATCCTGTAACAACGTATACAAAAATATTTAGTTTCTTTCTATTTAGTAAGTAGCCCGCGATAAAACAGTCTTCTCTCTCCCATCCGAGCTCCCGCATTAGATCACGCGGCCATCCGCTTCATCAAACGACCCGGTCCGCAAAGGCCCGGTGGGTATGTAGGTACTGATAATGATGCCGCAGGATGCAGCTTTCGTGCCGGCAAGCGTGAGTTTGCACGGCGGGGTTCCGTCCGAAAAGAAACGCTTCCCTTTGCCCAGCAGGATGGGATAGACGAGCAGCAAAATCTCATCCGCAAGCCCATGTTCGAGCAGCAAGGATGTCAGCGTCGAACTGCCCCAGACGATCAAATCCGACCCGTCCGTCGCCTTGATGCGGCGAACGCTCTCGACGAGGTCCGGTCCAAGACCCTTGAACGGTCCCCATCCCAGACTCTCCGGCCTGTGGGTTGCAACATATTTCGTCGCCGCGTTCAGGCTGTCCCCCATCGGGTTGTCCTTGATCTTCGGCCAGAAGTCCGCCCAGATATCATAGGTTCGCCGGCCAAGCAGCAGATCGAAGCCCTCGCCATGCGCCGCAAGGATAGCCTCTCCGCCCGCATCATCGTCATACGGCGCCGCCCATCCGCCGTATGGATAATCGCCGTCTTCGCCCGGGCCGCCGGGGGCCTGAATCACACCATCCAGCGAGATATGTTCGATAATTTTGATCTTTCTCATCTTGGGTCTCCTTTTCCAGGATTTGGAGAGATGTCGTATAACCTTCAACCTGCAACTAAAATCTATCGATCTGTTGAAAGCAACGATTATGAAACAAATGAGGGATACAAACTGTTACTGGTATTGCTTCAATTGGGTAAGTCCTCCCAAACGCACTTCTCGAAAAGAACAGCTCTTTTTAGGAGTTTATATACCGGGTGCAGCGCTCCGAGCGTGTCTAAACCAACCGTGAGCTTCCCGGTAGCGGGCAACCCGAAGATGAAAACTAGCCTCGTGGAGGCTCCGTGCCCTTTGGAATGCTTCAGATATAGGAACGCCGTTATTTGATAACAGTAGGAGTCGCTGATAAAAGTCTCTAAATGTGAATATTGGGTAATACCCGCCCCACATCTCGCATTGAGTTACAGTGTTCTCCCTTTTAGCCCTTTACGCTCTGCACAATTCCCTTAGCCCGTAAACCGGCCTCAGCCTTCGCAAAATAATCCTCAACACTCCCCTGCGTCTTGATCCACTCAATGTACCGCCCGATCCCCTGCTCCAGCGTAGTCTGCGGCTCGTACCCGACCGTCCGAATCCGGCTGATATCAGATATCAGCGAGCGAATCTCCCCCGGTCGAAACTCCCCCCGCGCCAGCGGCTCCATGGCGATCCCAAGCTGCCCCGCGATAATCCCGGCCAGGTCCCGCACGCTCGTCGCTCGACCGCTCCCCACATTCACCGCCAACCCGTCCAGCGTGTCGGTAGTCGCAGCCAGCAGGTTGGCCCGCGCAATATCCTCTACAAAGCAAAGATCGCGCGTCTGCCCGCCGTCCTCGTACATTACCGGCGGTTGCCCGTTTAACAACCGCGTGCAAAAGATCGCAATCACACCGGTGTAGGGGTTGAACAAGGACTGCCTCGGCCCATACGTGCAGGAGTAGCGCAGCGCCACAGTCGGCGTGCCGGTCTGCTTACCCCACAGCAGTACCAGCCGCTCCTGGTCCACCTTGGTCAGTGCATACACAGTCTCACCGCCGCCGGGCGTGGCCTCGGGCGTCGGTACAGAGGCGGTCGCCTTCCCGCACACCGGGCAATGCACGCTAAAGTCCCCAGCCCGCAGCTGCTCTGCCGGACGCAGCAGCGGCACCACGTGCCCATGCTCTGGGCACTCCGCCGCCCCCTCGCTGTACACAGCCTGCGAGCTCGCCACCACAACCTTGCGCACCGGCAGCGCATGGTCACGAATAATCTCAAGCATCTGCGCCGTGCCGAAGCTGTTCACCAGCACATACTTCGCCATTTCCGGCATGTACCCGCCGTACGCTGCCTCATGGAACACAACGTCAATATCTTCAAGCGCAGCACGCATGGTGGCGTAGTCCTGCACCTCGCCCAGGCAAAACTCAGCCGCCGGGTTCACCCACTCCGGCTTACCGTTCTTATGCGTCTGCGGCTCCAGGTTGTCCAGGATGCGTACCGTCCAGCCCTCGCGCAGCAGCAGGTCCACAATGTGCGACCCGATAAGGCCCGCGCCCCCTGTGACCAAGGCGCGCTTCCCATGCAGAGGCATTCAAAATCCTTTCGTGTGTCAAAAGCAAAGTTGGTGTTACATACCAGAATTGTGTCACCCCGACCCGGTGCATGCAAAATAGGAGTCCAACGACGGGTGTGTGTGAAAGACCGGTGCGTGTAAAAATCAGCGCGTGCAAAAGCTAATGCGTGCACAAACCAGCACGTGCACAAACTGGCACATGCAAAAACCGGGGCGTGCAAAAACCGGGGCGTGCAAAAACCGGGGCGTGCACAAACCGGCACGTGCACAAACCGGCACGTGCACAAACGGGGTCATCCTGAGCGCAGCGAAGGATCTGCTTTTGCGGTTGAGCTTGATCCCACCGCCTAACAGTAAACCGGTGTCATCCTGAGCGAAGTCGAAGGACCTGCTTTGCGGTTGAAGTTACACCATTCCCGCTCCCGCTCCAGGCTTACAGTCCGGCATACCAGTCATAGCCGAGCTTGGTCCAATAATCGTCAGGCTTGTCATCGGTATAGCTGATCAGTCCGATGCGCTTGATCTGCTTGTAGCCATACTTGCTGGGCATATGCAGGCGCAGCGGCGCACCATGAAACTGCGTCAGCGGAGCGCCCATCATCTCGGTCACCAGCAACGTCTGCGGGTTACGGCACGTCTTCAGGTCATAGCCGGTGTAGTAGTCGCCATCCGGTGTTTCCATGTAGACGTACTTGGGCTCCCGACCGCCCACGCGCTCCGGCGGGTAGGCTTCCAGAAAATCCCCAAGCCGAACCCCCGCCCAATGCACAATCTGGCTCCAACCTTCAATGCATTTAAACTGCGTCACCAGCTCATGCCGCGGAAACTTCAGCACATCGCCCATGGTCAGCAGCAGACCCGGTGTACCCGGCGGCAGCGTGCTGTCACTTTCTCCCGCCTCCCCCATCCCGCGCGGTTTGCGGCCCGTATGGTTTTCATCCTCTTCCGCTTTCTCTACCACGCCGGCCGGCGCCATCTTCTGCGCAGAGGCAGCCGGATTCGTCTTACTGTCGTGACCCGGGTCTTCCTTGTCTTTTGCAGCGGTGTAGCGGTACTCCCAGGCAGTCACGTCCTGGACGTATTCTGGCCGCTGCGCAGCCCCCCGTACCCCCACAACCTGTAACCGGTAACTTTCCGGCACCACGGCCATCGTCAACCCGTACATACCGTTCACACGCAGCGTTTCCGCTCGGCTCAGCGGGTAGGTCGGTGCCAGCTTATCTTCCCTGGTCAAGCCGCGCGATAAGGCAGCATTGGCCTGCAAGGTGCGGCGCAATAAGCCGGGCTGCATGTCATCTTCGCCTTCGACGTCAAGCCATTTGTAGAAAGCGAAGCCCGCAGCGGCAGCCGCACCGGCACCCAGGAACGATCTGCGCGTGCGCCGCCGCGACTCCGCCAGCACCGTCGCATCGGCTGCCTCGCTCCCCGGCACCCGCTTGGTCAGCACATCCTCAGCATCAGCCGGGTCCACTGGCTTGGCTTGCCCCTGCTTCTCCTCAGCAGGCTCTATCGTTTGCGGCACCCTCGCCGCAGGCCCGCTTGCACCCTCCGGTTCCCGAGTCACCGCCTCATCGTCACCGGGCTTGCCAGACCTGCCCTCGTCAGGCTCTCCATCCGGCATATTCTCAAACTCATTCGGGTCTTCCTGCTCCGGCAACCGTTTTTCAATCGCCCCGGAATCCGCACCCTTTCCTCTTTCAATCACTTCACTCATCGCCAACTCCTCCGCTCCGCCTCAAGCGAAGGCTCTTCCACACGCTTGACCTCGTGCCCGCTCACCATCGAGCGAAAGTTGTTCCACCCCGCCGCTACTACCTGATAGATATGAATCCCAAAGAAGCCGAGAAAGCCGATCGTAAGCCAGAAGTGCAGCCAGCGCGCCATCTCGTACCCGCCCATCATGGTCGTCAACCAGTGCGCCGAGGTAGGCTTGTAAATCGCCAGCCCTGTCAGCAGCATGCCTGCTCCCATCACCAGCACAGAGCTGTAGGCAATCCTCTGCGCGCCGTTGTACTTCGTCTGGGCGGGCAAGCCCTCCCGAATATGCAAATCGACCAGCGTGACCTGTATCGCCTCGCGTAAGCTGCGCCTCTGCGGAATCATGAACCGCCACTCGCCCGAGACCGCCAGAAACAGCACATACGCAATCCCATTGAGCCCGAATATCCACATAAAAAAGAAATGGTAGCCCAGCCCCTGGGTTACATGGAACGGCACATGGAGCTTGTCGTAAAACCACTGCGGAAAGAACCGGAATAGCGTGAAGTGCCCGATGCCGACCCGATACACCCTGTGCGGGTACTGGTATGCATTGTCTGAGTCGTTCCAATAAATCAGCAGCCCACTCCATATCATGGTGAACAGCACAGGAAAATTAACCCAGTGCATCCAGCGAGCCGCCAGCAAATGTTTCTTCTCTAACCGGATGCCGGCAGGAGGCATCCCTTCTGCTGGAACAGGCTCATGCACCTGCCCTGTTTCTGCAGGTAATACTTTCACCGAAGCAGCCATCCGCGGTTCCCTTCACGTTTGGTAGTAGATGGTGTGTTAGATGACATATACGGGGAAATGTTACGATCATTTTCATGAACGTCGGGATCTCCGTGGTGCGGCCGTTCCACGTAGTGAAGATGGCGAACGCACTCCGCAGGCACACTGACGGAGTCGGCATCTGGTCCACCGCCCCGCGCCGCTACTTCCACCACCTCGACGACACCGTACGCACCCACGTAGTTCCCGCCCCGGTAGAAATCTTCTCCCGCATCACCAAGCTCAAGCTGTTCCCGGCTGCCTTCCAGCGCGGCATCGTCTGGTGGGACCGCATGGTAGCCGCGGCCATGCCCCGCACCGACATCGTCATAGGCTTCGCCACCCAGACCCTGCACACCGGCCAGGCCGCCCGCCGTCGCGGTGCCCGCTTCGTGCTCGACCGCGCCTGCCCCCATGTCGACTTCCAGCAAAACGTCGTCCGCGAAGAAGCCGCAAAAGCCGGTGCCGTCTTTACCCCCGAGGACGCCTGGTTCCGCGACCGTCAGCTGGCCGAGTACGAGGTAGCCGACATCATCCTCGTTCCCTCCATGTACAGCGCGCGCACCTTCCCCAGGCACCTCCAGCCCAAGCTGCTGCTCGCCCCCCTGCTTGGCCGCGCCCAGGCCAAGGGCGCCATCCGCCTGGAGCGCAACACCCCCTTCACGGTCGGCGTACTCGGCGGCCACCCCCTGCGCAAAGGCTATCTCTACCTGCTTGAGGCCTGGCGCAAACTGGCCCTGCCCGATGCCCGCCTCCTGATCCGCTCCTCCAGCGACTTCTCCGCCTATCCCAAACTAGCCGAGCTCCTGCGCACCACCCCAAACATCGAGCTCATCGAGTACGTCCCCGACATCGCCGAGTTCTACCGCCGCTGCGACCTCTTCGTCCTCCCCAGCATGGACGACGGTTTCGGCATGGCCCTGTTTGAGGCCATGGCCAACGGCGTGCCCAGCATCGTAACCCGCAACTGCGGCGCATCCGAGCTGCTGACTGACGGCGTCGACGGCTTGGTCATCGACGCGGGCAGCGTAGACCAGCTCGCCGAGTCCATCCTCTCCCTGTACCGCGATGAAGAACGCCGCCAAGCCATCGCCGTCGCCGGTCAAGCCGCAGTCGAGCGCATCTCCGCAACCACAATCTATGAAGATGCCCTGCGGCAATTGCTGGTCCCGGCAAGATCTGCCGCCGCCGTCGCCTAGCTCCCAAAAACTTCTGCAATGTACAAATGGGTCACCCTAAGCAGCGTTATGATGATCTGACCTTGACAAACTTAACCGCAACCCCTCACCTCCTGCGAATGTTGTGTTTCGCTACGGTCTTTGCAGCGGGTGCATCGGCCGAGGCGCAAGTGCCGTCTGCGACCGAGTATCGTTTCTCCTTCCCGGATGCGGTGCATCACGTGATGCAGGTTGAAGCTACCTTCCATAACGTCCTCAGGCAGCCGTTGCGTATACAAATGAGCCGGTCATCGCCGGGTCGCTATGCGGCCTTTGAGTTCGCTTCAAATGTCTTTGAGGAACGCTTTACCGACGGCGCAGGCAAGCCTCTGGCCGTCACAAAGCCGGACCCGCGGTCGTGGTCCGTGACCAGCGAAGACGGCACGGTACGAGCGACGTATCAGCTTTTCGGCGATAAAGTTGATGGAACATTTCTGGCCGTAGATCTGACGCATGCGCATATCAACTTCCCTGCCACGGTCATGTGGGCGCAAGGCTTGGATGACCGGCCGGTACGCGTGATCTTTTCGCTCCCTGCGAGTTCTGACTGGAAGATTGCCACGCAGCTCTACACCACAACCGATGCACAGACCTTCACGGCACCCAATCTGCAATACCTGATGGACAGTCCGGCGGAACTGAGTCATTTTGTGATGCGGACGTTCCAGGTGGCTCCATTGACGGCCGGCGGCAAGACGCAGACCATCCGTGTCGTGGCGCATTCTCAAGCTACTGACGCGGAGTTCGATACCTACTGTGCCGGTGTACAGAAACTCGTGCGCGAAGAGGAGGCAGTGTACGGCGAACTTCCGGACTATGAGCCCGGTTATTACACGTTCCTCGCCGACGCACTGCCGTGGGATGGCCGCGACGGCATGGAACATCGCAACAGTACGGTGATGACGGGAAGCAGGCTGAATCTGAACACGGTGGCCCACGAATACTTTCACAACTGGAATGTGGAACGTATCCGTCCGGAAGGGCTGGAGCCGTTCGATTTCCGCGATGCGAACATGTCCGGCGAGATGTTTCTCGCCGAAGGTTTTACTCAGTACTACGGTGCGCTGGCTATGCTGCGCAGCGGCCTTACCCCGGCGGGTGAGATGGGAGGCCTTGTCGGAAACGTGGACTACGTTCTGAACGCACCCGGCGGCAAGTACCGTTCCGCGATGGACATGAGCCGCCTGGCGCCGCTGGTGGACGGCTCCAGTGATTCCTTTCCCGCGTACTGGAGCAATGATTTCATCTCCTACTACTCGTACGGCGCTGCGGTGGCGATGGGCCTGGACCTGACGCTGCGCGCACGCTCCCACTCGACCGTCACGCTGGACGACTTCATGCGCGCCATGTGGCGAAACTACGGCAAGCCGGGCGGTCCGGCACCGGGCTTGGTCGGCAAGCCGTACACCATTGCGGATGTGCAGGCGCAACTGGCTGCCGTGAGCGGTGACCCTGCCTTTGCCGCTGATTTTGTAAAGCGCTACATCGAGGGGACAGAGAAGATCGATTACGCTCCACTGATGCGTCGTGCAGGTTTTGTGCTGCGCAAGAAGGCCGGGCCGGCAACGCTCGGACCGTTACGCCTGACAAAGGGGGATAGCGGTCTTCGTGTGACGGACTCTACGATCATCGGCTCTCCGATGTACAAAGCTGGAGTGGACCTCGATGATGAGGTTCTTTCGGTAGCCGGCACTGCGCCGGCTGCACCCGAAGATCTTGTCAAAGCGCTGGAGGGTCATAAGGCGGGAGAGAGTGTGGACATTGTCTTCCGTCGCCGCGGGCAGGAGACGCATGCCGCGGTGACGCTTATCGACCCGACCGAGCTCGAAATGGTAACAACGGAGAGCACAGGAGCGGCACTCTCACCGGAGCAGAAGCTATTCCGGGAATCTTGGCTGGGCAGCAAAGTCAAGTAGAACAAATCTACAATGCAAAGAATGTAGGAGCGTACCGAAAAGCAGATGTGCGCTCAGAGCTTACCCCTTGCAAAAGCACCGGGTTCTGCTAAAAGCATTTGGCAGAACTTTGATTGCGCTCAACCTCGACGCACTGGCATACGGTTTTGCTGTTTGGTGTAATACCCGGTGAGCCGATATCTCTCTGTTTATAGTGAACTTGCGCTGCCGTAATCTTTCCTGA
The DNA here is from genome assembly GCA_964237325.1 of uncultured Acidobacteriaceae bacterium. Classification (GTDB taxonomy): domain Bacteria; phylum Acidobacteriota; class Terriglobia; order Terriglobales; family Acidobacteriaceae; genus EB88. The sequence goes on along the minus strand of CAXSHS010000020.1, from coordinate 1,236 downwards.
ACCGTTTCCTGGCTCCCTTCCTGCCCGGAGAATCTGGATTGCCCCAAGTAAACAGGGTCATCCTGAGCGAAGCGCAACGCAGTCGAAGGATCTGCTTTTACCCCCTCTTCCCCCACCGGAGCCCCCACCCTTGAACCATCGCTTCTTCGTAGACCACACCTACACCGGCGGCACCGGCCTCAAGGAACTCCCGCCGCCACCCTGGACCGCCGACCTCCCCGCCGAGTTCCGCTACGTCTACGACGTGCTGGAGCAAGCCCTGCCCGCCGTTAACGCAGAAACCCTGCGCTTCTATATCACCAAAGAAGCCTGGTTCCTCCCCGAATACGGCCGCGACGTGGTCGGCATCCTGCTCCAGGAGGAGCGCTGCAAAGTACCGGTCTACGGTCGCCACGTCCGCGCCGTGATCCGCAACCTGCACTCGCAGCCCTTCCTCGGCTACCGCGCCCATGCAAGCTTCAGCAAGCTCGATGCAGTCCTCACGTTCGAGTATTTACGCGACAGTTACACCAATCTGAAATCCCGCCGCGCACTCGCAACCCCGGCCGCCGGCTTCCCCGCCCCGGTCCGCGCCCACCCGCTCACCATCCCGCTCCCGCTCGGCTATCACAGCCAGGTCGAGCTGCCTCAAATCCCTATGGCCGACCGCCCCCTCGATACCTTCTTCGCCGGCCAGGTCGCCACCCCGCCGCAGGTCGGCTACCAGCGCCTGCTCTCCAGCTCCAAAATTGAAGCCCGCCGCCAGATCTGGCAGGTCCTCCAGGCTCTTCAAAAGGAAGGCAAGTGGCGCCTCGACCTCGGCACCCTGTCCGCAGGCGACGGCAAAGTCCAGGCTTTCGGCAGCTACTCTGAAAAAATGATGCAGTCGCGCATCTGTGTGGCCCCACGCGGCTCCATGGCCGACACCTTCCGCGCCTTCGAAGGCCTCCGCGCAGGCTGCCTGGTAGTGGCAAACGCGCTGCCGAAAGACGCCTTCATGTACCCGCGAGCACCCCTGCTCTACGTCTCGCACTGGCGTCAAATCAAGGACATTCTCGAACGTTACGCCCGTGACATCAATGCCCTCGAAGGGTGGCGCGAGAAAAGCCTCGCCTGGTGGCACAACCGTCTACGCCCCCAGGTCATGGCCGTCTACGTAGCTCAACATCTCAACCGAGCGGGCACAACCCTGCTGCCATAATCACGCTGGCGCAACCCCGCTGCTACAAGGTGACTCCAGGCACACTATGTCACCCT
>CAXSHS010000019.1:35665-39062 GCA_964237325.1 uncultured Acidobacteriaceae bacterium | reverse complement strand
GCCGCGCCGAAATCGCCCTCGTCCTTCTTGGGGTGGATGCAGTCGACCGGGCAGGCATCGACGCAGGCGTGGTCCTTGGTGCCGATGCAGGGTTCAGCGATTACGTATGCCATTTCAGAACGTCTCCAATGCGGGTGTCTAGCCCAGATTGTAGCAGGCGCGGCATGCAATCACGGCTTTGTGTCAGCCGCCGCGAACTTCGCCGGGCTCAAGATCGGTGTCAGATTGCGCCCTGCGAACATATCCGCAAATACAGATACAAGCTCCTCTTTCAGCAGGCCGTTGGTTGCCAGTATTTCCGTGCTGTCAAGCCGAAACGCATCCCCATTGAAGCGGGTCAGGGTACCGCCGGCCTCTGTTACGAGCAGCGCACCCGCAGCAGTGTCCCAAGGGTTCAGGCGGAACTCCCAGTATGCATCCATGCGGCCCGCGGCCACGTAAGCAAGATCAAGTGCGGCAGAGCCGGCGCGGCGCACCCCGTGTGAACGCATGGTGATTTCGTGGTAGAACTGCGCGTTCGGGTTTTGGTGGCGTGAGCGGCTGGGGAAACCTGTCGCGAGCAGTGCTTGCGCCAGCTTCGGCGTTTTGGACGTGTGCAGCTGCCGCCCATTCAGGTACGCACCTTTGCCTTTTTCGGCAACAAACAGCTCGTTGCGCATGGGGTCGTACAGGACCCCGGCCACCAGTTCTCCATCTTCCCCCTCGGGCGTTCCGGCAGGGCGATGTTCCAGCCCGAGGGACACGCAGAACACCGGGAAACCATGTGCGAAGTTCGTGGTGCCGTCGAGCGGGTCCACATACCAGCGGTACTCGGCACCAAGCCGCTCGCGCGTGCCTTCCTCACCGAAGATGCCGTGCTCCGGGAAAGCCGCACTCAGCCGATCCAGCAGCAGCTTTTCGCTGGTGCGGTCAGCCTCAGTCACTAAGTCCACGTCCGTCTTGTACTCGGTCTCGACGCCGCGCGCATAAAACTCTCGCAGCAGCGCGCCTGCTTCCATGGCGATGGGTGCAGCTTGCGCTACCCACGTCCACTCTACATCTGCCGGTACCTGTGTCATGCGGTCTGCTTTCCTTCCAATGCCTTGCGCTCGGCGGCCTTACGTCGGCCTTCGTCACGACGGGCAAACTCGCTGATGGTGCGAATTTGTTCTTTGTAAATGAACAAGTTCGGCTGCCCTTCGCGAGTGAGCCGGATCATACTGTCGTCAAAATATTCGATCCAGCCGGTCACTACTTCGCCGTCGCGCAGTTTCACCTGTACGGACACCTGTTTTTCGCTTAGAAAACGCAGGTATAGCGCTTCCTGCCCGGTGGCACCGGCAGGCACGCTTCGGGCGCGTTGCAAGGCGGGCGCTTTTTGCGAAGGCATGCCACAGTGTACCCGCCTAATTACACAAATGCGCATACTCAAGGCTGGGTTGCCGTGCGAAAGTATCCACTACGGTAATGCGGGGTGTCTCCGGTTACGTCCTTGGTGCCGGGGGTAAGCGTGACATGCAGCGCGTGGAACCGGCTGCTTTGCCCCAGCGGGCTCTCAGGTTTGTCGCCCTGGTGCGGGTAGTAGGCAAGCAGGTACTGCGTGCGTAAATCGTCACTTACTTTCTTGAAAGCCGCTTGCAAGCCGCCTTGATTCACATAGAAATAGCGGCCGCCTGTCTCCTGGCTCAGCACAATCATGGCGTGCTCACCTGCCGTATCGCGGCCTGCATCGGCTTCAATCGGTACATCGATCAGGCTGTAAATGATGACATCGCTACGTTGCGCCTCAGCCAGCGCCTCATCAAACGAGGTGCCGTTCACCGTGTTGTCGCCATCGGTGATGACAATCAGCACTTTGCGACCGCTGTGCGGTGCCAGCGCGTCAGAGCCCAGGTAGATTGCCTGGTACACCGCCGTTCCACCCCCGGCATTGCCCAGATTGCCAAGGCCGTTGCCGATGCGGCGCACGCTGTTGGTAAATGGAACTACCTCGCGCACGTCAGAGTTGAAGTCAAACAGAGCCAACTGGTCCTTTGGCGTCAGCAGTGTCTGGGCAAACTCTCGCGCGGCGTGTTGCTCTACGCTTAGATCCTTATGTGTGGAGCCGCTGCTGTCTATAGCAAGAACCAGGGAAAGCGGCGCGTCTGTCTGCTTTTCAAAAATGGAGATTTTCTGCGGAACGCCGTCTTCGGTGAGGGAGAAGTTGCCTTTTTCAAGGTCCGGAACGGGTACGCCATGCACATCTGTCACATTTACAAACAGGTTGACCAGGTGAACCTGCACCCGCAGCGTCTGGGGCGCACCATCGTCCTGCGCGCGCAGTGCGCCCGCAACAACAAAGACCAGCAGCGTGGCCGCAAGCAGCTTGAACCGGCTCACGCAGGCTCTCCGGGGTGCAGCTCCGCCGGAAATGCTTCGCCGTCAGCCCATACAGCACCGTCGACAAAAAACTCCTTCTTCCATATGGGGACGGTTTTCTTGAGTGTGTCGATCACCCAGCGGCAAGCGTCAAAGGCTGCGCCGCGATGAGCGGAGGCAACGGCAATCAGCACGCTGGTCTCGCCGACTTCAAGCCGCCCCAGCCGGTGATGCAGCAGCGTATCGCGCACTGCGAAGCGATGGCACGCCTCGGCGACCAGCTCGCGCATCTGTGCCAGCGCCATCGGTTCAAATGCCTCGTACAACAGGTACTCTGTCTGTCGTCCACGTGTATTGTTGCGCACAATGCCGTCAAACACGACTATCGCGCCATCGCTGCCGGCCTTGAGTGCCGCTGTGGCACCTGCGGTATCCAGCGGCTCGCGGGTCAGCAAAACTCGGTCGTCAATTCCCCCGCTGACCGGCGGCAACAGTGCCACCTCGTCGCCGACGTGCAGCGGGTCGTCAGCTTTGGCGTATTGCTGATTTACCGCGACTGCGAGCGATCCCCACAAGCCGCCGAGTTCCGGTGCCGCATCGCGTTGCATTTGCGCCAGCAAGGCGGCTACAGAGACGGTTTCGCCGGGTAGCTCCACCCAATGCTCCGCCGCGCCGAAATGGTCGCGCAAGACTCCGAAAACAAGCACCCGCACCCGCATCTCTTGAGCATACCGCTGCGGTGGGGGGTGGTGCGGCGGAGTAGAGCTTTGAGTTGCAGTCAACCGGACAAGAACCATTTCCGTACTGCGGACCAGATGTAAGTTGGATGTACTTCTGTAACACCTCTTAGAGTTGACTGCAATTAACATTGAGCACTAGGCTCATGCCAGAGGAGTGAAGCACATTTATGAGCAACCAGCAGCTATATCTGGCCATTGGCACACCGGGGCTTCTGGCTCTGATCAATCTTGTGATCCTGCTGGTTTTCGGCTTTCGACTGGATAGTCGTATTGATCGGCTTGATGGCCGCATTGAACGGCTTGATGAGAAAATTGACGGA
>CAXSHS010000019.1:0-35565 GCA_964237325.1 uncultured Acidobacteriaceae bacterium | reverse complement strand
TAGCACCAGCACGACACGCGCCTTGAAGCATTGGAACGCAAGGCGGACCCCTCCTAATCCCGGCGATACGATACGCTAGACCGGAACCTGGTACAGGAAAGGCCTCTCTTTGCAAGCAGTTCTTCAATCAGATTTGAACGGTCTCACGAAAGTAGCCATCGGCAAGGTGCGTGATTTGTATGCAGTTGAAGAGGACCTGCTGCTGGTAGCCTCCGACCGCATTTCTGCCTTTGACCATGTCCTGGGCAGCGGCATCCCCGGCAAGGGCAAAGTGCTCACACAGCTGTCGCTGTTCTGGTTTGAGCTGCTGGAGCACACGGTACCAAACCACGTCATCCAGTCTGAAGTCGATGCCTTCCCCGCCGAACTTGCGCCTTACCGCGAGCAGCTGCGCGACCGGTCCATGCTGGTGAAGCGCGCCCGGATGTTCCCAGTGGAGTGTGTGGTGCGCGGCTACCTGTCCGGCTCCGGCTGGAAGGACTACCAGGCCACCGGCGAGCTGTGCGGCATCCCGCTGCCGGAAGGCCTGCGCGAAAGCGACCAGCTGCCGGAACCGCTGTTTACCCCTGCCTCCAAAAGCCAGGGCGGTGAGCATGACGAGAACATCTCTTTTGCCGCCATGGTGGAACAAATCGGCGAGACGGATGCAAATACCCTGCGTGAACTGAGCTTCACCATCTACAATCGGGCTGCCGCCCATGCCGAGCAGTGCGGGCTCATCCTGGCCGATACCAAGTTTGAGTTTGGCCGTGTCGGCGATGTAATCCTGCTGGCAGATGAGGTGCTGACGCCGGACTCTTCCCGCTTTTGGCCGCGCGAGGGCTACGCGCCGGGCGGGGTGCAGCCCTCGTTTGACAAGCAGTTTGTGCGTAACTACCTCGAAGAAAAGGGCTGGAACAAGCAGGCGCCCGCGCCCGCGCTGCCGCCGGGGGTAATTGAAAAGACACAGGCAAAATATCTTGAGGCCTTCCGGTTGCTGACAGGCAAAACACTCGTACTCTAGGAACAGTTTCAGAAACACCTCTAGGAACCAGGAGCTGCGCGGTGGCACTCACAGACTGGATCATCGTCGCGGTGTTACTACTGTGTACCTTGCAGGCCGCGCGGCGGGGGTTTTTTGTGGAAACCTTTTCGCTTGTCGGCATCGTGGCGGGCATTGGCGTGGCAAGCTGGAACTACACACGGCTTCTGCCCTGGTTTCAGGGGTGGTTGCGCTCCGGGGCGCTGGCTGACGCAGCCTCGTTTGTATGCATTGCATTGGCGGTAATGTTGACGGCGGGATTGATTGGACGGATCGTCCGGTGGTCCGTGCAAAGCATAGGGTTGGGCTGGGCAGACCGTCTGCTAGGCGCGGTTTTCGGGCTGGTAAAGGGAGCGGTGCTGGTTACACTTGGCGTCATGGTACTGGTGGCATTCTGGCCTGGGTCGCCCACATTGCAGGGGCCATTGAAAGATTCCCGGCTGGTGCCGTACTTTGTAGCAGCGGCGCGTGACGGCACCTTCGGCACCCCTGCCCAATTGCAGCAAAAAGTGCTTTACGGCACCCGGCTGTTGCATGAGCATGGGGCAGATTTGTTAGGGCGGCAGTAAGAAAGAGAGACCGAGTGAGACGTGAACTGGATTCTCTGGTAGCACAGATGTACACCGGCGGCATCACCTACGCCGAAGCGGTGCGTGAGTTTAGAAAGCGCTTTCTGCTGGAGGTGCTCACCACCCACCGCGGCAATCAGTGCAAAGCCGCCAAGGACCTGCGCGTACACCGCAATACATTAAGCCGCATGATCGCCGAGCTTGAGATTGATCCGGCTGAGGTACGCGCCGGCATGAAGCGTCCCTCTCGCAGCGAGCACGCTGTGGCCGAGGTGAGGCGTACCGGGAGTAACCCGTACTGACGTCCGGTTTGCTCTATGCTGAAAAGCATGACCAGCTCCGTACCAAGCCATACAGCCGATCAGGTCTATATCCAGCCCGGCTTTCGCTGGGATGAGCAGGGTGCGTACCTGTTCGACATCGACGGCACATTGCTGCACTCGCTTGATCATGTCCACTATGATTCTTTCTTCGCAGCTGTGCAGCATGTGCTTGGGCGCCCCCTTGTACTGGATGGCGTAACCGTACACGGCAGTACGGACCCCGGTATTTTGCGCGACGCATTCCGCCTGGTTGCCCTGGAAGATGAAAGCTGGCGTCCGCATGTCCAAACCATCTTTACGCATATGAGCGCCGGCGTTACCGCGCGCCAAGCAGAGATGAACCTTGTAGTCATGCCCGGTGTGGAGCAGACCCTGGCGCACTTGCGCGACAAGGGCGCGGCATTGGGCGTAGCCACGGGCAACATCGAGACCATTGGATGGGTTAAAGTCGCGGGTGCCGGCCTGCGAGACTGGTTTACCTTCGGCGGTTTCAGTGACCTGTACGAAGTCCGGTCCGATATGATCCGCAACGCGCTAGCCATCGCGCACACCTCAGCCGGGTCCCATGCGACCGTATGTGTAGTGGGCGACACGATTTTCGATGTGTCCGCGGCACGGGTACACGGCTTGCCCACTATCGCGGTAGCTACAGGCAACTACACCTTTGAGCAATTGATGGAGTCCAAGCCGGAGGTATGCGCCACCAGCCTCAGCGCGCTGCTTGCGCATACGGGAGTCCAAAACACGCAGTGAAGCCCACTCTCATTTCTAAAGTTCTGCTCTGCCTCGCTGCCTGTTCGGCGGTAATGGCCAACGCCCAGCAGGCACCGGTCAGCAACCACGACAAGGATCGTGCGCAAAAGCTCTACGTTGAAGGCGCGAAAGCCGTCGAGGCAAACCGTCTGCCTGCAGCGGTCAGCGCGTTCCAACAAGCTTTGGCGCTTAATCCAGCCAGCCGAGATTACGACGCGGCACTCTCTATCGCCCGCGACAACCTGGCTACGCAATTGATGCAGCAAGCTTTGAAGGCTCGGCTGCAGGGCGACGATGCCACTTGGCGCGCACGCATGGCTGAGGCATCGGCACAGGATAGCCGTAACCCGCTGGTGCTGGAGCACCAAAGGGATCTTGTGGATGACACCCCAAAGGAGAGCCTGCTGAACCATGTCGCAGATGCCGCAGGGCCTATCGAGCTGACGCCGAAGCCCGGCACACAAAGCTTTCACCTGATGCTTCCTAAAGGCGAGCTGCTGCGGCAGGTGCTGAGCGCCTACAGCATTACGCCGACAATTGACAGTTCCGTCACCGGCGAGCGCGTGCACTTCGATGCCGACGATATCAGCTTTGCAGAGGCCAAGCACCTGGTGGAACTGGCCACCGGCACGTTCTCCATTCCCCTGGACCCTAGCCGAGCCCTGCTAGCGCTTGACACCCGGGAGAACCGCACCAAGTACGAGCGGCTGGTGCTTGAAACGGTGTACCTGCCGGGGCTGACCCCTGCTGAGCTGAACGATGTCGGCAATATCGCGCGCAACGTGTTCGAGGTGCAGCAGGCCGCCGTACACGAATCCAACAACACTCTTACCGTGCGAGCCTCGGCCCAGCGCATGCGCGCTTTCAACTTTGAAGTCAACGAAATGCTGGCCGGTCGCAGCTCTATATCTCTTGACGTGGATATCTACGAGGTACAAACCCAGCGCACGGGCAATGATGGCATACAGCTGCCGCAAACCAGCAGCGTCTTTAATCTTACGAGTGAGCTCAACAGCCTCATCCGCAACAATCCCAGCCTGGTGCAGCAGATTATTTCAAGCGGCCTGGCAAGTCCCGGCAACGTGGGCGAGATCGCCCTAGCGCTGATCCTGTCAGGCCAGGCCGGGTCCACGTTGCTGTCGCAGCCGTTTGCTACCTTCGGCGGCGGCATTACTACCACCGGGCTTACCCTGACTCAAGCCGCGGCCAATCTGCAAGTCAACGACTCTGATACGCGCATGGTCGATAAAACGCAGCTGCGGCTGCTGGACCAGGAGTCGGGCACGGTCAAGATCGGTGAGCGCTACCCGATTGTGACCTCTTCCTACTCCAACCTCGCGACAGGCAGCACCAGTATTGCGGGCATCAACTCGGCGGGCTTGTCGAACACGCTACAAAATCTGGGCGTAAATCTGTCCTCGCTCGCTTCCGCGCAGACTGCGACTGTGCCGCAGGTGCAGTACCAGGATGTCGGCCTGACGCTGACTGCGACGCCGCGCGTGGAGCATGGAGAGGAGGTCGCGCTCAAACTGCGGCTCCAGCTTTCCTCACTTAGCGGGCAGGTGCTGAACAGCAACCCGATCATCAACAACCGGGAGACTGACTCGATTATCAATGTGAAGCCCGGCGAGCGAACGGTGCTGGTCAGCTATCTCCAGAACCAAGAAACAGCGGCGATCATCGGCTTGCCGTTTCTGAGTGAAATTCCCGGATTTGAATTGGGAACCAACCGGCAGGTTATGAAAACGCGCGACACGCTGGTGATTATCCTGACCCCGCATGTTGTACGACTTAGTCACAGTGACTCGCAGGGCGCGATGATCCCCTTGCCGACGCATTCTTAAAGTATTTCCCTGCCTGATCAGTTACTCAAGCCGATGGACATGTATTGTCCCTGGCTGAGCGCGGGATGAAGCTGTAGCAGCATGGTGTGGTTGGAGCCCCCGCCGCTCCCTGTCTTATAATTTGCGATCCAGCCGCGAAAGCTATACACGCAAATCGCATCCAACTGACTCTCATCCTGCCAGTACTCAATCTTCATGTCCACAATCTTTTCGCGGGTATGCTGCTGCGCCAGGTTGAACAGGCTCTGGATGGTCGAAAACGGCAGATTGTCGGTGTCGTGCATATCCACGATTACCTCGATATCCATATGCTGGCTCCCCATCATCGGCATTCCATGGTCGTCGTGCGCCGTGCTCATGCCGAACTGCACGGAAAGCGCGTTGAACTTGTTGTCGTCAATAGTGACGGTGCTATTGGATGGGTTTGCCATGGTTTTTTCCTTATATTGATTCAGGGTACAAAGTACCTTGGATAACTTACGGATTGTCAATGGTTCGAGTGGGTCGATACTGCGACAGTGTGTGTATGACTTTTACCATAAGCCCTTCCGGTCCCGGTACAAAAGGTTCGTTAAGAAGCCATTCGCTTTGTGATTCATTTAACTGGTACCTATTCTTTTCTTCGTTCCAAGAAAGAACGAATTGAAGAGAGTTTTTGTGATTACCTTCGGTTGACGAGTAAAAGCTGAATAACAATCTCGGACGCGCACCTGCATCAGGCATCTTTGCAACAGCCTCAATTCCAGTACACCAACCGTCCCAAACCTTGCTGGGTAGCACTTTAACGAAGCTCGCGGGACCATTTTGAGATAGCAGGTACACACCACACCGTAAGCTCACCGGGTTAGGGTCAGGATCGTTGTTACCTTTTAGATAAGTTACCGGAACAATAGTAAGGTCAGGTGCGCCTGAAGCGTGTAGAGTAAATACCTGCCCTTGCTTAATTTCAGGTACAACTAAAGCCGGTATTGAATGCCAATCCAGGTTGCTAATGGTAATTTGCTTCAAATTAGCATTTTGCAGTTGTGCAGTATTTGCATGTTGAGCAAATCCATTTGCTAGCAGGAAAGTAAATAGTAAGAGTACTCTTTTAGTGGGCCAGCTTGTCATAGTTATCTCTCATATTTTTGTCGTAATTATTCTCGCTATAATCTGGGCCATTGTAGTACTTAGCGAAATCGGCCCAGTTCTTATTTTGGAGCGCCTGCAATCTTGATTTTCGGTATTTAATAAAGGCGACAAAAGCATTTAGCTGGTCTTTTTCCGAAGAGCACATTGCGACTAAAAAGACTTCAGGTAAGGAAAAACCCGCCTCATTAAAATTGAAACCCATCGTTTGAAATCTATCCCAAGAAGTACCCATAATTGCTGCTTTTGAATCTAGTGTATATGCCTCCTCAAACCGTCTCCATTGAAGAGCGTACGAGCCGTAGCGTTTATTTACGAGTTGAAGATTCGGGTTAGATTTTACAAATCTGTGCTTGGACCATTTATGGAAATGCTTTGGTTCAAATAAGATGGAGGGGCGTTGCCGATCATCAAAGGCACGCTTTTTGGTTTCCGTCTGCGCCACTGCTTCAATCGCCCGTACTTCACATTGAAGCTCCTTCGCGGCTTGTTGGTAATCCTCCTCGCTGAGAGGATCAAAATTCGTACGGATCGGCAACGACAACACCCGTCCCTCCGGCTTTGGCCCAGGCGTGCTCGCCAGCTTCTTCGCCGTCGCATCCTCCGGAGCGACGATCCCGCTTGGCATGAGGTGTTTCATCATCTCGCGCTGAAATCGCTCGATGGCCATGCCCGTGAACCCGTCCAGATCACCTTCGCTGAGGCCGGGAGAGCCGGGCCGGAAATGCTTGTCCCAGGTGTGTAGCCAAACCTGCACCTGCTTCACGTCTTTCGTCCGGTTCGGCATCCTGTGCCCCACCGCATCGCCCAATTCACCGAATATGGCTACGATCATAGCGTAGGGTTCCATGCTTGCCCGGGAACAGCTGTCAGACGTTTCCCGACCGGCGCTATATATTGAGCTTTAAACCTGCGCGGTTGCCGCAATTGGAAATCGCCGTCCCATGCCGAATGCCTTCGATGACACCTTAAGCACGGGCGCGGCTTGCTGGCGCTTGTACTCGCTGCGTTCCACCAGCTTCAGCACACGCGCTACTTCGTCCTGATCCAGATCGGTTTGCCCGGCAATCTCGGCGGCTGTTTCGTAGCGCTCGATGTAGGCGGTCAAAACCGGGTCCAGGTGAGCGTAGTCGGGCAGCGAGTCGGAATCAAGCTGTCCGGGCCGCAGTTCAGCGGAGGGTGCTTTCACCAAGATCGCCTCGGGGATACAGGCGCGCCCTTGCCGCGCATGCTCCGCGTTCAACCATCGGCACAGCCGGTACACTTCGGTCTTCATCACGTCGCCGATGACGGCGAGCGCGCCCACCATGTCGCCGTAGAGCGTGCAGTAGCCGGTGGCCATCTCGCTCTTGTTGCCAGTGGTGAGTACCAGCGCATTCCACTTATTGCTGAGTGCCATAAGCAGTGTGCCGCGGATGCGCGACTGCAGGTTTTCTTCCGTCAGGTCGCTGGCGCTGCCGTTGAAAACGGGAGCGAGGACGGCATTGAACTGCGTAAACATCGGCGCGATCGGCAGCAGCTCAAAGCGAATACCGAGATTGGCTGCCAGTTCCCTGCTGTCCTCAATGGAGCCGGGCGAGGAGTACTCACTCGGCATGCCGATGCCGATCACGTTTTCTGCCCCGAGCGCGTCCACGGCAAGCGCCGCAACCAGCGCCGAGTCGATGCCGCCGCTCAACCCGATCAGTGCCTGATTGAAGCCGCACTTGTGTACGTAGTCGCGGACGCCCATGGTGAGCGCGCGACATACCAGGCCGTCTTCGTCGTCTTGCGCAGGCTGGATGTCGCCGGTTTGCGTCTGCGTGTCGAAGCAGACCATGTCTTCAGTACATGAGGAGGCACGGGCGGCTACTTCACCGGCAGCATTGAGCGCCAGGCTGGTGCCGTCAAACAGCAGGCTGTCATTGCCGCCGACCTGGTTTACCAGCACCACAGGCCGCGCATACCGCCGCGCAATGGCAGCCAGCATGGACTCGCGCACAGCGCGCTTGCCGCGCCAGAATGGTGAGGCCGAGATGTTCAGAATGACAGACGGTGTGCGCCCATCAGCCTGCGGACGCATCAGTTCCTCGATGGGGTCCACCTGGTAGCGGCGTGTCTCCCAAAAGCTCTTATCGTTCCAGGCGTCTTCGCAGATGGTTACGGCAACCAGCTCGCCTGCGACTTCATATACTGCTTGCGAAGGTGCCGGGGCAAAGTAACGCTGCTCATCAAATACATCGTAAAAAGGCAGCAGACGCTTGCTTTGCACAAAAGCCACGCGGCCGCCTTCGAGCAGCGCAGCTGAGTTGCGAACGTGTTTGCCCGTTTCGCGCGGCGCGGGTGAGGGAAAACCGCACAATATAGCCAAACCAAGCGATGCGGTGCGCTCCGCAAGCTCTTGCAACACCTGCTGCGCACGCTCCACAAACGCAGGTTTTTCCAGTAAATCGGCGGGCGGGTAGCCGCAGATAGAGAGTTCGGGGAAAATTACGAGATCCGCACCTGCTTGCGAAGCGCGCCCGGCAAAACGCAGAATAACGGCAAGATTGCCGGAGAAATCGCCGACCGTGGGGTTGATCTGGGCTAGCGCGATCTTCACCTGCCTAGTGTATCAACGCGCCTGAGCTTCCTTGCTTTTGGCGTCTTGCCCGGGAAGAATAAGCTCATCCTGGTCCAGAAATTGACGAAGAATTTCATCGTCTGTAGCCCGCATTTCGTCGAGCGTGCCGAAGAAGCGCGCCTTGCCCTCATGCAGAAACAGCACCCGGTCGGCAAGCCGTTGCGCAAAGCGCATGTCATGGGTCACCACGATGCTGGTGAGCTTGAGCTGGTACTTGAGCTTCTGGATCAGGTCGCCCATGAGCCGCGCGATCAGTGGGTCCACCATGGTAGTTGGCTCATCATATAGGATCGCTTCAGGCTGCGCGGCCAGCGCACGCGCAATGGCGACTGAGCGCTTCATGCCCGTTGAAAGCGATGACGGCAGCTCGTCTGCGGACGTACCCACGCCAACCATCTCTAGCAGCCCGCTCACAATAACTTGAATCTGGTCTTCTGCAAGCTTCTGGTTTTCACGCAATGGAAATGCAACATTTTCACGCACAGAGAGCGAGTCGAACAACGCTCCGTTCTGGAAGACCATGGTGACTTTGCGTCGGATCGCCTGCATCTGATTTTCATCAAACTTGGTGATGTCTTCTCCTGCAACAAGAATGCAGCCGCTGTCAGGCTTGTAAAATCCCATAAGCTGTTGCAGGGAAACAGACTTGCCCACGCCCGAGCGGCCTAGGATGCACATGGTTTCGCCCGCATTTACAAAGAAGCTCACATTCTTAAGGACATGGAAGTCTCCAAACGATTTGCTGACGTTCTTAAAAGCAATGTAGGGCTGCTGCCCTGAATCCTTTGCCTCGGACTTTTCCGTTTCGCGTCGGACTTCGTCATCATCCGGCGGTGGTTCGTCGACCAGCTTTTCAATGTATTCGAAACCTTTCGGCAGGTTCTCAAGGTCAGGCTTCCGGCTGTCCGCGCCCTCGGCCTGGTCCTCCGGATCGTGTGTGTGTTCGGTCATTGCGCCTCTGCTTCTCTAGATGCCGGTCGGTTGCGACCCGCTTCCAACTGTCATCGTCGCACTGCGCCAGTCGGCAGGCGTATTTACATTGGTAAACCAGCGATCCGGGTCATACCAGCCTCGCGCTACGGCTAAGGGTTCCACGCGGAAGTAATCGTGCTGCTGCCCCGCTGGAAACTCGGCAACCAGCCGGCCTAGCACTCGCATTACCTTGCGGTCACCGTTTGCCAGAGCGGCGGTGATGCCAGGTGCGAGCGCACTGCTGTACACCGCACACAACGGCTGCGGCTTCCCTCCTACAAAGGGCACCGTCGCCGGCGCGCCTGTAGCTTGCACTCGCTCCCATAGCACCCGGCAGAACACCGGGGGCAGAAGCGGCAGGTCCACCGAGACAAACAATACAGGCTGCGAGCTTCCAACCGAGTGCAACGCAGCCTCAATCCCGGCAAGAGGCCCATCACCAGGAAAGGTATCAAATACGAGCGGCGCGCTGCACTGTATCGCGGTGGTTAATCCGGCCACGCCGGGGGTAAAGCCTGCTAACCGCAGCACTGCCAGCATGTGCTCCAGCAGCGTGGAGCTGCCATAGGGCAGCTGTGACTTATCGCGGCCCATACGGCTACTACGGCCCCCGGCCAGTACAAAGGCGCGCGGCTTGGTTGTCTCCCTGATTGTCTCCTTAGTCGTCTCTAGGATCAGGCAGCAGGCTCCGCGCCTAAAGTTTCAAAGAGGGCGATCAATGTCTGGATGCCCCGATGGAAGTTGGGGAGGTGGAACTTCTCATTGGGCGCGTGCAGTCCGTCATCGGGCAGGCCGAAGCCCATCATCACGGAGGGAATGCCGAGTCCACGCTCAAAGTCGCCCACCACCGGAATGGAGCCTCCAGAGCGAATGAACACCGGCTCCGTACCCCACACCTGTTTCAAGGCACTGACAGCAGCGCGAATGTAAGGGTTGTCCGTACCGATGAGTGCGGGTTCGCCGGCGTGGATCAGTTTTGCCTCAACCGTGACACCTTTTGGAGTAAGCGACTCCACATACTGTTTGAACTTCGCGAAAGTCTCGGCGGATTGCATAGGCGGTACCAGGCGCATGGAGATTTTTGCTGTTGCTTTGGCCGGAATCACTGTTTTAGCACCGACACCGGTAAAGCCGCCGGGCATACCGTGGACCTCAAGCGTAGGCCGTGCCCAGGTCCGTTCCACTACGGAGTAGCCGGGCTCACCGGTGAGTGCAGGCGAGCCGATCTCGTTACGCAGGTACGCTGCTTCATCAAACGGCAGGCGCGCCCAGGCGACCAGCTCGTCGTCTGAGGGCCGCTCGATACCGTCGTAAACGCCGGGAATCAGAATGCGTCCGTCGGCGTCCTTGAGCTGCGCAATGATCTGCGCCAGCGCAAAGAAAGGGTTCGGTGCGGCCCCGCCGTACATGCCGGAGTGCAGATCGGTTCGTGCGCCGCGTACCTCTACCTCTGTATAGATCATGCCGCGCAGGCCCACACACAGGGTCGGTAGTTCCGGGGCAAACATCTCCGTATCGGAAATCAGGGCAAAGTCGGCTTTCAGCATTTCAGGCTGCGTCCGGATGAAGGCCGCAATGGACTCGCCGCCTACCTCCTCTTCGCCTTCGAGCAGTACCCGCACGTTGAGCGGCAGCTTCCCGGCGTGCGCTGCAAACAAAGACTCCAGCGCCTTGACGTGCATGTACATCTGGCCCTTGTCGTCTACCGCGCCCCGAGCGTACAGGTTCCCCTCGCGCTCTACCGGTTCAAACGGCGGTGAGTGCCACTCGGCAAGCGGGTCGGGCGGCTGCACATCATAGTGTCCGTAGCAAAGCACCGTGGGTTTACCGGGAGCGTGGAGCCACTCGGCAAGCACCAACGGATGCCCGGCAGCTCCATCCGAGTGTGCCACATCAATTAATTTTACGTGCTCCATGCCGATATGAATCAGCTCGGTGGCGAGCACTTCCGCTGCGCGGCGCACATCTTTGCGATGTTCCGGCAAGGTGGATATAGAAGGAATGCGAAGTAGAGCTTTCAGTTCTTCAACAAACCGGAGGCTGTTTTCAGATGCGAACTGGGCTGCGGAGAACATGAACGATCACCTGAAAGATGAGGGCTTATCTAACTCTTAGAATTATATTTAATACCGAGGTATGGAGGGATCGATGATGGCCGACCAGGCATCAAGACCACCCTTAAGCGACTGTGCCTGCTCAAAGCCTTCCTTACGCAACCATGCGGTTACGCTTAGCGAGCGTACCCCATGGTGACAGATGACGATGACATGCCGATCAGGGTCCAGTTCAGAATGCGACCTAGTAGGTATATCCCCCATGGGCACATTCACGCTACCATGTATATGCGCTGTTTCAACTTCCCACGGTTCGCGGACATCCAGCATGATGCACCGTGCATCTTCGGGGACGTTAAGCAGAGCGGAAAGTACTGCGGGTTCAATTTCATAGGGCAGCATACATGTAGAGTACATCCGCTCTCCCCTAGAGCGGTCTGATTCAGGTTTTACGTTCTCGCTTTTTGTCATATGCCGGGATGCAACACTGTCTTCTTTGAGTGCATGACACATACATTCGAATCAGCCGGTATGGAGCCGCAGAAGGCTTCTTACAATCCACTCGCAATCAGCCGCAGCCTCCGTGCCGCAGAAGGAAATATACAAACCATGGGTAATGCAGAACGCGTGATGATTGTGGAAGATGAAATTCATGCACTTCATGGATTGGCTGAACTGGTTTCCTCATGGGGTTATGAGACGGAGATGGCCGGTGACGGCATGGAAGCTCTTGAGAAAGTGTCAGGCTGGCAGCCCGGCATTATTGTGACCGATTTGAAGATGCCGCGTATGAACGGCCTGGAATTACTGCAGCAGCTTTCAGTGAACCGCAATGACTGCACAGTCGTCGTGTTGACTGCGCAGGGCTCGATCGACCTGGCAGTGGAAGCCATGAAAATTGGTGCCTATGACTTCATCCAGAAGCCTGTGGACTCCACCCGCTTGCGACTGACGCTAAGCAACGCGACGCACATGCGGGAAACGGAGCGGCAGCTGGAGATCACGCGACGCAAGCTGCGCGACACCGGCATCCTGGGTCCTCTGGTGGGCTCCTCACGCAAGATGCGTGAAATTTACGCGCTTATCGAACAAGTTGCACCGTCGAATGTTTCCGTGCTGATTACCGGCGAAAGCGGTACCGGCAAAGAGCTGGTAGCACGCGCCCTGCATGAGCTGAGCCCGCGCAAGCCCAAGCCGTTTGTCGCTGTAAATTGCGCCGCGATCCCTGAAACATTGATTGAGAGTGAAATTTTCGGACACGAGAAAGGCGCTTTTACAGGGGCTCTGGAACGCCGTGCAGGCTGCTTTGAGCTAGCCGAGGAAGGCACGCTGCTACTTGACGAAATTGGTGAGATGCCGGTGGCCACCCAAGCCAAGCTGCTTCGCGTACTTGAGGATCATAAACTGCGCCGGCTTGGTTCGAAAGTAGAGTCACCGGTAGATGTGCGTGTACTGGCCGCTACCAACAAAAATCCCGAAACTGCCGTAGACGCAGGCCTGCTGCGGGCCGATCTCTATTATCGGCTTAACGTCTTCAATATCCACATGCCGCCGCTGCGCGAGCATAAGGAAGATATTCCCGCGATTGTAGAAGCCATGATCCAGGATATGAATGAGAAGCATGGCCGCCATGTACCGGGCGTGGAAGCGGGTATGCTACAGCGGCTGATGCAGTACGACTGGCCGGGTAATGTACGTGAGCTACGCAACACCATTGAGCGCGCCGTAATTCTATGCGGCACCAATCCAGTTGGCATGCAGCACCTACCGCCGGGCTTCGGTACGCGCGGGGTTGAGACTTTATCTGAGGCAGCAGTTGCCAATAGTGTCAAAGTCGAGGTAGGCACCACGGTTGATGAGGCAGAGCGGCTGCTGATTGTCAAGACTTTGGCTTCTACGAACAACAATAAAACACGCGCGGCGGAAATCCTGGGCATCAGCCTTAAAACACTGCATAACAAGCTGAAGGAATACAGCCAGAGCCGTATGCTCCACCGTAGCGAGCGTGAGTTGCCCCGGCCTGCTACAGCCAAGGAAGATGTTATCTGAGGCCAGTGTCAGAACAGGACCCGACATGGTGTATGAAAGCTTTTGCAGCTACACGTCCGGTTGTGTAGAGTGCAGGAACGACGATGCGTCTAAAAACCAAACTTGTGGTTGCGGTTACCGCACTGGTGTTCCTGCTGGTATCCGCGACCTCATGGCTTTATCTATCGCGCTCCCTGCGGCAGTATGTCGACCAAAGTTACGCTTCAACCGACATCATCACCCATCAGGTGCTGTTTGCCACCCGTCAGGCCATTGAGCAGGGTGTGATTCACGGTACTATTCAGCCGACGCAGCCGCCTGTCCTGTTTCGCGCGCAGGTAGCTGCAGTGTTGCAGAATGACGCCGCTTTGAACGCTCTGATGGTCTCCGTTATTAGCTACTCGCCTACAATTTTCGACATCACCATCGTTGACAGCGCCAATCGCTCACTTATTAGCACCGATCCTCTGCTGGAAGCCCGGACGATGCCCTGGCGACCTGACTATGGCAAGCTCCGCGGCCGGTCTTTCATCAAGATTTTGCAGATTGTATTAGGCAAAGCGCGGGTCTACGATCTGCCACTTACCTTGCAGCGCAATGGGCGGCCATTCGCTACTGTACACATCGGTATGCGCACCAGCTTTTTGCTGCAGGCATTCCGTCCCACACTGCTTGAGGCATTTACATACGCTGTCGGCGCATTGTTAATCTCATTGATGGCCGCAGCCGTGGTGACTTCATTAGCGTTGGCACCGCTTGAGCAGATTAGCCGGCGGCTCGATATCCTAAACGCAGAAACGACCGATGAGCAGCACGGACAGATCGGCCAGACCGACCCGCTACTGCGTGTATCGAGCAAGATTGAGCGTATCGGCGAGCGCATGCGCAACACCGAAGAAGTATTCTCGGCGCTTAAGGAGAATCTGGATCAAATCCTCTCAAACCTGCAGGATGGCATGATGCTGTTTACACGCGATTCACGCGCTGTGTTAGTTTCCAGCTCGGTTGAGCGATTCCTGGGCATCAACCGCGATGACATGTTGGGCGCGAACGCATCCCAGATTTTTGACCGCTCCACAAAGCTGGGCCGTATGGTGCGAGACGCTTTCCAACAGCGAACGTCTATTCCCCAGGCGGAGATAACCACAGAAAACGGCCGCCGGCTTGAGATTGCGCTTGAAATCATTCCGGGCCAGCGTGCTGACGGGCAGGATAGCCTGGGTGCGTTGCTCACGCTGCATGATCTTGATTCCGTACGGGAAATTGAAAGCGAGCTGGAGCTGTCTCGCAGGCTTTCGGCCATCGGCCGGCTAACTGGGGGTGTAGGTCATGAAGTCAAGAACCCAATCAATGCCATTGTGGTGCATCTGGAGCTGCTTCGGAACAAACTAAGCGGCCCCGAGGCACCGGCCATGCGGCATCTCAACGTCATTCAAAGCGAGATTCAGCGACTGGACCGGGTAGTGCAAACGTTGATCGACTTCTCCCGACCCATGGAACTGAGGCTTGAAGAGGAAGACTTGCGAAAGGTCGCTTCCAATGTCCTGATGCTAGCCTCGGCTGAACTGGGAACGCGGAATGTCCAGCTAGAAACAGAGATGCCACAAAAAGCTGTTCTAGTCAAGATAGATGCTGATATGCTGCGGCAAGCAATCCTCAATATCGTGTTGAACGGAACCCAAGCGATGCCTGATGGAGGAATTTTGCGCGTTACTATGATTGAGGATGCGCGCTATGCGGTACTGACAATCGCAGATAGTGGGCATGGCATTTCGAGCGAGATCTTACCACGCATCTTTGATTTGTACTTTACGACGAAAAAGGAGGGCAGCGGAATCGGGTTGGCTATGTGCTACCGAATCGTACAGCTGCACTCCGGCATGATTGAAGTGGAATCAGAGCCCGATCATGGCACTACATTTACGGTGCGACTGCCTCTCAACCATCCAGCCGGCATCTATCCCAGCGCACACGAACTCATCGGTAGCCGGCCGCGTACACTGTTGAGCCAGGAACACGCATGAAGGTTAACACTAAGCTACAAAGTGTGGCATGCCTATTCGTATTGGGAACTCTAGGGGGCTGTCGTCATGCTGTACTACCGCCCCCACCTGTGGCCGTCGCACCAACCATTACTACTCCTAGCGGCACGAACCCGATCACTGTCATAACCCCGCTGCCCTCCGTACCTCCAGACCGCAAAGCCGACGTGCGCCCGGCTCCGATAGAACAACCGAAACTGACTCCAGAACCTGTTCCTGTCAAGCGGGTGCATCACCTGCACCGCAAGGTGGTGACTCCGTCACCTGTAAACACCGCGAGTGAGACGTCTCCAGCGAATACTGAAGCACCTCCATCAGGTGCAAATGGAACTTTAGCTACGGCTCAAGTGCTTGCATCTCCTACAAGTTCATTTCCGCCGTCACCCGGCAGCAGTGCTGCGGCGGCCGCTCCCAAACTAGGTGAGCTTTCTACCGGCACTACCATCAGCGGCAATGAACGCATCAAAATGCTCAATGAAATCCAATCGCAGGAACTGCGGCTAAGTCGCCTGAAAGAAGTAGCCAGCAGTGAAATTGCTGCTGTGCAGGTGCAGGTTCGATCTTTTCTATCCAAGGCTCGTCAGGCAGTCACGGAGAATGATCTGGACGGGGCGCAGACACTAAACACGAAAGCTCGCGTTTTGCTGGATGAGCTAGCAGGCGAGTAGCCTCCGAGCAGTCAGGGGCCACACTTGAGCGTAGATGTATTTGTCATAGGCGGTGGTCCGGCAGGGTTGGCTGCTGCAATCGCCGCGGCACAACACGGTTTTACCGTTGAACTTGCCGAATCATGCGCTGGACCGGTGGACAAGTGCTGCGGCGAAGGTTTATTGCCGTCCGCTGTCGCGGCGCTGGCACAGCTCGGCATCCCGCGTAAGCAACTGGAGCAACATGCAAGGCCGGCCTGCGGCATATGCTTTCTCAGCGGCGACCAGCAGGCAGCGGCCCTCTTTCCTGATACGCCTGCACTTGGTATGCGTCGGACAGCCCTACATACACTGCTGAGCGATCGCGCGGCTGCGCTGGGCATACGTCATACCCGCGCCACGGCTCGTCTAGAAGGTGGAGCAGTGCTGATCCACGGTAAACGCCGCGAGTCCAAATGGATCATCGGTGCCGATGGGGCGCAGTCTGCAGTGCGGAAGGCCGCCGGTCTTGACGATGGCCGGATCGTGTCGCGCAGGTTTGCACTACGGCAGCACTTCCAGCTTGTGCCCGGAGTGCCGGCTTCCCCATATGTTGAGGTGTACTGGGCTATGAGCACACAAGCCTATGTCACACCAATCGGGAGCGGTGGCATTGGGATTGCAGTTTTATCCACTAAAAAGCTGACGAGCATGCTGGAGGCGTTAGCACCTTTCCCCGCACTGCTGCGGTTGCTTGAAGGTGCCATACCTGCCAGCACACTTCGCGGTGCAGTTTCCGCGCATCGTACGCTCCGCCGGGTGCAACGGGGTTCCGTCGCACTGGTAGGGGACGCTTCAGGCGGTGTCGATGCAGTTACCGGCGACGGGTTGGCGCTCGGGTTTTTGCAGGCGCTCGCACTGGGGCGTGCGTTGCAGGCAGGAAGCCTGCAGCCATACCAACACGAGCATACCCGCTTGTCGCGGACCGCGCGCCTCATGTCGCGGACACTGCTGGCCATGGGCTCGCACCCCCTGCTAACTTGGGCAAGTATATTTCTGCTACGGCACCTGCCTGGGCTGTTTCCTGCGCTGCTCCGCTTCCATACACAGCTACCGACGACTCCTAATGAAATGTTTCGTAACGAACTGCTTGATGAGGCGCTACCATGTCAGCCTATACGCATACTGATTCCGTCCGCAAAACTCATCCCCATGTGACAACCGACTTCTCCGGCTGTGAAGAGAGCCTGAAGCTTGCTGAGGAATAGGTCCACATGCGCGTATGCCTGGTATGCAGCCATATAAGTTGTTGTGAAGGTCTATGGGGCAAACGTGCTACAAGCATTTTCACCATATGAAACATTCCATTATGTAGTCAGTGGAACGGGGGAGAAGATTGGGAGTGGTGTTTTCTCGATAAGATTGAGTTCGAGGCAGCCCAACAGCTTGCTGGAGACATTCTGCTTTACAGTTCATCCCGAGCCACGCTCGGATAAAGGTTAGTATGAGCAAGCTTCTGAACAATGAAGTATCTGCGGAAGAAAAGCCAAAGCTGACCCGCCGCAGCTTCCTGGGCCATCTTGGCGCGGCAGGTATCGCTGCCACAGCTTCACCAGTAATGGCCGCGCCCGTGCAGCAGGCTGCTGAAGCTGAGGAGCAGGCTGCACCATCGGGCTCACGCGCGGTAACGCTGATGGTAAATGGCCTAGCGCGCAAGGTTCATATTGAGCCGCGCGTCTCGTTACTGGATTGCCTGCGTGAAAACCTAGATTTGATAGGTACCAAAAAGGGTTGTGACCATGGCCAGTGCGGTGCCTGCACGGTACACATCAATGGCCGTCGCGCCAATGCCTGCCTGACCTTTGCGGCCATGCATGAGGGAGATGCGATAACAACCATTGAAGGCATCGGCCAGCCGGGGAACCTGCACCCCGTACAGGCGGCATTTGTGGAGCATGATGCCTATCAGTGCGGCATCTGCACCTCCGGCCAGATTATGTCGGCGGTCGCCATGCTCAAGGAGCCTGTTGCAAGCGGCCCTATGGGTGAGAGCAATGCAGCAGTACGCGAAGCTATGGCCGGCAATCTTTGCCGCTGCGGCGCGTACAAGAACATCACTGCGGCGATTCAGGACGCCCGACGCCGGGGTAGTTCCACGGCACCTGGGCAGACTATCAGCACGTTTGTACAGGAACAACTGGATGCTGCACGGTCCGGCACTGCGACCATGGCAGCCAGCCGCCGGGCAGCAGGCAGGAGGGACGCATGATTGACTTCGCGCTTAGCAAGGCCGCGACACCCGAGCAGGCTGTTAAGCTGGGGGCTGCTTCTCAAACAGCGCAGAACGGCGCACAAATCCGCTTCATCGGCGGCGGCACGAATTTAGTCGACCTGATGAAGCTCGATGTTGAGCGGCCGTTACAGGTCATTGACATCAATCGGCTTGCGCTGACCGATGTTAGCCGACAGCCGGATGGTTCCTTACGCATAGGGGCACTGGTGCGCAACTCCGATTTGGCACACCATCCAGAG
Source organism: uncultured Acidobacteriaceae bacterium (assembly GCA_964237325.1). Taxonomy (GTDB): domain Bacteria; phylum Acidobacteriota; class Terriglobia; order Terriglobales; family Acidobacteriaceae; genus EB88. The sequence continues at coordinate 17,071 of CAXSHS010000019.1, read as the reverse complement.
GTACTGAAAAGCTACCCTGTGCTCTCGCAGGCCCTGTTGAGCGGAGCCAGCGGGCAGCTGCGCAACATGGCTACCACAGGCGGTAACCTGCTGCAGCGCACTCGCTGTACCTACTTTCGAGATACTGCTTTCTCAGAATGCAACAAGCGTCAGCCGGGCTCCGGTTGCGCAGCTATCGGCGGCAATAATCGTATCAACGCCGTGCTGGGCACCAGCGAGCACTGCATTGCTACGCACGCGTCTGACATGGCTGTGGCCATGACCGCGCTGGATGCTCAGGTGCACATCATTGGCGTAAGCGGTGAGCGCGATGTACCTATCAGCGAGTTCTACAAGCTGCCTAGTGCTACACCAAACATTGAAAACGTGTTGGCTCCAGGTGACCTGATCACCTACGTTACTCTTCCCTCGCTCCCAGCTGGTACCCGCTCGCACTACCTGAAATTGCGCGATCGCGCCTCTTACGAGTTTGCATTGGCAAGCGCGGCAGTCCTGATCGAGATGGATGGCAACCACATTCATAAGGCGCGGGTAGTGCTAGGCGGCGTGGGTACCAAGCCCTGGCGCAGCGAGGGGGCCGAGCGAGTGCTGGTAGGTAAGCCGGCCGAGAAAGAGCATTTTCAGGCAGCGGCGAAGATTGCCGTGCACGGTGCGAAGTCCTATGGGGAAAACGGATTCAAGATCGAACTGGCGAAGCGTTCCGTTGTGCGCGCGCTCACAACCGTAACCGCGCAGCAGGCATAACGGAAAGGGATTTTCTATGGCTACCAGCAGCACAGCCCCAAGTAGCGCAACGATCTTAGGTGCCGCCGTACCGCGCATTGATGGGCCACTGAAAACAAGCGGCACTGCACGCTACTCCGCAGACTTCAACCTGCCTCACATGGTACACGCAATCCCAGTATGCGCCACAATCGGCAGCGGGCGCATCACGCGACTTGACGTGAGCCGCGCCGAGCGCATGCGCGGTGTGCTGAAGGTGTATAGCCATAGCAATATACCCAAGCTGTACCGTCCCGATCCCTCCGGCCGCGCCTGGATTTCCGAGAGCCGGATGCCTTTTGAGGACGAGGTCATTCTTTACAATGGCCAGTATGTAGCAGTAGTTGTAGCAGAGACCATGGATCAGGCGCGTGAAGCAGCTGCGACGGTACAGGTTGAGTATGCGGCGACCACGCCACATCTTTCGCTTGACCTGAGCGATGAGCTGAACGGAAAACTTTCGATCCAGAGCCAGCGCGGTGACGCCGAAAGGGCCTTTGCCGCCGGTCCGATCACAATCGACCAGACTTATGTAACGCCGGTTGAAACGCACAACCCGATCGAGATGCACGCCATCGTTGCCGACTATGACGGACATAACTTCACTCTTTATGAGTCCACCCAGGGGGTGGAGAACGCCCAGGTTGCAATGGCCCAAATGCTCGGCGTACCGCTTGAGAATGTGCGGATCGTCATGCAGTTTCTTGGTTCAGGCTTTGGAGGCAAGTTGGCACCCTGGCCGCATGCACCGCTCGCGGCTGCTGCGGCACGCGACCTCAACCGTCCGGTGAAGCTGGTCGTAGACCGACATATGATGTTCTCGAATGTCGGTCATCGTCCGCGCACCATGCAGAGGGTTCGGCTCAGTGCCACCCCGTACGGAAAGCTGAACTGCATTTGGCACGATTATGTAAGCAATACTTCATTTGTGCCGGATGACGACGGCGAAGGTTGCGGTGAGGCTACTCCCAGCCTTTGGAGCACGCCCAATTTGCTTGTGCGAGATGCACTAGCGAAGCGAAACATCGGCAAATCGATGGCGATGCGTGGGCCGGGAGCCGTGCCCGGACTCTTCGCAACGGAGTCGGCACTTAATGAACTTGCCGCAAAGCTCAAGATGGACCCGGTGCAGCTACGCCTTATGAACGAGCCTGCAATTGACGAGAGCAAGGGTAAGCCGTTTTCCTCACGTCACATGAAAGAATGCCTAACCGTAGGCGCGGAGCGCTTCGGCTGGAAGGGTTACAACCCGCAGATCGGGAGCATGAAGCGTGATGGCCAAAATGGTCTCGTGCTGGGCTGGGGTGTCGCCTGCGCTTCCTGGGGCTCCGGCCGTGCGGGCGTCAAAACACGTATCAGCTTAAACGACGACGGTACCGCCCGCATTGTGTGCGGTACCCAGGACATCGGTACCGGCACCTATACCGTTTTTGCGCAGGTGGTGCACGCCCGCACCGGCATTTCCATGGACCGGATTTCGGTGGTGCTGGGCGATACCAAGTTGCCGACAGGACCTATGTCGGGAGGCTCGGTTGTCACGGGCTCGGTCGTTCCGGCAGTTGATTTAGGTACTAAGGGTGCCGCGGAGCAGATGCTCAAGGTCGCCTCCAAGAGTTCCGGCGGAGCATTTGCGGGCAAGCCAGTCGATCAGCTCGCGCTCTCTGATGGTTTTGTCCACCTGAAAGGTTCCATGCCCTCAAGTGGTGTGCCTTTTGAGCGAGTTCTGCAACTTGAGAATGTGCGCTCCGTGACGAGCGAGGGAAACATGGAGGGCACCGATCGGGATGAGGAAGCTCAGAAGTATTCGTTTCACTCCTTCGGTGCTCACTTTGCCGAGGTTGAGTACGACGCAGATATCGTACGTCTTCGTGTTTCACGCATCGTTTCAGTTATCGATGTGGGCAAGATTATCAATATGAAGGCAGCCCGTAACCAGATGGAAGGCGCGATCGTAATGGGCGTAGGCATGGCGTTATTCGAGGAAACGCAATATGACGCCCGTACCGGCCGCCCAACCAACAACAATCTGGCCGACTACATTATGAGCGTGAACCCGGACGCGCCCGATATGGACGTGACGTTTCTTGATTATCCGGATACGAAATTGAGTGCCATCGGCGCGCGCGGCGTTGGAGAAATTGGACTCGCCGGTGTCGCGCCTGCAATCACGGCAGCTGTGTACCAAGCCACCGGTGTGTGTAAACGTGAGCTGCCGGTGCGTATTGAAGATTTATTGCAGGCTTGATCAAGTGAGAGCGGTACTTGCAGCTGTGCTACGTCAAGCTTTTCCCAGTAGGTATAAGCCGGTTGTATTGCATTGAGTCTCTATTTAGCTCGAGCTTTATCTTCCCCCTTTGAATTCGTGTTAACCGGCAGAGTAAGGCTGGTGGCTCATAGCTTGAGCTTGCCAAGCTACACTGTTAATCGCTGCTGCTTGGATTGCAGCCATAGGCAGGGATTGGTTCGCAGATACGAGGCTGTTTTCGCTGTTTTGCAATGGTAGACCCTTGCGCCAGTTCGTAAGATTTGACTGGATGGTATCAGCAGCTAATGGACGGCTAAATAAATACCCTTGAAAATCCATTTCACCCATCTGCAGCATAGTCTGAAAATCGCGTTCACTTTCTACGCCCTCGGCAACAATGCGTTTGCCAAGCGACCGGGCCAAGCATACAACGGTTTCAATCACGTGCAGCACGTCCGGTTCGGACTCGATCAACTTCACAAAACTTCTGTCAATCTTAAGTGTGTCGACCGGTAGCTTGTGCAACATGCTGAGCGAAGAATGACCCGTTCCGAAATCGTCAATCGAGATATGAACGCCCAGTGCACGCAGGGTGGAAAGCTGCTTAATAGCATTCCCATAGTTAGTGATAACAGCACGCTCCGTAATTTCGAGTTCCAGCGTGGTAGCGGGAACCCCTGATTGAGCCAGTGCTAAAGCCACATCTTCCGCAAAATGCGGCTGCTCAATTTGCCGTGCAGACACATTGACCACCATGCGTGCCTTATCCCTCACTCCAAGCTGCCACTGCCGTGCATCTTCCAGAGCTTGGCGCAGCACCCATGCGCCAAGAGGAAGGATGAAATCGCTTCGTTCCGCGACGCTTATAAATGCATCCGGAGCGACAATTCCAAGAATAGGATCATGAAGCCGGATGAGAGCTTCAAGCCCGCAGAGTTGCCCGCTCGAGGAGAATTGGGGCTGATAAAAAAGCCTGAACTGTGAGGCATCCAGAGCAGCACGTAAATCCGCCGGCGAGAAAATTTCTGTGCTGCGCCCCGTCCTTCTTTCTCGCTCCTCACTCATGCTAGCTCGACGCTTGACCGAGTACATTTTAGTGTCAGCATACTTTTTCAAAGCCTCAGAAGTTACGCCATGATCCGGGTACACAGCAACACCAATGCTTGCGGAGCCATGTACAAGGACCCCGTCCAAAGAGAAAGGGTCCTTGAAGCAGCAGCCAAGGCGGTCTTTGTAGGTCTGGACATCCTCCAGATTGTGAAGAGCAGTCGCGATAAAGAGAAATTCATCTCCTCCAATGCGAGCCAGCAGGTCTGTAGCTCTAACTTTTGCGCCGAGCCGCGAAGCGATTTGCTGCAAATACAGGTCTCCTATTTTGTGCCCATGCCGATCATTGACTTGTTTGAACTGATCCACATCAATGTAGGCCACCCCGATACAAGTACCAGTCCGCTCAGCCTGTTCAATTGCCTCCTCGAGACGCATGTCGGCTAGCCGGCGGTTCGGTAAAGCGGTGAGCTGATCGTGACTAGAGTGATAATTCAATTCGTCGTACATGCGGCGTTGATTTACGGCAAGATTAGCGAGGCTGGCTCCCATTGTCAGGACGTCATTTTCTTCAGGGGAAAGAACTCTATGCTTGAGGCTCTCAACCCGGAACATGCCTACCTGCTTGCCCCTAGCGTCGTTCAGCGAAGCTTTGTATAAAAACTCCGGGCTACTACTTCCCGGAAGCGCCGCTCGCGCAGTACCGGCCTCACTTTCAAACAAAATGTAATAACAGCAAACTTCTGAAACTAGCAAAGCGATGGAGCCGCAAATGTCCCTTAGTACCTCGTTAAGCGGATTCTCTGAATTTATCTGTTCCAGAAGGCGGCTGCGCTCGCGCTCTACTTGTATTGAGCGTTCGATCCGTCCTGTCTGCAGAGCTACTCGGCGCCGCAGCACGAGAACCCAAAGCATGATGAGCAACCATGAAGCCAGTAAACCACCGCCGACAAGCAAGAGGTGACGGAAATTCCACCAGGAAGGTAGCGCCAAAACTTCAATATCGCTGCTGCTGCGCAGATCCATGCGGAATAAAAGAGGTTTGCGCCAGGTGATACCTGGCGTGATGCGACAGACTCCATTGACACGTACCTGCGCACCCGGGGCTAGATCCGGCAGTGGTGCCCTGTTCCCACTATGTCGCAGCACCAAGCCCACCGGATGTTGTTCCACCATAATCACCAGGGTGTCAGACCATTCCCCTTGGAGCTTGGATAGAACACGCCCATCCATCTGGATGAGTGTGTCACTGTACATGCCGCTCAATGCCTGGCTGTAGCTGGCCTTCTGCGGCATGACCGATTCCATGTGCCCTGTGGGATAAAACTGTGCATCTTCAAGCACGGCGGAGTAGGCGTGATCGTCGGCAAAGCCTATAACGTCAACTACTGTGCCAAGAGGCAGCTCATCCATTTGCCGAGTGAGCACAAGCAGGCCATGACCTTCGTGCTGTATGACAAGCGAGTAACCCGGATCAAAAGCCGTCACAGCACCCTCCAAGTGAATGCGCTGCGACTGATTGACGACCATGTGAGAGGCCATGACTTTGTCGATTTCTGTCGTAGGAAGCTTGAGAGGATTGATGGTGGGCCGGCGGAGTATCTTCAAATTCGCCGCTGAGCTCACAAACAGCTTTGGGCGCATTGCCTGGTAGCGAGCGTTGAACTCGGCGGCGGCAGCGCCTGCGACTTCTATGTCGGCATCGATGAGGCCATTCAGATCCAGCCCTTTCGGATCTTGCAGGTAGATCTGAACAATGCCGCCTGGAACAAGCACCTGCAACTGTGCCACAGTGTCAGCATTATGAACTTCAAGACTGGCTGAGCGAACGGTTCCCCGCACGGAAACGTATTGACAGTCCCTCTCACCGGCTATCAATTCGCTGTAGCTGGACGGCTTCACCGCGATGCTGCGATGACTGGTCAGCACGTGGATGTCAGCACCCCCGGCAACCATGGTACGAAGGCTTCGCGCTGTGACTCCTCGGATGTCGATGAGGTCCCCTACATGGAGAGGATAGGCATGAGTGACCCAAACAAATACAGAGCCACTCGTATCGGAAACAAAAAGGAGGTTGTAACCCGGCTCGTAGTACGTCACGGTGGCAACAAGATGCACGGCAAGCGCTCGCGCAGCTTCGGCCGGCGGCAGATTGTGTACTTGCTTTGCGTTAGTTATAGGCGTAGACGCTGCCTGGGCAGGGAACATCCAAATGGCTGAAACAAGTAGGAAAAAAAGCACTGCAACAAGGCTGCTGAAGCAACCGTCAAGCCGCTCAGGACCAGTAAGAACTTCACCCGCTTGATGCTGCAGCGGACAGAGGAGCCAAGCCGAGTTTTTTCGCAAGCACTTGCGGGCATGCCACTTTTTGGGCATTTGGCTCTCCTGTTGTCCCCTTGCAATCAACATCGGCATAAGCAGACATTTGGACAGGGAGCAAGCAGCCAAAAAAAACAAATTGGTAACGTACCAACTGCACTGGAACCTTCGGCCTTTATCTGGTATCCAGCCGGGCAAGCCTGGATTGAACGGCACGCAAGGTCAAGCACGTGTGCTTCTGGCCATGGACTAGTTTCTCGCGCTCGATTGGGGAACGACCAGCTCACGCACTACTCGATTTAGGCGTGACGACCAGGTCGCCGGGTAGCGTTTACTTCCGCGACCAAGAATCAGTGTACTTAATCTACGAAAATAACTGTCCTGCTTGTAACAGTCTATTCAATGAAATACATAAACACGCGGATACACACCATGCAGACTAAACCCACATCAAAAATTTCATTACATGCGCCCCACCGGTATATCTCTGCAATTTACTGCAGTTACGGTTACATCAAGTCTGCACCTTAGCACTCAGCAGCAGAGTAGCCATGTAGAAGTAGCTATTTCCACCAATGTTTTTCAATTGAGTGAGCACCATTGCGAATGACACATTCTTCTGGAGTCCAAGTCCTACAAAGTTTTTTCGCCGATGCAATGGATAGTTTGATTTCAAAGCCGCCGGGCGGCGCGCAGCACATCAATTTCAGCATTCGTAAACACACGCGAGCGAATGTGAAATCGCACACCTTCCGGCCCTTCGAGAGAGAACATACCGCCCCGCCCCGGCACTACATCAAGGAGCAATTGCGTGTGCTTCCAGTACTCAAACTGGCTGCGGCTCATGTAAAAAGGCGTTGCGCCCAACATACCCAGCAGCATATCACTGTCACCCACCAGGAACTCACCTCGCGGGTAGCACATAGGCGAACTGCCGTCGCAGCAGCCACCAGACTGGTGGAACATCAACTCTCCGTATTTCGCGGAAAGCTTGTCCATCAGCGCGGCGGCCGCCGGAGTACATAGGACTTGGTCGGGGACCTGCTCCGGTACACCGAGTTCCTGTGCTTGCATCACCTTAGAAGAACCCCATCGCTTCAGGGCTGTAGCTGATGAGCTGGTTCTTGGTCTGCTGGTAGTGCTCCAGCATCATTAGGTGGTTTTCACGACCGATGCCCGACTGCTTGTATCCGCCAAAGGCGGCATGCGCCGGGTAGAGGTGGTAGCAGTTGGTCCATACGCGCCCTGCCTCAATGGCGCGGCCCATGCGGTGTGCACGGTTGATGTCGCGCGTCCATAGCCCCGCACCCAAGCCGTAGAGGGTGTCGTTTGCTATCAAGATGGCTTCTTCCTCGTCGCGGAAGGTGGTGACGGAGACGACCGGGCCGAAAATTTCTTCCTGGAAGACGCGCATCTTGTTGTGGCCTTTGAAGATGGTCGGTTCCACATAGTAGCCGCCGGCGAGATCGCCATCGAGCGTGGCGCGCTTGCCGCCGGTCAGTACTTCGGCGCCTTCCTGACGCCCGATGTCGAAGTACGATAGGATTTTTTGCAGCTGCTCGCCTGAGGCCTGCGCGCCCATCATGGTGGTGCTGTCAAGCGGGTTACCCATCCTAATTGCTTTGACGCGCTTGAGGGCGCGCTCCATGAAGCAGTCGTAGATGGACTCTTGGATAAGCGCGCGCGATGGGCAAGTGCAGACCTCGCCCTGGTTGAGCGCGAACATGGTGAAGCCTTCGAGGGATTTATCAAAGAAGGCATCGTCGGCGTTTAGAACATCTTCGAAAAATATGTTGGGGCTTTTACCGCCGAGCTCCAGCGTGACGGGGATGATGTTCTGCGAAGCATACTGCATGATGAGTCGGCCCGTGGTTGTCTCGCCTGTGAATGCGACTTTGTTGATGCGCGGGCTTGAAGCAAGCGGCTTCCCTGCTTCGAGGCCGAAGCCGTTGACGACGTTGAGCACGCCCGGGGGCAGGATGTCTTCAATCAACTCCAGCAGCACGAGAATGGACATCGGCGTTTGCTCGGCGGGTTTCAGCACGACGGTGTTGCCTGCGGCAAGCGCGGGCGCAAGTTTCCAGGTAGCCATCAACAACGGAAAGTTCCACGGGATGATGAGGCCGATGACGCCGAGCGGCTCGTGGAAGTGGTAGGCGACGGTGGTTTCGTCGATCTGCGAAATGCCGCCCTCCTGCGCGCGGATGGCACCGGCAAAGTAGCGGAAGTGGTCAATGGCAAGCGGCAGGTCGGCGGCCATGGTCTCGCGGATTGCCTTGCCGTTGTCCCAGGTTTCCACCGTAGCCAGCAACTCCAGGTTGTCTTCCATTCGCTGCGCGATGCGTTGCAGCATCAGGCTGCGCTGGGCTGCGGGGGTGCGGCCCCAGGCTCCCTTTGCCGCGTGCGCCGCATCGAGCGCCAAGTTTACGTCGGCGGCGTTCGAACGGGCAATTTCACACAGAACCTGCCCGGTCACAGGCGTCACGTTTTCAAAGTATTCACCCGAGGAAGGCGCTATCCAGGCACCGCCGATGTAGTTGTCGTAACGCTTACGCAGCTGTACGGGGAAGCTGTGCGTCGCGGGTTGCAGGGAGGTCATGGTAGCCATGCGATTTGCTCCTTCAGAATGGCGCGAGAGCGCGTCCGGCGTGATTCTATGCCTACCTGTAATCGTCTGTCTCCATTGTTTGTTTCGCCGCAAACGCAAGCCGGCCCCGCTGGCAAAGGTGCCGAGCGGGGCTGCGTTTGCTGCGGGTACGGTCGGGTTTACTGCGCCTGCCGATTCCCTTGACTCTGGTCCTCCGGGTGGTTGTAGTTCACCTTTAGCGTCAGGATTTCAAACGGATGGATCGGCACGGTCGCCGTGCTACCGGTTAACGAAACGGCGGCTCCGGCTTCCTTTTCCATCAGATTGGTGATGCTCGCCTGGGTCGCCCCGGCAGGTACTGTAAGCTTCACCTCCCCAGCCGCCCCGGCAGATTCGTACATGTGGAAGATCAGCGCATTAGAATCCTCTGCTTTCTTCATTGCAGTCAGGATCACGTTTGGTGACGACACAGCCGCAAAGCTGTGTTCGGCGGGCAGTGTACCCGCATGCTGCGCTACCTGCGCGGCCACCAGCGGGTAGTTGAAGTCATAGCCGTGGTGAACCGTGGCAGCCTGCTTCCAGTCACCCGCATGCGGGTACAGCGCGTACGAGAAGTGCTGTAAACCCTGATCGGCATCGGGGTCCGGCGACACGGGCGAGCGCAGCAGGGTGAGCCGTAACATGTTGCCAACCGCATCGTAGCCGTACTTTGAGTTGTTAATCAGGCTAAAGCCATGCTGTCCGTCCCCTTCATCGGCCCAGCGCAACGCCGGCACCTCAAAACGCGCCTTCTCAAACGTATTGTTGCGGGTGGTAGGCCGCTCGATGGTGCCGTACGGGATCTCGTAGGTCGCATTCTTGCCGGTTGCTGCAAGAGGGAATGCGGCCTTGAGCAGGATGTGCTTTTCATGCCAGTCCACGTCCGTAGTTACCACGGCATGGTCTGCCCCGGCATACAGCGTGTAGTCCTGCGTAAAGGTTGAGTTCTGCCACTTACGCTTGACGCGAATGACCGAGCGCATCGGCGAGTGGTCTACAAGCTCGACCGACTCGGCAGTATTGATTTTTGTCGGCGCTACGTCATACGTACCCGGGTCGATGTTCCAGGCGTCATAATCCTTCGGATTGTCCTTGAACGCCTGCAGCTCGTTGCCGCACGCGCTCGCGGCGAGCGTTTCGAAATTTGCATGCTTGTCAAACAGGCTGGTCACGCAGCCGGTCTGCTTGTCCACCGTCAAACGCAGCGCATCGTTCTCCAGTGTCAAGCCATTTGACTTTAGATCACCGGCAAAGCTCTTATTTCCCGGCGTTACGTGCAGCAGCTTGTACCCAAGCGATGGCACCGCGTCTACGCGCACCTGCAGCTTGAAGCTGTTTGTCTTGGCATCATGCGACACCACCTCGGACGGCAGTACCTTGCCACTAGCGTCCATGACCGTTACCGCATCTGTGGCAGCCGGCATCTGCACATCCACAGTGACCGTGGCAGAACGCTCCCAGCCTAGTGAGTTCCAAACCAGCACTGGCACACCGTTCTTCACAGTCGCCGTATTTACGTTTTCCCCAAGTGCGTCCAGCGAGTTTTCCTTGATCGCCGCAGTCTCCTGGCGCACTACGCTGAAGTCTTCCTGCGCGTCGCGGTAGATCACCGCAATGCCCGAGCCCGCTGCCAGATCGTGGAAGTCATTGAACGTGATCTTCTTCCATGCATCTGTCAGGTCATCGCCGGGGTACGCCTTACCGTCCAGCCATGCAAGCGATGCATACTTCTCCGCATCGAGGGCTTCTTCTTCGCTCGTGCGCATGCTTAGCTTGTGCCTGGCCTGCGTGGTATACACGCCGCGGTGGTACTCAAGGTACAGCTCGTCCTTCCAGGTTGGGATACTGACCTGCCCTTCACCTGCGGGTGCCGGGTACTTGTATCCTTCGGCGATGGAAGCATAGTTCCAGGTCTGCGGATCGGCCACCAGCTCCGGCCGTACCTTCTTGAAGAACGTCTCGGCCGTGCCGAACTCCAATTTAGGTGTTATCTTGTCCGTCTGGGTCCAGTGCTCGCCTTCGTCAAGCATCGCGCGTGTGGGGCCGCCGCCGTGATCGCCTACTCCGTACAAGTCCATGATTTCTGTCAAGCCCGGTGCCAGCTTGCGCGCCGCGGCCAGATCAATCGACAGACGTAGCGGGCTCAGGCTCTGGTTGCCGTAGCCCTGCGGAAAGTACGTCAGAACCTTGCTGCCATCGGGCGACTGCCAGTAGAACAACTTGAACGGCAGCTGATTTGTGTCGTTCCATGACATCTTCTGCGTTACAAACGTGTCGATGCCCGACTTCAGGTAAATCTGCGGCAGCTGCCAGTTGTAGCCGAACGAGTCCGGGTTCCAGCCGATATGTACGTCAACGCCGTATTCCTTCTGATAAAACCGTTTGCCGATCAGGATCGACCGCACCGTAGACTCACCATCGGGCAGGTTCAGATCCGGTTCTACCCACATGCCGCCCAGCACTTCCCACCGGCCGTCTTTGAGGCCGGCCTTGATCTGGTCGTTCAGCTCTGGATATTTTTCGGCGATCCATTCGTTGTACTGCGCCGCGGATTGCGTAAAGGTGTACTGCGGGTACTCATTGAGCAGCTGCGCAGCGGTGCCGTAGGTACGCCGCACCACGTCGATTGTCTCCGAGCTCGGCCATAGCCATGCCGCGTCGATGTGCGAGTTGCCGGTCTCATGGAAGGTCGCCTGCTGCAGCATCGGCTTTAGTGCTTCCATTTGCGATTGCGCCGCTTTGATAGAGGCATCAAACTTCGCCTGCCCCGCCGCGCCCGGCTGGTCCAGAGCCTTTACATCAACTGCTGCAATCACTTTTGCCAGAATTTGCTGGTCGGCAGCAGGATTCTTTGAGAGTGTCGGGATCAGTGCTTCGGCCGACAGCACCTCGGTCTCCAGGTCGTTTGGGTTCGGTCGTCCATCTGGAAACTCCACATGCAGCGTTGCCCGCCGGAACCGTTTCGGCGTTGCCGTCGCCAGTAGCTTGACCGCTACCTGGATCTTCTCGCCTGGTTTAGCGCTGTCGGTCAGCACCACTGGCTCCAGCCCCACGCCCAGTGCCACGCGGCGACCGTTGAAGTAGACAATCTCCGGCACGTCGCCCTCGGATGAAGCTTCAAAGCGGAATGTGATGCGGGTGCCGGTGGTGTCGTACCCGGCAAAGCTCTTTGGGATCTCGATCGTGCGGCGGTACCATGCAGCTTCTTTCGGAGCCTCGCTCCTAGGCTGGACCATCTGCCAGCTTGAGTCGTCAAGCGTGGTGGCTTCGCCGTGCGGCAGGTCGCCCGCATGGTAGCGCCAGTCATCGGCCTTGAACTCGTTCAACTTGCCCAGGCGCTCCAGCGTCGCGCGCTGATCCGGGGAGAGCGCCTGCAACAACTGCTGCGGCGTCATGGTTTGAACGTCGCCCTGCGCCTGCGCCGAGGAGGGCCCTCCTGAAACCATGCAAGCTGCCATTGCCAGGCTTGCAGCTGCTCTTACGCGACGCCCTGCTATTCCGCTCGTACTCATCTTCGTAAATCCTCCATAGGCTTTCCATACGCGATGCAAAACCAGCCAGCTTTGTTCACGAGAAGACTAGACCATTTTGCTATGGTGTGCCCATCTTTATGGAAACCTTCCCACGCCAGTGAGCTTGTGCTTCATGCTTCAATACAGGAGACAAGGAAAATGGACGCATGCCCCTGAACTGTGGAATCGTAGGTCTGCCCAACGTAGGCAAAAGCACCATCTTCAACGCGCTGACCTCGGCAAAAGCCCAGGCTGCCAACTACCCGTTCTGTACCATTGACCCGAATACCGGCGTAGTGACCGTGCCCGACGTGCGGCTTGACAAAATTTCAGATCTCATCAAGCCCAAAAGCCTGGTGCCCACCACTATGGAGTTCATCGACATCGCCGGTCTTGTCGAGGGTGCGTCGAAAGGCGAAGGGCTGGGCAACCAATTTCTTGGGCACATCCGGTCGACCGACGCCATCGCACACGTGGTCCGCTGCTTCGACGATCCGGAGGTGATCCACGTTGCAGGCGGCGTCAACCCGCTGCACGACATCGAGATCATCAACACAGAGCTGCTGCTGGCTGACCTGGACACGGTGGAAAAGCGCATGGTCCGCGTAGAGAAAGCCGCTAAAAACACCACCGACCATAAAGTAAAAACGGAACACTCACTGTTGAGCAAGCTGTTAGCCGTGCTCAGCGAGGGCAAGCCCGCGCGTACCGCCGAGTTGACAGACGACGAGCGGCTAATTGCGCGCGACTTATTCCTGATTACTGCCAAGCCGCAGCTTTATGTAGCTAATGTCGATGAGGCCGGGGTAGGCGTGGGCAATGCCTACACAGCAATAGTGGAGCAGCGCGCGCGGGAGGAGGGTAGCCAGGTGGTCCGCATCTGCGGTGCGCTTGAAAGTGAAATTGCGCAGCTGGAGCCTGAGGAGCGTGACGAGTTTCTAGCCGACATGGGCCTGGCCGAGCCTGGGCTCAACCGGCTCATCCACTCCGCCTACCGCCTGCTCGACCTAATCACATACTTTACGGCAGGTGTGCAGGAGGTGCGTGCCTGGACCATTCGGCGCGGCACCAAAGCGCCGGGGGCGGCTGGGGTGATTCACTCTGACTTTGAAAAAGGTTTTATCAAAGCGGATTGCTATGCGAGCGATGACTTGTTTACGCTGGGCAGCGAGCAGGCTGTGAAGGAAAAAGGCCTGCTTCGGTCGGAAGGCAAGGAGTATGTCGTAAAGGATGGCGACATACTATTTTTCAAATTTAATGTGTAAACAGAAAAGCCCCGCATGCAAGCAGGGCTTTTTGTTGCCGGTCTTCAAGGCAGCTACTGCTTGAAGACCGAGCCATGTTCTGCATTACTGGTCCAGCGTAGACCGAACGTGTATGTCGGGCTGTAGTATTCACGCTGCACCGGGTATTGCTCCTGTCCGTTGTAGAAGCCGAATACTTCATTGTTAAGGTTCAGGAACTGTGCCACGACACTTGCACCGTGGCCTTTCGGAACTATGTAACTTACCTGCGCATCAACCTGGGTGTGCGGGTAGTAGTAATTGTCGCCACCCGGCCCAAGCGGTCCGCCGGTAGTAATGTTCGAGGGCGAGCCTGCAATCGGAGTGCCATCCGTGTATTGATAGGCCGAGATATATGCATCGTTATGCGTCAGACCCATGCGCGCCGACATGCCGTATTTATCGTAAGTCAGATCGACGTTCCAGTTATTCGGCGCATCGCCGGCCAGAGAGGGTTTATCGGACCGGCCGGGAACACTGGCGACTGACGCAACATAACTGTAGTTAAAGCGATAGCCGGTACCGCTAAGTGCGCCGGGCAATCGTGTCAGGTGTTGCTCATAGGAGGCCTCCGCACCGATCAGGTGCGAGGAGCCGCCGTTAACCGGTAACGCTTCAAACACCGGTCCTGCCTGGGTTTGTCCCGGCTGCACATACTGCACCTGCACCACCGATGGGAAAATATCATTGAAAATCTGCTTGTAGAAGATACCGCCCTGGATGACGCCGATGCCTTTGAGGTAATGCTCGTCGAGCAGGTCCAGGTTTTCAGCCCATGTTGCTTTAAGGGATGGATTTCCGGCATTCAATAGCGGAGCGGCAGCATTATCGGATGCTCCCGGATTGAACTGAACAAACGGTGCGAGATCTCCATAATTCGGGCGCGCGAGGCCGATACTATATGCAGCTCGAAAATCTGTGTAGTTATCAAGGTTGTACTGCACACCCGCGCTTGGCAGCACATAGACGTAGTTATTGGTCGTGTAGACGGAATTGATCGCGCCGGTCGGGTCTGGATGGAATCCCTGCACACCATCACTTGTAGACTCGACACGTACACCCGCGTTGTAGCGAAACCGTCCGTGCGTAATGGTGTTCTCAAGATAGCCTGCGTATACACGCTCGCTGATATGGAAGTCAGCGCGCAAATCTCTCGCGCCGCCACCCGCCGTCAACGAGAACTGTCCTGGATTTGCGTTATAGAAGGCGATAATGTCGGTGGCCTGTGATTGCGGGCCTACCTGGTAGTTGCCGAAGTAATAGTTGGATTGATCGCGATTGCTCGGGAATTGATTGAGTAAGACATTAGAGGAAAGGGGCGAAGCATTTGGCTGGTTATCAAGCTGACTCTTGATCACATCGCGCACCTGAAAGCCGATTTGCCACGTTCCAAAATTAGGCCCGAGCGTGTAACCACGCGAGTAATCCGCCTGACCCTCAACGTCACGCTCATACATATGGTTGTCCTGGAAGCCTATGCTGCCCAAAGAATACTGGCTGCCATCATAGATGCTGACGTTATTAGGGGTCATAGTGACTTTTGCACCCGGCAGAAACACGTCATTGGTTGCCGTGTTGAAGGCGACGCCGTCCTTGTTTGGATTCATGGTCACCGGGTCGGTTGTCGCATTCGGTCCATTGAAAGCACTCGTTGTAAAGCCACCCGTGATCTTGGCCTGTGACAAGGCAATATGGGCTGAGAGTGTGGACTGTTCCAGCTCCTTGCGCCCACCGAGAGACGTGCTGAACAACTCCTGCGAAGGACGCCTGTAAATGTTTTCATATTGAACACCGCCCGTATTATCAGTTTGTGTCGACGTGTTAAAAGCACCGAAGTTCAATCGGTTAATACTATCCTCACCAAAATCATTAAGGTGGGAAAATAGTCCCTTGAAGTAGGCTGTGGTGTGATCGTCGAACTTGTAATCCAGCGTACCCCCCGCTCCGTAGCGCGAGCGATCGTAGTAATAATCGCGCAGATCGATAGTGTTCGGGCTATTGACAGTGCCGGTAGGCTGATTGGTGACCGGGTCGAAGATCGTATTCACATTTTGCCCCGGCTCGATATCGTTGATGCCGCGAGCATTGTAGTCATAACTGCCCGTAGCTAGAAAGCCAAGCTTGTTTCCAAGAAAGCGCCGCCCATACGTAGCAAATTCCTGATTTTCTTGCCGAATGCCATTGATCGGTGTGTGACCGAATAGCCCTTCGACCGCAAAGTACGGCGTATCTGTTGCCTGCCGTGTCACCAGGTTCAGCGAGCCACCAATCCCGTCACCGTTCATGTCAGCTGTAAGCGTCTTATTCAGCTCGATTGACTCAACCAGGTCTGCCGGGATGGTGTCGAGCTTCACGTAGCGGACATTCTCCGGTGCGGGTAGCTGTATGCCGTCTACGGTCACGTTGTTCAGCCGCGGTTCGGTACCCCGAATCTGGACCCACTTGCCTTCGCCCTCATCGCGCACAATTGAAACGCTAGGCAGGCGCCCGGCGGCGTCGGCGATGTTCACGTTCGGGAGGCTGTTGATGACCTCCGAAGGCAGCACCTGCACGATGTTGACAGCAACGCGCTGGCGCTCAAGCGACTCCGCCTCACCGACTTCGCGCTCGGCGCGTACTGTCAGATCGCTGGAGGAATTGCTGAGGTTGAGGACGGCATCCGCCTTGGCGATGGCACCGGCGGCAACATCGAGCTCCACTGTGTAGTTCTGGAAGCCGAGGTAAGACACCTGCACCGTGTAGTGCCCGGGCTTGACGCCCGCAAGGATGAAAGTGCCTTGGGCGTCGCTCACCGCCGTCTGGCCGCTCGGCTGCAGGGTGATCTGCGCCCCTTGCAGAACCGCCTTGGAGGGCTCTGAAACGGTTCCGGCGATGGAGCCTCGGTCCACTTGGGCAATGGCAGCCGGTGCCAGGATAGAAAAGCCAAGCACGGCAGTCGCGGGCAGGACGGCAAATCTGGGCGTCAGGATATTGCGCGGCAATAGGTTCGAACGAAACAAGGAATGGCCTCTATATGGAGTGACTCTCCGCCTGATGCGGCAGATGCTTGCAACTATGTCCACTCCACAAGGCCAACCTTAAGGCAGACTTAAATTACGTCTGCTATGCATGAACATTCAAGGTGCCTTCACAAACTTTTCACAAAGGGAGGCTTTACGGCTATTTGGTCCTCGTTCTATTTGTAGGGTCGCAAAACCCAGCTGCCGGAGCGGAGATGCGCCATCGGAAGTCCGCTACCCTAAAGGGCAGAGGCAGACGGCTTGCAGGAGATTATAGG
>CAXSHS010000018.1:30389-40674 GCA_964237325.1 uncultured Acidobacteriaceae bacterium | reverse complement strand
TACCGGCCGCAGTTCTACTTCCGGACCACGGACGTGACCGGGACGGCGAAGCTGCCGGAGGGTACCGAGATGGTGATGCCGGGGGACAATATCGCGCTGGAGATCGAGCTGCACACACCGGTGGCCATGGAGAAGGGCTTGCGGTTTGCCATTCGCGAGGGCGGCAGGACTGTGGGAGCCGGGACCATTAGCGAGATTATTGCGTAGGGGATCTTTTAGTACAACGTAGTAGCATCATTGCTCTTTGCGTAAGGGTAAGCATGCCGACGGGTTTCACTCCACCGGCATGCAGAAAGATTTGGAACTGAAATGGTTGGACAAAGAATTCGTATCCGGCTTAAAGCGTATGACTACCGGGTGCTTGACACATCAACCGGCGAGATCGTAGATACAGCCAAACGTACAGGAGCACGTGTGGCAGGGCCCATCCCGTTGCCGACTGTGAAGAATAAATACTGCGTGTTGCGTTCGCCGCATGTAGATAAGAAGTCGCGTGAAGCCTTTGAAATTCGGACGCACAAGCGCCTAATCGATATTCTTGAACCGACCCAGCAGACGGTAGACGCTCTAATGAAGCTCGATTTACCTGCGGGTGTCGATGTAGAGATTAAGGCATTCGAGAAGTAGCATATCAAGCACCGGCAGTGCGCCTGCTATTCAGGCGCATGATGAGGAAAGGAATAGTACATGGCAGTTACGGGCATTCTTGGCAAGAAAATTGGTATGACGCAGGTATTTGATGAAAAGGGTGAAGTGCATCCCATCACTGTTCTGCAGGCCGGTCCATGCGTGATCACACAGCTGAAAACTATGGCGCGTGACGGCTATGAAGCAGCACAGATCGGCTTGGTCGAGTTCGTCAAAGCTTCCAAAGTCACGAAGCCGCAATCCGGGCATTTTGCGAAAAACAATGTTGCACCGGTACGAGTGATTCGGGAAGTCGGCATTGAGGCAGTGAAGCCTGTGCAAGAAGGCGGTGAAGCTGCTGCGAGCGTTAAGGCAGGCGACCGAGTCCTGGTTGATATTTTCTCCGATGAAAAATACGTCGATGTGATCGGCACCAGCAAGGGCCGCGGGTTTGCAGGCGTTGTCCGTCGGCATAGTTTCGGCGGCGGTCCCAAGTCGCACGGTCATATGTTCCAGGTGCAGGGGTCCATCGGTGCATCCAGTTTCCCATCGCGCGTGTTTCCCGGTCAGCGCATGCCCGGTCACTTCGGCGTGGATCGTACTACAGTGCGAAATTTGCGCATTCGCGGCATCGACCTTGAAGATAACCTCATTATGGTCGAGGGTGCTGTTCCCGGAGCAAAGAATGGTTTGGTAATGATCTCGAAACCGAAGTCTCCACCGCGTGAGCGCCGCGGCTTTGCCGGCTCGGGTACAGTCGATCCGTTAAAGGCTTCCAAGAAGGCTTCAGCCAAAAAGAAGTAACTCTAAGCGGTTCAGTAATGATGTCCTTTGGACGTGCGATTAAGAACTATGCGGCAGGCCTATTGTGCCTGGACTGCGAGAAAAGAAGACGATGGCAACTATCGATATACACAATCTACGTGGGGAGAGAGTCGGCAGCTTCGAGCTTGCTGATGAGATTTTCGCTCCCGATTCCGTGAATGAAGGTTTGGTATGGGAAGCAGTCAAGCATTTTCGTGCTGCCCTGCGGCAAGGAACTGCTGCTACCAAGAACCGTAAGCTCGTTTCCGGTTCCGGTAAAAAACTCTGGAAACAGAAGGGCACAGGTCGTGCCCGTGTAGGCTCTGTCCGTTCGCCGCTATGGCGACATGGCGGTACGGTCCATGGACCTCAGCCCCGGTCCTACGATTACGCTTTTCCACGGAAGAAGGTGCTTGGCGCATTGCGTTCGGCTCTTGCGGCAAAGCATGCCGAAGGTAAGCTCATTGTAGTAGATACATTGGCATTGGCTGAGCCGAAAACGAAGCTCTACAGGGCGGCCCTCAACCTGCTGGATGCAAAGCGTACTGTATTACTGGTGGAATCCAGCCAAGATCTAGCAGCTAACACAATACTGGGTGCACGTAATCTGGACCGAGTAGAACTGCTGTTATCTACTGAAGTCCACCCCTATGATGTGCTGCGCCATGATCGGGCTATCTTTTCACGATCCGCGATGGAAACATTGCAAGAATCCCTGAAGAAATCTGTCTCCAGGCGCAGGCTGCTCGCAGTCAGAAAGGCACAGGTAGCGTAAATGCCAACTCTACACACAACATTGCGCCGTCCGGTCATTACTGAAAAAGGGCTACTGGTTAAAGAAGCGGAAGCAACGCTAGTTTTTGAAGTTGCGACAAAGGCAACGAAAACTGAGGTCAAGCAGGCAGTAGAGACTCTCTTTAAAGTTAAAGTAGCTGCAGTTCGTACAGCCAATTATTTAGGTAAAGAGCGTCGCCGGGGTAAGTTTTCGGGCTTTAAGCCTGATTGGAAGAAGGCGTATGTGCGCTTGGCTGCCGGCGAAAAGATGCCCGAGTACGTAGACAATTTGTAAGGCTAGATAGAAATCAGAGATTGAGCACGATGGAGGCGTACACGGCCTCCGTCTGGATGAGAAGAGCATAATGCCGATCAAGACCTACCGACCACTTACGCCAACGCTGCGCTTTAAAACCACGCTGGTGAACGATGATATTACGACGGACAAGCCCTACAAGCCTCTTGTAGTGGTTAAGCAACGCACCGGCGGCCGCCGCAATGCGGGGGACCTGACCATGCGCCACCAGGGCGGCGGTCACAAGAAGATGCTGCGTTTGATTGATTTCAAGCGCGAAAAATATGGTGTGCCCGGCAAGGTAGCAACCATTGAGTATGATCCGAACCGTTCGAGCCGTATTGCGCTGATCAGCTATGCTGATGGGGAAAAGCGGTATATTGTTCAGCCCCTTGGTTTAAAGGTTGGGCAGTCCATTATGAGCGGCCCTGAGGCGGACATTCTTATCGGCAATGCATTGCCGTTGAAGAACATTCCGGCCGGTACCACTGTCCATAATGTAGAACTTCGGCCCGGTAAGGGAGCCCAGATGGTGCGTTCAGCCGGTGCCTCAGCACAGTTGATTGCCAAGGAAGGCGAGTATGCGCTCTTAAAGCTGCCTTCAGGCGAGACACGGCGGGTTCTTGTTCAGTGCATGGCAACCATTGGGCAGGTCGGTAATACAGACCATGAAAATGTCACGATCGGTAAAGCGGGGCGTAATCGCTGGAAGGGTATTCGGCCTTCCAACCGCGGTGTTTCCATGAACCCGGTAGATCACCCGCATGGCGGCGGTGAAGGTAAGACTTCAGGCGGTCGTCATCCTGTCACTCCGTGGGGACAGCCGACACGCGGTTATAAAACACGCAATAACAAGCGGACCGATGTATTCATCGTAAATCGCCGCAAGAAGTAGACATTCCATATAGCGGTGTACTTTACGTAATGCACCCAGAAACTCGGTTCAAGGCGTGTCAAGCGCCAGTGAGGGATAGAAATGGCACGGAGCACAAAAAAGGGTCCATTCATTGATGGACATTTGATGGTCAAGGTGGAAGTGATGAACCAAGCGAATGAGAAGAAGGTGATCAAGACTTGGTCCCGCCGGTCCACCATCTTTCCAGAGTTCGTAGGGCATACCATTGCCGTGCATAACGGTCGGAAGTTTATCCCGGTGTATGTGACTGAGAACATGGTAGGGCATAAGCTCGGTGAGTTTTCAGCAACTCGGACATTTAAGGGCCACACTGCAAAATCGAATGAATCCTCGGCCAAAGCGCGCTAAGCATAACGGGATAGAAACACGCGAGCGCCTGAGGGTGCGGCGAGATTGTGAGAACAAGTATGCAGGTAGATACACGAGAGTTTCGAGCAGAGGCCCGCTTTCAGCGGGTAAGTCCGCAGAAGGCACGGCTAGTGCTGGACCTGATCAAGGGTTTGCCGGTTGAGCAGGCATTGAATACGATTATGTTCACGAAAAAAGGTGTTGCACCGCTTGTAGAAAAAGTGTTGCGGTCGGCGCTTCAAAATGCGAACTATCTGAGCGGTGAACAGGGTTTGGACGTAGACGTAGATCAGCTCTATGTGAAAACAGCAATTGCCAATGACGGTCCTCGCATGAAGCGCATCCGGCCTGCACCTATGGGCCGAGCCTTTCGGTACCAGCGCCGCATGTCGCACATTGCAATTTCAATTGCCGAGCTGCGTGAAGAAGCTGAAACGAGTGAAACTGATACCGCAGGAAAAAAGCGCGCGGGCGGCAAAACACTAATCGCGCGAGCATCCAAAGCTGTGGCTGCGGCAAAGGCCGGTAAGAGCAAAGCGGCAGCGAAAGCCTGATTGACAACAAGTTTGCTGTAAAGTCCGCGGAGCCTGCAGAGATAACGCGGAAGAAGAACATGAGGGAGTAATGGGTCAGAAAGTTCATCCGTACGGATTTCGTTTAGGAGTCAATAAGCCCTGGCGCTCGCGCTGGTTTGTGGAGCGTGATTACGCCAAGTTGCTGGTTGAAGATGTAAAGTTAAAGCGCGAACTCAAAGAAAAGCTTAAGGCTGCCGGGGTGAGTTCTGTTGAAATTGAGCGACCCGGCAATAAACTTCGCTTGATCATCCGCACGGCGCGTCCCGGCATCATCATCGGGCGTAAAGGTACGGAGATTGACAAACTCAAGCTTGAAATCCAGAAACGCACAAACCGAGACGTATTCATTGACATTCTTGAGGTCAATAAACCGGAACTTGATGCGCAGCTGGTAGCTGAAAACATTGCATTGCAGCTTGAGAAGCGTGTCGGTTTCCGGCGTGCTATGCGCAAGGCCGTAGACTCCGCACTGCGCTTCGGCTGTAAGGGCATCAAAGTACGCGTATCAGGTCGGCTGAACGGAAATGAGATTGCCCGTTCCGAGTGGTATTTGCAAGGGCGTTTACCGTTGCATACACTACGTGCGGATATTGATTACGGCTTTGCTGAGGCACATACCACCTATGGCCTTATCGGAGTAAAGACTTGGGTGTACCGCGGCGATATCTATCAGCAGCGGCGTACGGCACCGATTGTAGCGGGAGCAAGTGCTCCGGTATTTTAGCGATTTGTACCAAAGGAGTTTTGAAGCATGTTAATGCCAAAGAGAGTTAAGTTCCGCAAGCAGCAGCGCGGACGCATGAAAGGGAAAGCATGGCGCGGCTCCGAACTCGCGTTTGGCGAGTACGGACTGAAAGCTATGGAGTGCGGCTACATCACAGACCGGCAGATTGAGGCAAGCCGTATTGCGATGACACGCTTTATCAAGCGCGGCGGTAAGATCTGGTTGCGTTTGTTTCCTGACAAGCCAATTACCAAAAAGCCTGCCGAAACCCGTATGGGTAAAGGGAAAGGTGCACCGGATCACTGGTCTGCCGTCATCCGCCCCGGCAAGATGCTTTTTGAGATGGAAGGTGTAACTCCTGAAGTTGCGGCTGAGGCTATGCGACTTGCATCGAACAAGCTGCCTTTGCGGGTTCGTTTTGTACAGCGGCATGATGTAAAGGCTACAGTTATCGTGAAATAAGCCTATTGCTCCTGTCTATACTTCAGGTGCATGGCATTCTTGTAGAAAAACAGGTACTATCAAAGAAATAGTTAACTTACAGACGTTAACTGGCTGCGATAGAGAGATACAAATGCGGCAGGAACGGGAGACCCGACTTTCATTCTTATGAAACTTTTCATAAGAATCCAGAGGGCGGCGTCCCGGGAAGAGACTCTCCATGGAAACTAGCAAGGTACGTGAACTTGGCGATGCCGAGTTGCGGGAAGAAGCACGCAAGGCAGCGGAGCAGCTGTTTCGTATTCGCTTTCAAATGAAGCTTGGCCAAACAGAAGGAGTCAAGCGATTGCGCGAAATCAAGAAAGATATTGCTCGTTGCAAGACAGTTGAACGGGAACGCGGACTGGGTATTCGCGGTGCCTCCAGCATATCGGTAGCAAGCGCGGACAAGAAAGCGCGTAAGTAGCTGTCGGCACGAGCATGCCGGCGTATGGGGAGTGAGACGATGACAGAAGACATCCAAAAGACTGAGCAAAGCACGCCGACAGTGCATCCGGAATCACGGCGCAATGAGAAGGTCGGTGCCGTGGTATCGACCAAGATGCAGAAGACTATCGTAGTCAAAGTTGAGATGGCCAAGGCTCATCCGAAGTACAAGCGCGTCATGCGAACCAGCAAAAAGTTTTACGCGCATGATGAGCAAAACTCGGCGCGTGTCGGCGATGTCGTACGTATCCGTGAGACACGTCCATTGTCGAAGCTGAAACGTTGGCAGCTTGAAGAAATTGTGCGCCGTTCGGCATTGGCACAAGCCGAGGAAGCTGCACGTGTTGCCGCACAGTAATTCCTAAGGTAAGTTGTAAAGCGGACGATCGTTATACCGTTCGTAGATTCGAGGAGCTATATGGCAGTGCAAATGCGTTCCATGCTTGAAGTAGCCGATAATTCCGGTGCTCGCAAGCTTCAAGTGATTTTGCCGCTCGGCGGCGGCGTCGGCAAGATTGCCTCGCTCGGTGATGTAGTGACGGCGGCAGTGAAGGAAAGCTCACCCGACGGACAGGTGAAGAAGGGTAAGGTCGTCAAGGCGGTTATTGTCAGGACGAGGAAGGAAGTACGGCGCCGGGACGGCACCTACATCCGCTTTGACTCCAATGCAGGCGTATTGATCAATGATGCAGGCGAGCCGGTTGGAACTCGTGTGTTCGGGCCAGTGGCTCGTGAGTTGCGCGATAAGAAGTTTTTGA
Source organism: uncultured Acidobacteriaceae bacterium (assembly GCA_964237325.1). GTDB lineage: Bacteria > Acidobacteriota > Terriglobia > Terriglobales > Acidobacteriaceae > EB88. Next base: position 33,926 of record CAXSHS010000018.1, on the reverse strand, counting down.
AGATTGTGTCGTTGGCGCCCGAAGTTATCTAACGCAGCCTCGGCATAATGGGAGTGGAAGCATGGCAGGATTGAAGATTCAGCGCAACGATACCGTTGAGGTAATCACGGGATCGGAGAAAGACCGGGGCAGGCAGGGGCGAGTCCTCAAAGTGTTTCCGGACGAGAAGAAAGTATTGGTGCAGGGCATTCGCGTCATCAAGAAAAATGTGAAGCCCAATCCACAGAAGAATATCAAGGGCGGCATTGCCGAGCAGGAAGCCAAGTTACAGATCTCCAATGTCATGCTGGTATGCCCGGACTGCGGTCCGTCGCGAGTCGGCTTTCGTATGGAAGGCGAGACAAAAGTACGCGTGTGTCGGAAGTGCGACAAAGTTTTGCCCATTAAAAAGAAATAGCAGCACCGGAAAGCCCGCAACGGTACACAGGAACGGCGTAAGCCTGAAACCTACTCCGAGACCGGGAGAAAGAGATGAGCGATGGCAGCACGTTTGAAAGAGAAGTATCTGACCGAGATCAAGCCGGCACTTCAAAAGACATTGGCGCTTAAAAACACCATGGCTGTGCCCCGCATTGAAAAAATTGTACTGAATATGGGTTTAGGTGAGGCTACGCAGAATTCAAAGTTACTAGATCCCCTGGTAGGAGACTTAGCAGCTATTGCCGGTCAGAAGCCGGTTACCACTCGTGCTAAAAAGTCGATCGCGGCTTTTAAGGTTCGTGAAGGTATGCCAATCGGCGCGATGGTGACCCTGCGCGGCGATACTATGTATGAATTTCTTGACCGATTGATTCAGATCGGCTTACCGCGAGTACGGGATTTTCGCGGCGTTTCAACGAAGAGTTTTGACGGGCGCGGCAACTATACGCTCGGTATGCGGGATCAGCTGATCTTTCCGGAAATCGACTACTCCAAAGTGGAAAAGCTGAAAGGCATGAACATCACCATCGTGACTACAGCACCCGATGACAATCAGGCTCGCGAACTGCTAAAGGCGTTCGGCATTCCCTTCCGCGCTGCGGCCTAACGACGAGAGTACGGCCACGCCACATACCCGGTTTGGCCACTTGCACTGGAGAGCAACATGAGTACAACAGCAAAGCGAGTCAAAGACGAGCGGGTCCCCAAGTTCAAGAGCCGACAGCATAATCGCTGCAAACTATGTGGACGTCCGCGTGCTTTTCTACGCAAGTTCGGCATCTGCCGTCTTTGCTTTCGGCAACTGGCGCATGAAGGTCATATCCCCGGCGTCGTCAAATCCAGCTGGTAGAAAAGTTTGTAACCTGGAGCGCACTCGGCTCCCCTAACCATCTTTGCTGGTTCTCCACAACATTTGTGGAGCGAACGAGGGATGAGGAGAATGCATGAACCTAACAGACCCGGTAGCAGACTTTCTAACGCGCATCCGCAATTCCATCCGTGCTCGTCACCAGAAGCTCGATGTACCCGCTTCACGCCTCAAGGGTGAGATTGCACGTATTCTGAAAGAAGAAGGGTATATCGCGAACTACAAGGCCACCGAAGAAGACGGCCATGCAGTAATCCGGGTATATCTCAAGTACGGCAATAATAATGAAGCAGCCATTCGTGATTTGCACCGCGTTTCCCGTCCGGGCTGCCGTGTCTACATTGGACGCGATGAGATCAAGCGGGTGCAGGGCGGGCTGGGTATTTGTATCCTAACGACGCCGCGCGGTGTCATGACGGGTCGCCAAGCCAGGCGTGAAGGTGTAGGCGGTGAACTGATTTGCGAAGTTTGGTAGGAGTGGGCTGCTTAAGATTCCTATGTGTTTTTGCAGGTATTGAAGGGTCTGGTACTTAGCATAATCATTGGTAAACCCTGAGATTTTTGAAAGACGAGCGGAATGCTCGGAGGCTGCAGTGGAACGTAAGCCGGGAAACGGTATACGAGACTCGCAAGCCGTTAAAGGATTTGAACCATGTCACGTATCGGAAGACAGCCTATACCGCTCCCAACCGGGGTGCAATATAGCGTAGAAGGCAACACGCTACGAGTGGAAGGACCCAGAGGAAAGGTGCAGCAGCCGATTCCTGCAGGAATCCAGCTCGAAACTCGCGACGGCCACATCCATGCTGTACGCCAGAATGACTCGCAGGCAGCTATCCATGGATTGACACGTGCCCTAGTATTCAATGCCGTAGAAGGCGTGACAAAGGGTTGGTCGAAGGATCTGGATATTGTCGGCATCGGGTATCGTGTAGAGCTTAAGAATAAGGATATGGTGGTATTTACTTTAGGCTACTCACACCAGATCGAATTTCCCCTGCCGACCGGTATCACAGCTGCAGTGGATGCCAAGCAGACACACCTGACCATCTCCGGTATTGATCGGCAGAAGGTTGGTCAAGTAGCGGCGGATATGCGTTCCTTACGCAAGCCGGACCCCTATAAAAATAAAGGTGTTCGCTACACAGGCGAGAAGCTGAAGAAGAAGGCCGGTAAGACCGGCTCCAAGTAACACTACCGAACGGGGCTACAAAATGGTTCCGCTACTAGGAAGGATATTATGATTCCCACACTGAAGCGCAATGCAGTTCGCCAACGTATTCACTCGCGTATTCGCCAGAAAGTACATGGCACAGTCACTCGCCCCCGACTGAATGTGTACCGCTCGTTAAATCATATCTACGCGCAAATCATCGATGATAACCAAGGTTCGACCCTGGCCTCCGCTTCCACAGTGACAACCAAGCTGAAAACTGGCGGCAATCTCGAAGCCGCAAAGGAAATCGGTAAACTGGTGGCTGAGCGGGCACAGGAGCAAGGCATCAAGAAGGTGGTTTTTGATCGCGGCGGGTATTTGTATCATGGCCGCATCAAAGCACTGGCTGAGGCCGCGCGCGAAGCAGGACTTGAGTTTTAACCGTCAGAATCGCAATGTGGGCAAAGGATTGAGGCAGGAATGGCAATGCTGAACAAAAAGCTCGATGCGGGGCAGTACAACCTGAAGGATCAGGTTGTGGCAATCAACCGTGTGACCAAAGTGGTTAAAGGCGGCAAGAACATGTCGTTTGCGGCATTGGTTGTCGTAGGCGATCCGGCTTCCGGTGTTGTGGGCTACGGTTCGGGCAAGGCGAAGGAAGTGCCGCAGGCCATCCGTAAGGGCATTGAGTCCGCTAAAAAGAACCTGGTTCGCATCAATCTGACCGAGACAACAATTCCGCACCAAGTGTTGGGCCGCTTCGGCTCCGGGCACGTTCTACTGAAGCCAGCGCCGGAAGGTACCGGCGTGATTGCCGGTGGGGCGGTACGCGCAGTGATGACTTCAGCCGGGGTGCAGAATGTGTTAAGTAAGAGTCTCGGCTCAGCGAACCCGCATAACGTGATCAAAGCGACCTTTGACGCTCTGGTTCAGTTGCGAGATCGTGCCGAAGTTGCTGCGCTGCGCGGTAAGACTGTCGAGGAGCTCTAGTCATGACAGAACAGTCTCAGGCAAAGTCCATGATGCGAATCCAGTACTACCGGTCTATGATCCAGGCACCGGTGAAGCACAAGACTGTTGTCAAAGGATTAGG